>JAZQUX010000169.1:0-3971 GCA_045631585.1 Eubacteriales bacterium | reverse complement strand
TTGACCTCCACATCACCCGTCGGCACACCTGCACCGCGGCTACCCTCCATCGCCTGTAGCGATACGACGCAGCCCACAATATCTCCCTCGCTGATGATGGGCATGGCGCAACTGATAAAGTGCGACGCATCCCCCGTCGGCAACGCGGGCAGCTTGGGCTCTCCTTCGTGCCAGACATACAACGAGCGACTGTTAATGATGTTTTCCAGCTCATCCGACAGCGCCTTGTCCCCGTATTCTCTGCGGGGGACACCGGAGCAAGCGATCACGGCATCACGATCGCAAATAATCACAGAAAGCGCGCACGTTTTGTGCAACGTTTCCGCGTATTGCGAGGCGAATCCCGTCAGCTCGCCAATGGGCGAATATTTTTTGAAAATCACTTCCCCCTCGCGGTCGGTATAGATCTCCAACGGATCGCCTTCGCGGATTCTCATGGTTCTTCTGATTTCTTTGGGAATGACAACTCTGCCAAGATCATCTATTCTTCTCACGATTCCTGTGGCTTTCATTTATATAAAAATCTCCTTGTTTTACAGATTTGTGCTGTTAGTATCTGCAAAATAAGGAGATTTATACTTAATTTAATTTGTTTTATAATATCTTATGATTATTCAAAAAAATGCAATCCACAATAGATTTCGTTCTCAATAATCTTTCCAGATAATACAACATAAAATTTATATTGATTGTCGATTTGAACATTTTGCAGTACATCATTATAAACTCCAGAGATATAGTACTTATTGTTTTGTGAATCTTCTGCTTTAATGTATACATAGGGATAATTAACTATTATCTCATAGGGGGTTGCCGTAATAAAGCATGTAATCCCTTTGTTTAGTTCTGATGCCATAGCACCATGATCTAATTCTATATATTTTGATTCATCTATAGACTCATTTGATTCGCTTATGTGAACAACTTCGACCGTGTACCCTGTGACAATATTGGCAGGAGCAACATAAACGTAATATTCGTTACCTATGTAAAGATTGCTGGGGGACTTATTATCGTAGTCAGCAATTAAATTGTTCATTTCAACTTCTGCTGTTTCGTATGTAATATTTGGCTCGATTGCAAATATTGTTAGTGCTATAAACTGACGTAATGATTGCATACTGTAATCTTTTGAAAATGTAGCAGAAAATGATTTTTCCACATGGTCCGATGAGGGCATATAAAATCTTATTTCGTTTTTTATTCCCCAACCATTTTCAGGAACAGTATCAGCAAATATTGTATAAAAATCACCATCTTTCGTCACGGGACCGATAATTTTCACGCAGGCACTATCTCCAAGAATATTAACGCCCTCTATATACCGAGACAGAATTTGTTTGATATGAACCGTTTTTTCTTCAACTTCTGCGTCTATTGTGGCTTCATTTTTATTATCATCTGTCATAATTGGATCATCTGTCATAATTGGGTTCTGATTGCAAGAACATAGTATCGAAAAGCAGAACATCAACACAAATACTAAAATGCTTTTTTTCATGATAACCTCCTATTACTTTTACACCTCTTATTATAACACATTGTAAATTGAAAATCAATATTTAACAAAAACGCCTCAAAACTTATTTTAACTTTCTTCGTTTCGCCACACTATGTATTGCCACACAAAATCTGTCGAACGATGTCAATGTTATATGGGATGGATCGCCCTCGCGGATTCTCATCGTTCTTCTGATTTCTTTGGGGATGACAACGCGGCCGAGGTCATCGATTCTTCTCACAATTCCTGTGGCTTTCATTATATATAAAATCTCCTTGTTTTACAGATTTGTGCTGTTAGTATCTGCAAAAAGCAGAAGATTATACCGCACAAAAAGAAAAACTCTCCTGAAAAACAACGGGGGAGATATCACGGTTATATACAAATTCCCCCGACGGCGTGGTGTCATGCCATCGGGGGAATTGTCATGCTTACGGAATGATCGGAACGTTCTTCTTGGCCTCAGCAATGATATCGATGAATTTCTTGACCTGATTGGTCACAGAAACCAGACCCTCGCGCTCGATCTTATCGAAATCCATGAAGGTACGGGCACCCGAGACAGCGCAAGCGCCGCAACGGATAAACTCACCGGCATTCTCAGGAGTAATGCCGCCCGAAGGAATCAGATTGACCTCGGGGAATACCATTTTGAGGTTGGTCATGTACTTGGGACCACCCAATGCACCGGGGAAAATCTTGACCATGGTCGCACCTGCGCGCATGGCGTTGAAGACCTCGGTTGCGCTGAAGGCGCCGCTAAAGACGGGGACATTGTAGCGGTTGGCCAGATCAATGACGTCCTCGATGACGCAGGGATTGACAATGATACTACCGCCGTGCAAAATAACCTCGCGGGCGGACGTGGGATCCAGCACGGTACCGGCTGCGACGAGCAGCTTGTCGCCGAAATGATCCGAAATGGCCTCGATGGCCTCCAAGACACCGGGGGTGGTCATGGTAACCTCAATCACGCGAGCACCGCCATCATACATCGCCTGTGCGTAAGCGATATAATCGTCCTTGTGGTGCAGCTTAATGCAGGGCAGAATGCCCGTTTCCTTGGTGTAGCTGATAACTCTTTCTTTGAGTGACATTTGGTAAGACATCCTAATTTCTCCTCTCTTACAGTAAAATCTTTGCAACCAATTTAGCGCAGAATACGCTTTCGTTCTGTTGGATGCAAGGCATGTGAGCGTCATCCGGCAGGGTGATCATAAAATCACCGGCATTCAGAGGAAGATTGACGCCCTCGCCCTCCAGCCAAATCATATCCTTACTCTCATCGCGGCGAGTTTCGGTCAGCGAGCCGGTCGGAGCGTATCCGATGCACTCACAGCCCGACACCACAAAATGGATATCCGCGTACTTTTCGTGCGCCTCGAACGCACATTCTTGTGCAGGCTTGGTCATGTAAGGGCGGCACTTGACCATCACGCCCTCACACACAGGAATATCGGCCTTCTCGTCGGCCCGGCCGTTGTAGTTGGTAAGGAAGGTCAGCGCCTCTTCAAAGCCCTTGCCGAGGCCGAAATATTTGCTTGCATTTTTAATGTTATCAATAATCATTTGGCACCTCTTATCTGTTGACTCGTCCGGACGCGTCGCCGCCCATGAGTTTTTTCACTTCATCCAACGTAGCAAGGTTAAAGTCACCCACAATGGTCTGCTTGAGGGCAGAAGATGCCGTAGCAAACTCGCAAGTGTCGGCGATCGACATGCCGTTGAGCAGGCCGTAGATCATACCTGCCGCAAAGGAGGCACCTCCGCCGCCTCTGTCAACCAGGTGGATGCTGTAATTTCTCGAACGATAAAATTCCTTGCCGTCGTAGATCATCGCCGACCAGCCGTTGTCAGACGCGGAGTAGCTCTCGCGCAGAGTCGAGCCGATGTACTTGAAGCCAAATCTTTCCTTGAGCTTGATGAAAACCTCTTTGTAGGCCTCGATATCAAGCTCACCCTTGGTGATGTCGGTGTTTTCGGGCTTGTATCCCAGCACCTTCTCGGCATCCTCTTCGTTTCCGATGCAAACGTCAACGTACTGCATCAAGGGGATCATGACCGCTTGCGCCTGTTCAGGCGTCCAGAGCTTGGCACGGTAGTTGAGATCAACGCTGACCGTCACGCCATGCTTCTTGGCTGCTTTCATCGCCGCCTCGACCAAGAGAGCCGCTTTGGGGCTGATGGCAGGGGTAATGCCCGCAACGTGGAACCAATCGGCATCCGAGAAGATTCCGTCAAAATCGAACTCCTCGACATCCGCCTGCGAAATGGCAGAATACTTGCGGTCGTAGAGCACGTTAGACGCTCTGACCGATGCGCCGTTTTCGTAGAAGTTCAATCCCAAACGTTCGCCGCCGCGCACGATGTAGGAAGTATCTACGCCCTGCTCACGCAGCTTGTTCAGCGCCGTCTGACCCAGCGGGTTGATGGGCAGTTTGGTAACGTAACGGGACTCCAAACCAAAACG
>JAZQUX010000168.1:0-6249 GCA_045631585.1 Eubacteriales bacterium | reverse complement strand
GAGATGGGAGAAGACTGATCAGTGAAGGATAGCTTTTACCATGAAGCTTTTTCATTGTACATAAGGAGAAACTATGAAAATGTTATTGTATAAGCAATGGCTGCGAGTGCTGCTCGTTGCGTTAGTGCTTTGCTTGATGTTGCCTCTGTTTGCCGCTTGCGGAGAGCCTGAAACTCCCGGCACGGATAATAAGCAGGAGCAGCCGGACGACAAGCCGGGCGATGATAAGCCCAATACCGATCAGCCCGGCAAGGAAGATCCCACGCCGGAAGAGCCCGGAAAGGACGAGCCGGAAGACCCCGCAGACATTTACGATGTGCCCGACTCGCTTCCCGAATCTTACGACTACGGCAGAGAGTTCGTGATTCTGTACTTCCTTGAGCAGTACCTCAATGACTTCTGGGTTCCTGAGAGCACGGGTGGCGTCATTGATAACGCTGTTTACAGCGCCATCTGCTCGACCGAGGAGCGTTTTGGTGTTACCATTTCGGCTATTTTCTCGGGTACCGGCTCGGAAGCAGAGCACGTCAACCTGATCAGAAACCAAATCAGCGTCAACCAAACCGACTTTGACGTTGCCCGTACGCACGACGTTCACGGTGCCAACCTGTCCTTGGAGGACGTACTGATTGACTTGCTGGAAGTGGAACAGTTTGACTTTACCAAGCCCTGGTGGCCTCAGAAGAACATGGAGTCCTTGACCTTTATGGGTCAGATGTACCTGATGTCTTCTTCTATTTCCTACCGCGGTCTGCTTTCTACCAGCTCTGTGTTCTTCAACAAGGAGCTGATGGAAGACCACGAGATGGAGTTCCCCTATCAGCAGGTTCTTGATATGGATTGGTATTTGGAGGATATGTTCGTATCCATCGAGGACTTTCATATCGAAGGCGATGCCGGTATTGAGGGCAAGAGCGGCGATGATACCTTTGGTATCGTGATTCCTTCTCAGCTGTACTGCTGGCCTGAGTCCTTCGGCATTGAATTGGTGCAGAAGGATCCTGACACGGGTGAGCTGGTTCTGAACGGTCACGACGAGCGTATGTACGACTTGGTTGACAAGATGTACAGTGTTCTTTGGGAGAATGACGGTGGTTACGTCGTAACCCGCCCCGATGCACAGAAGATGTTTGGTCAGCATCAGGCTATTTACATCCCCGTTCATATTGGTAGTGCCGTCCAGGTATTCCTCGATTATGACGTTGACTACGGTATCGTTCCTTATCCCATGCTGGATGACACGCAGGATCAGTACTACGCCGGTTATACCGACCGTTATTTCGTCATTCCTAACACCTGCTCGGATCTGGACTACGTTGGTACCATTCTGGAGTCTATGAGTGCTGAGGGTTACCGTCAGGTGACGCCCGCTTACTTTGAGGTTGCGCTCAAGAACCGTTATACCAAGGACCCCATCTCCAAGCAGATGGTTGACTTGATCAAGCAGAGCATGATTCTTGACTTTGCTTACGTATACGGCGGCAACCAGTGGTTCACGGATACCATGCGCGATTTGTTGACTGGTAGCTCCCCCAACCACGATTACGCTTCCTATTATGCAAAGAAGCTTCCGAACGCTGAGGCGCGTGTAGACGTCGTCACGGAAAAGTTCGAGGCTATGCTGGAAGCCAAGGGATAATCATTCCAAAACAGAAATCTTTTGACAGCCTTCCGTTGAGAGCTGTCGTGTGCGGCTGAGTCCGCATCAACGGCGCTCTGTCCTTCGGGGCAGAGCGCCGTCTTATATACTTTGGGGATTGGTGGAATTCCATACCGGCAGTATAGTCTGCGAACTCCTTGTGAGCCGATCGGGTGAAATTCCCGAACCGACGGTAGAATTCGACGCTGTCGAATTCGCATGCTTGCCCCTGTTGGGATGCAAGCGTGTGACAGTCCGGATGGGAAAAGAGAGTAGGGTAGCAAGGTTGCTGCCCCTATCCTCGCACGATGCGAGGGGCTTCTTTTTCTCGATCATATCGATGTAAAAGAAAGTGAGAATAATCATGAGTGCTACAAGAAAGCGCGTATCCAACGTGCGTTATATGACGGTGACGGCCGTTTTGAGTGCGGCGGCAACGGTTTTGATGATGCTGAGCTTCAGCGTTCCCTTCATGCCGGCCTTTATTAAACTTGACTTTTCCGAGTTGCCTGCCTTGATTGCTTCCTTCAGTATGGGGCCCGGGTCAGGCGTGCTCGTTTGCTTGATAAAAAATTTGATCAATCTTCCTATGACCACCACAGGCGGAGTGGGCGAGCTGAGCAACTTTTTGCTTGGCGTTTGCTTGGTCTTGCCGGCGGGGCTGGCGTATCGCTTTCGCCGAACCCGCAAGGCGGCAATTCTGTCCTCGATCCTGGGATCGGTTATGATGGGTCTGATCAGCTTACCGATTAACTATTTTGTGACCTATCCGATTTACGGAAAACTGATGCCGATCGATACCATTGTCGGGATGTATCAAGCCATTGTGCCCGGTATGGACGGTCTTTTGATGTGTTTGCTTGTGTTTAACGTTCCCTTTACTTGCTTCAAAGGACTGTTGGACACGCTGATTACCTGTTTGATTTACAAGCCGCTGTCTCCCTTGCTCCGAGGCAAGAAATAATACTACGACTGGCGAAAGGAGGATGCTGATATGATTGAAGCCATCAAATCGTTTTTTTTGGATACGGTTGGGCGTGAGCTTTGCGTGTTTTTCTGTTCTATGATTCCGATTATTGAATTGCGTCTTGCTGTTCCGTTGGGCGCCGGACTGGAATTGGCTGCTTGGCAGACGTTTTGCCTTGCGGTGATCGGAAATTTGTTGCCTGTTCCGCTCTTGCTTTTGCTGTATCGTTGGATTCTGTCCTTGATGCATCGCATCCGATGGACAAGAAGGTTTGCGGCATGGCTGGAAAGAAAGGCCGAGCGCTCGCGCGACAAAGTCGAACGTTTTGAATTTTGGGGATTGGCGTTTTTTGTTGGCATCCCTTTGCCCGGAACCGGTACTTGGACAGGCGTCCTTGTCGCATCCGTCATAAAAATGCGCTTTTGGAAGGCAATGTTTGCCATTGCCGTTGGAGCGTTGATGGCGGCCGGAATCATGACGCTACTCTCGTATGGTGCAGTCGCGGCGTTTGATCTGTGGTTTTCGTGAAAAAGCAGGATCGTACCCGAAAGGATTGTGTTGAACATACGGCATATCTCAAAAAAGGTATGCCGTATGTTTTGTTTGACAATGTTACGCATCATCCTCTCACGGAAAACAAATCAAGGCAAATAAAAAGGACAGAGAATGTAACAATTCCTGTCCTTTTTATTCATAGATAACTGATATTGACGGGACGTCACGATGTCGTGTGCAACGGGAAGGTCAAGGAAACCTTGAACAAATCGCCATCGATATTCAAAGAAAGCTCGCCTCCCATGAGTTCTGTCAGGCTTTGGGCAATCGAAAGGCCAAGACCGCTACCCTCGGTGTGACGGGATCGGTCGCCGCGAACAAATCTTTCCAAAAGATCGGCGGCCGGGACGTTGAGCTCCTCCTTGGAAATGTTGCGGAAGAGTAGGGTAACTTGCTCATTTTGTTGCGTCAAATCCAAATACACACGGGTATCAGGCGCGGCGTACTTGACGACGTTGCTGAACAAATTATCGAATACGCGCCAAAGGAGCTGTCCGTCCGCCAAGATCACACAAGAGGGCGTGTCGATGTGAACGACGGGTGTCAGGCTTGCCGCCTCCATCCGATCCTCGTATTCTCCCAGTGCTTGGGAGAGGAAGACGTCCAACTCGCAAACGGTGGGCACGATGGACAGGTTTCCCGTGGAGGCCTTGGACACCTCCAATAAGTCTTCCATCAGCTTTTTGAGGCGAATGGACTGGCGATCCAGCGTTTCAAGATATTTTTTTGCGGCTTCGCTCTCGAATTTTTCTTGCTGAAGCAAATTGATATAGCTGATGATGGTCGTCAGCGGCGTTTTGATGTCATGCGAGACGTTGGAAATTAACTCGGTTCGGAAATGCTCACTCCGCATTCTCTCCTCGACCGCATGGCTGATGCCCTGGCTGATGCTGTTTAGATGACGGGCATGCTCGCGGAAGTCGCCGACCATTCGGCTGTCATCGACCTTGTGATTTAAGTCGCCCTTGGCCAAGGCCGCGCCGCCCGCTTTCAGGCGGTGCATCAAAAGCGCGAAGAACAACAGGATGATGGCCAAAACGAAGGATTCGATCAGCCAATACAACAGCAGTTTGGTTCGGGTGGGCACAAACCAAAGCGCCATAAATTCGATAAAAGAGATTACAAACAGCGCCGTGGCGGTTTTCCACACGATAGGCAAACCGCCCAGCACCTGATGGAACGTGCGACCCAACGGGCAAAGTGCATTGGTCCAAAACCAGCACATCACCCACCAAATGACTCGCAATAGGCGGAAAATGACGGTGTTTTGCAACAGAACCCGGCATTTACAACGGGTGGCAAAGCTCATGCAGAACAACAGAATCAAGGGCGCGGAAATGAGGATCAACAGCGTTGCGGGAACAATGAGCACAGGGTCCCAGCGTTCAAATACGTGCATCAAAAGAAGTGTCAACCCAAAGCCGAAGCCGGCGTAAAGTGCGACCATGATGTCGGTTGGCATGTGGTCAAATACGTTCAAACGGGGCTTATCCTCTTTCGGATGGCGTCCGGCCACACACAAAAGAAGAACGAAAAGAACGGCGAAGGCTATAAAAGAGATAAATCCGGTAGCAATGAGCAAAAAGCGTTGGCCATATACTTGCGCCAGCCAAAGGTCAAGAATATAAAAAATACCGGAGCTTTCCTTTTCGGAGGGAATGACAAAGTGGATGAAGCGCTCCACAGGATCGTTGATGTTATCATGATACAGAACGACCGAGGTGGTTCCCTCATAATGGATCGCCTCGCCGCGATAGGTAGAAGCAATGATATAATTGTTTTCGTCGGTGATGGTGATCAGCACGTTTTTGGTGCTGAAACGGCGCAACAGCGAGGTGGTGATGAGCATGTCATATTGCTCGATATCGGCGTAAGTCTCGTCATACGGGTGCTGTATTTCGTTGTATGCATCTCTCAAGGTCTGCTCCGCCATGGTTTTGCCCATGTGGGTATACACTTCCTCTTGCGTCGATTCAAACGTGCCTGTGTAAAATCCGAATTCGGCCAAGAGAATTACGGACGTGATGCTAAACAGGGAAACGAGAAGCAAAATGCAGCCAAGAAAGAGGGAGGTGCCTTTGACCAGTCCGAGAGTAAACAATGACGGACGTTTTTTTTCTACGGCAGACGCGGTTTTCATTGTGCGTCAACGTCTCCTTTCTTGGAAGATGGAGAAAGCTCCATTTTATAGCCCTGTCCCCAAACGACTTTGAGAAATCGAGGCTCGGACGGGCTGATTTCCAGCTTTTCGCGCAGATGGCGAATGTGGACGGCCACCGTGTTTTCCGCACCAAAGGGATCATCTCCCCAGACCCGACGGTATAGCTCCTTGGGGGAGAAAACCTCTCCGGGGTGTTGCATTAAGAAGCGGAGAATATCGTACTCGGTGGGGGTCAGCGAAACGGTCTCACCGTCAACGGTGACGGACTTTTGCTTGTCGTTCATGCAAATGCCGCCGACACGCAAAAGCGGCTCGTCGGGCAATTCTTCCTGTGTGGAGCCGCCTAACTTTGTGAAACGGCGCAACTGCGAGCGAACGCGCGCCAACAGCTCCACAGGACGGAAGGGTTTGGTGACATAATCGTCCGCTCCAAGGTTCAGCCCCTGTACGATATCGGACTCTTCGCTTTTGGCCGTCAGAAGAATGACCGGAACATTGCTGACCTTGCGCAACTCGGACATGGCGGCCATGCCGTTCATGACGGGCATCATGATATCGATCAACACCAGATGAATCTCCTCGCGGGCAAAGATATCCAGAGCTTCCTGACCGTTGTACGCGGAAAACGTTGTGTAACCCTCTGCCCGCAGATATATTTCCAGCGCGGCAACAATGTCGCGCTCGTCATCACAGATTAAAATGTTCATGAAAACACCTCACAATCTCGGATATATATATATTTTACCACAAAATCGTCAAAAAGAAAAGGGGGCGAGCGCATAAATTCGACCAATTGCAAGAAAAATGAAATTTTTTTCAAAAAGATAAAAAAAGGCTTGACAATAAAGGAGGCGTGTGATATAATATTCCCGTTGTGAAAAAGATGGCCTGGTAGCTCAGTTGGTTAGAGCGCTAGCCTGTCACGCT
>JAZQUX010000167.1:0-3369 GCA_045631585.1 Eubacteriales bacterium | reverse complement strand
CCTTTTGCCTACCTCACCAAAGCGATTGCTATCTATGAAACGCAGGTCAGACAAGAGCTTGAAACGGCTCTTTCTATTATCACCACCTCATATATCCGAAGCGACAACCTTGTAAGTGCGGTGCAGGAGAACCTTTCCTATTTGAAGCCGCCTATCAAGGGTATTTTTGAGGAGTTCATCGCAGAAGCAACCATTATTTCTCCTGATATTCGCGGCGCTATCCACAATCTGAAAGAAAAGGTCAAGAACAGTATCTATGAGGAATGGTGCGACACCCTTATCGCGTGTCAGAAAGACAGAACCCTCAAGGACACCTTGATGCCCGTAGTATCCAAGCTGACCGACGTGCGACTTGTCAACAACTCACTCAAGACGATGCTTTCGGAAACACGCCGCGAGTATTGGATGATGGTATGTATGGTGGTTGCCAACATCCCGCTTCTGTACTGTCTCAACAGAGATTGGTATAATGCACTGATGAACACAACCTTTGGCAAGGTCGTTCTCGCTATCAGCGGTGTGGTTATTATCGTTACCGCTATCCGTATGAACAAGATCACGAAACCCATTGAATACAAACGCTAAAAGGAGGAAAACAGAATGATTATTTTACAGATTTTCATCGGTCTCTTTGCGGCGGTGGGTATCGGCTGTATTCTTGCGGACTTGATGAAGGTTCCCACGATGAAAGCATCCAAAGCGGCTAACAACCTCGGTAAGAAGGGCGACAAGAAAACGAGCATCATCGAAATCTACCTCAAAGAGTTTGCAACCAAGCTCTCGGAGAAGATCAAGCTCAATGAGTACAAAAAGGCACAGCTTGAAGCAGACCTCAGAACTGCGGGTATGGATATTACCCCGGAACTGTATGTGTCAAATGCCATCGTCAAGGCGGTAGCCATCGGGCTTCTCGCTATCCCCGCCTTCCTCATTTTCAAACTGCTCGGTCTCTTTATTGTGTTTGTTGCCGTTGTTATGTACTTCTCTGAATCCAAGAAAGTAACCAAGATGATTACGGCAAAGCGAAAGAAGATCGAGTACGAATTGCCCCGACTTGTCGGCTCTATCGAAAAGACGATGAAGCACCAAAAGGGAGCGATCTATGCCCTCGAAGCCTTCAAGGACACCACTTGCCCCGAACTCAAGGAGGAGCTTGAGATCACCATCGCGGATATGCGCTCGGGTAACGAGGAAGTGGCACTCACAAGACTTGAAAGCCGTGTGGGTAGTACGATGATGAGCGATGTAACAAGAGGTCTGATCGGTGTTGTCCGTGGTGACGATATGGAAGTGTATTGGGGAACTACTGCGCTGAAGTTTGCTGACTATCAGCGAGAGCAGCTCAAGGCGCAGGCAAACGCAGTACCTCGCAAGGTGCGTAAGCTCTCAATGGCACTTCTTTTCTGCTTTATCTTGATCTTAGTGGCGGTGCTCGGACAGGTGCTTCTGACTTCGATGGGAACGCTCTTTTAAGGAGGTGCACCCGTGTTAAAAACACTCAAAAACAAAAAAGCAGAAGGCTATATCGACGTAGCGGTGGCGGTTCTCGTCATCGCTCTTGTTTTAGTCTTGATTATCAGCATTTGGTCGATGGTCACTCTCAGGCAGGATATGACGTATATGTGCAATGAGCTTTTGGAAGTGGCGACCGTCACGGGACGGATCGGTCCCGAGGTCGAAGCAAGGTTTGCAGAACTCTGTGCAGAAGCGGGTTTTACTCCAACGGTTGAGTTCTCGGCAACCTACTTTGACTATGCCACGGGTAAAGTTCAGCTTGGCGACGTTATCTCGGTCACGCTTACGACCGAAATGATCTTGCCGGGGTTTGGCGGCTTTGAATTGCCATTCGAAGTGACTGTTACAAAGTCGGGACTATCTCGCATGTATTGGAAGTGAGGTGGCGCATTTGAAAAGATCCTTGAACAACAAACGGGGTTTCAGTTACGTTCTCACTTGCGTTTGTATCCTGGTAGCTATGATGCTGGTGGCGATTGCTATGCAGTATGCGCAGCTTTATCATATAGGAGTTCATGCGAAGAAAGAGGCCAAGCTGATCGTAGATAGCTATATTACCAAGTATGCCATTGAACATTATGATGCTTTGAAGCAGGGAGAGCCGTATGTGGCATATATCGATGCGATTGAACTGGTGAGGGGGACAAAGGCGGAATTGTCATATGTGAGGACGCAGAATGCATATACGGCTTCGTTTCCCGAGGTGGTAGCTTTATCCGAGCACGCTTTTGGTGTTAAGGTCAGTTATGTGATTGCGGTTCCGTTCGAGGTGTTCGGAGAGGTTGTTGCCACGGTTTCAATTCCGATTGAATTTGAATCACAATATAAAGAAAGGTGGGACTAGTATGGAAAACAAAAAAATCAAAATTATCGTAAGTGTTCTCGCAGTCGTTACCGTTATCGGAACGATCGCCTTAGGGGTTCTTTCCCATAAGTCGCGCAGCAACGGAAACGTTGATAAAGGAAATAAAGAGGAGTCTCCTAGGGGTGAACCGAATGTTGAGAAAATTCCGTCTATTAAGGAACCCGGCGTGGTGAATAAGCCCGAGGCAAAGCCCGGCTTGGATGTAAGTGAAATGGGCCGCAACCCCGAACCCGAGGTTGTGGATTCTGAGATCCGCATTGATACGAAGGAGGACGCAGACGGTGCTCAATAATAAGCTTTGGATCGTTATTGGGTGCTGTGTGATTGTTCTCTCGCTTTTGGCGCTTGCTATTTATCTTTCGGTGGCCGATTTGGAAGGCACAATTGATTCCGAACCGACGCAAGAAAGTGGTGTGCAGTTGAACGGCACGGAGCCTTTATATCAATTAGAGTTTGGTAATGAGATCTACTTGGATAGCACCGTGGCGGATCGATTGGAGCGAATGAAAATGGGTGTTCCCGCAGTGGATGAGTTGGGCAGTTATTTGCTTGACGATCGTGATAACCTTGTATATGAGGGCAAAGACGAGAAAGGCGCCGAACAGGTAGGCTCTCGTCTTTCTTTTTTGATCAACCATTTTGCCGAGAAGAGTTACTCAATGGTCGCCCAACACCAAGTACAGCGGCTGTATTTTGAATACCATGAACAATGGCAAAGCGTGCCGCTAGTTACGTTGTGTGATCAGCTATCGAGATGCATTTCTGCCGGTGGAACAGATGCAGTGACGCTGACGAAGCATGCAAGTGAAGTGTTTGGAATTCAGCGTGGGGATCAATTCTTGTTTGTGTTTGACCCTGTTGTCATTTCTCAAAGACAAGTGGCATTTTGCGATGTAAAGCCTCCTGCGCTAGCCTTGGAGGAAGATTTGAAAGCACTTTGTATTTATGAGATTGAAAAGAGCGAGTGGGATGATGGCTATGAGCGAAAT
>JAZQUX010000166.1:0-2699 GCA_045631585.1 Eubacteriales bacterium | reverse complement strand
CTTCTATGGTATCTTTCCAGATACCACCCAATGCTTCACATACATGAATAGAGGCTGTGTTTTCATCGTTGATTGTCAGCAACACTTTTTCCATTCCATGCTGCTTTGCGAGTTCCAAACCAAGGCGAAGAATCTCTTTGCCATAGCCTTTTCCTTGCTCTGACACTCTTACTGCATAACCTATGCTTCCAATGTCCAACATTACCTTTTCGGGGAATTCCGTTCTGAGTTGAAATTCTCCTATGAATTTGTCGTTGTCAATTGCCCAATAGTGAAAACTGACGGGTTGGCCTTCTACCAATCCCTGCTCCTTCCTGTCATACCATAATTTGGTGCGAAAAAACCATTCATCATCAATATTCTTTGGGTTCGTGGGTCTAAAATAGATGACATGGTTATCATACAATTCCTGACAATACTCTTTGTATCCCATCACATGTTCTGGACATCTTTTTATCAGTTTTACCATACAGCAACCCCGTCAAATTCTTATTTATCGTTCTGTTTTCCGCCAGTTTCGCCTTTGTATTACAACGGCACAGGGCAAAGCCCTTGCCCCTATTCCTCTGCATATCATTCGTCGTAGTACCATCGTAGCGGATTTGAGACTGTTTCAAACGTATGTCTTTTCTTTTTTCACTATTTCCATTTATATCACCAAGATCACTATACCACAAAACCGCAGAAAATCCTCTGCGGTTTTTATGTTTTTATTCTCATTTCAACGTTTCCAGATACTTTTTCAATGCCGCCATGGTCTCGTCGCTGATGTGATGCTCGATCTTGCAGGCATCGGCATCGGCGGTCGATTCCTCGACGCCCAAACGCACAAAAAAGGTTTTGAGCAGCGTATGGCGTTCCACGGTGCGCTCAGCAACGGCTCTTCCCTGTTCGGTCAAGGAAAGATAGCCGTTTTCATCCACCGCGACAAAGCCGCCCGCTTTGAGCAGGCCGATCGCACGGCTGACACTGGGCTTGGAAAAGCCCATGGATTCGCACACGTCGATGGAGCGAACCGCTGCCTTGGTCTGTGTCAAGGTATATATGGTTTCCAGATACATTTCACCCGATTCTTGCAGATGCACCGCGATCCCTCCTTTTGTTGTCATTTTATTTATTATAATACAGAACCGAAAAAAAGTCAAGGGGGCTCGCATTTGAGTCCCCTTGACGTTGATTTATATCAGTTGGTATAGTTATCGAAATAGCCCTGCACCAGAACGACGGGGGTACCCTTATCACCCGAGCCGCTTGTCAGGTCGCACAGAGAACCGATCAGGTCGGTCAACTGACGGGGCGTGGTGCCCTGAGAGGCCATATTGCCCACCAGGTTGTCGCTCTTTTTCTTGATGCTCTCGGAAATCGCTGCCTTGAGCTCGTCGCCCGACAGATCCTTGAAATCGTTGTCGGCCAAGTACTTGAGCTTGAGCTCGTTGGGGGTGCCGATCAGACCGTCGGTAAAGGCGGGAGAAACGACCGGGTCAGCCAACTCCCAAATCTTACCCTGAGGATCCTTGAAGGCGCCGTCGCCGTACACCATAACCTCAACGTGCTTGCCCGTTTCTTTCATCACGCGATCCTGAATATCCAAAACCAGGTCGCGGCACTCGCGGGGGAACAGCTTGATCTTATCCTCGGTGGACTTATTGGAGCCAAGCAGACCATACTTTTCGTTGCAGCCACTACCATTGATGGGTGCGTTCATCAGATCATCCAAACCGCAGACCACCTTAGCTCCTGCCGCCATGAGGATTCTCTTGGTGCGCGCGCGGGTGTGGATGTCGCAGTTGATGATATGATCGGTATAGTCCAGAATGGTTTTGGCCTGATTGGCAAACACAATCTCGACCTCGGCACCGCACTCGCGGATCAGATTTCCGTAATACTCCACATAATCAACGCCGGTGAATGCGTGCTTGTTCTCACCGAACAGCTCGCGATACTTCTCCAGCGACAGAACGTCGCTGTAAGGATTGATTCCCGCCTCATCGATTTTGTCGAGGCTGACCAGCTCGTTGCCCACCTCGTCAGAGGGATAGGACAGCATGAGTACAATTTTCTTTGCGCCCTTGGCGATACCGCGCAAGCAGATCGCAAAGCGGTTGCGGGACAGGATGGGGAAAATAACGCCGACCGTGCCGCCGCCCAATTTTGCCTTGACGTCAGCGGCAATGTCCTCGACGCTGCAGTAGTTACCCTGCGCGCGGGCGACGATGGATTCGGTGATAGAGATGACGTCGCGGTCACGCAACTCGAAGCCTTCGCTCTTAGCGGCTTCAATGACGCTTTCTGTGACGATGGCGGCCAGATTGTCGCCCTGACGAATGATGGGGCAACGGATGCCGCGGGAGATGGTACCAACTCTTCTTGTGTTTTCCATAATTTTTCCTTCTGTAATTTTAGATTCGGGGGGCCGTGGGGGGCATCTAAGTTTCAGACAACTTCCCAATTTGACGCGCATACTGCAAGTTTTGTGTTCATGCTTGCATGACGCCCGTGTTGAGCGGGCGAGCAAAACTTGGAATTTCGTTTACGAAATATAGCTTCGCGCTGCACTGTGCCAGCATGATGCCATTTCTTTGTCGCTGAACAAAGAAATGACGAAAGAAAATCAGCTTAAGGGCCTAATGCCCTTGCGAAACCCGCGAAATTTCCTACTTGGGGCTATCTATCTTTCGTGGAGCGGATGGGGGAGGGGT
>JAZQUX010000165.1:0-6615 GCA_045631585.1 Eubacteriales bacterium | reverse complement strand
CAACTCCTTGGCTCACAGAACGACATGGCTACGATCCGACTTTGCTTCCGAAGAAAAGCCCAATAATACCGCAACGGTGATTGCAGTTATAGCTATCATTGTTCTGGTTTTGGGCGGCGGCGGCGTAGTATTCTGCGTACTGTACCTCAAAAAGAGATATTGATCCATCAATGACTCATTAAAATAAGGAAAAACCCCTGACATTGTCAGGGGTTTTTCCTGTTTTGTGTAATATTCACAAGATGTATCTTGTTTGTAAATATTAAGGGGATGCCCTTGCATTTGACGGGAAATATGGTATACTAAAATTGGTATATTATTTATATTTTCCTGCATCCGGAAACGGAAATTTATAGGAGAAAGAGGCAAAATATGAGCGAACAACAGTTGAGTGGAACGTTGCACGGAAAGGTGATGGAGGCTGTGGCCGCCATCGATCGCGTGATTGTAGGCAAGCATGGGGAAGTGGTCTTGTTGATGACCGCCCTTTTGGCAGGGGCTCACGTGCTGATTGTGGACGTTCCCGGCACGGGCAAGACCTCTTTGGCATCGGCGCTGTCGCGCGTCAGCGGACTTTCTTTTAATCGCGCTCAGTTTACTCCCGACATTATGGCATCTGACATCACAGGCTTTAATATCTACAACCGCCAGAAGGAAACGTTTGAATTCCGCGAGGGTTTGGTCATGTGCAACCTTCTGTTGGCCGACGAGATCAACCGCGCCTCTCCCAAGACGCAGTCAGCGCTCCTCGAAGCCATGGAAGAGAACCGCGTCACAGTCGATGGTGTGACCTATGACGTGCCCGATCCCTTTATGGTTATCGCGACCCAAAACCCCACCGGCTATGTCGGTACGTATCCTCTGCCTGAGGCACAGCTCGACCGTTTTGCGTTCAAATTGAGCATGGGCTATCCCTCCGAACAGCAAGAAATTGATATTTTGCGCGCCCGCCGCGGTGAAAACCCCATGGACAAGCTGACCAGCGTCATCACCGCTGAGGAGCTGCAGCAGGCTCGCGCGGCCGTAGCCAACGTGCAGGTGGATGATGCGCTGTTCAAGTACATTGTTGCGCTTGTGGCCGCGACCAGAAATCACAAGGCGTTCTCGCTGGGTGCCAGCCCCCGTGCGTCGGTTGCTCTGATGCGCTTGACCCAGGCCTACGCCTATCTGCGCGGCCGCGATTACGTCATTCCGGATGATATTGCCGCACTGTACATTCCTTCCGTGGCACACCGCGTCCTTTTGACGCAGGAGAGCAAATTGTCGGGCGCGACCGTCCGCGACGCGCTGACCGAAATTTTGCGTGCCACCGACGTTCCTTACCTCGGCGCTCGCCGCTGATGCATCCCCATCTTCCAAATGATACAGAGGATATAGTATGAAACAATCTCCACGCACTGATGTTTGGGGGAGCGCAAAGCATCGCATTCGCCATGCATGGCGCAAAGGAAAGGCCTTTGTGCGAAAGTGGCGAACGTCGCATTCTTCTCGTCGGCATCGCCGGCCCCGTCACCGCACGTTGGACTGGACGGAGGGTCAAGAGCAACCGAAGGGTCGTAGCCTCGCTTTGACACGCGGCGCTGTGTGGTATGCTCTTTTGTTCGTGGGCACGTTGCTGTTCACGCAAATTTTGCGATCCCGCGCCTCCAATATTTTCTTTTGGTTTGTTTTTCTGTTGTTCCCGTTGTCGCTGATCTACACCTCCATTGCCCGCCTGTCATTAAAGGCGTATTTGTATACGGAACGAACAACGGTGGAAAAGATGCAGCCCTGTCCATACGAGCTTCGCATCATCAACAGTAGTATTTTTGCATTTCCTTTTGTGGATGCCGTCATACGCCTGCCGCGTAAGGACGCCGTCCGCACCTCCCGCAAGATCGTGCGCCTGTCCCTGCCGCCCTTGGCTACCTATTCGGTGGCGAATCAGGTGACCTTCCGCTTCCGCGGAACGTATGAGATCGGCGTGTCTTGCTTTTACGTTTACGACTTTTTCCGCATGATTCGTGTCAGAGTGGACATTGAGGAGTATCATAACGTGTTGGTTCTCCCGCGACGCGGCGTGATGGATGGCGGAAAGGCCGTCGCGGCTTCGGATATGTCCAATCAGCAGACCCGTTCGCCCTACGCCTTCGACCGGCTGGAGGTGTTGGACGTCCGCGATTATCGCATGGGAGACGCGCTGAAGGATATCCACTGGAAGCTGTCCTCCAAAGCGGAGGATCTGCTGGTGCGCGATTATTCCAGCGGTGCCTCCAACCAAACGATTATTTACGGCGACTTGTCCGCAACCTATCCCAAAGCACCTCCCAAGCAAAAGGAGACGGACGAACGCCCCTTGACTCGCAAAGAAAAAAAGGCAGCGCTTGCTCGGGCGCTGGAACAGCAGGAGGCGGATCGCCGTGAAAAGGCGCGCCGTCGCCAACAAGCGCTGGAGGAGCATCTGCTCAAAAACGAGAGCATTCAAGAGGCCGACGAGGGTGCGGTGTCCAATGCCGCCCGTCGCCTGAAAGCCACGGAACAGGAAAGCAAAGAAGCAACGTCGGCTCCCGCCGATGCTGTCCTGCCTGTTCACCGTTTGGCCAAGGATGAGTATTATGCCGATATGAACGAATATTGCGCCGACGGCGTGGTGGAAATGGCGGTTGCCATCGTTCTTAGAGAATTGCGGGCAGGGAACCGTTGCCTGTTGATGTGGTTTGACGCTCGCGCAGAGAAGGGCGCGTTCGGCTTTGAACTTCAAGAAGAATCGGATTTCGAGGCCATCTACCAGTTGTTTGCCACCGCGCCGTTGTGCTCTCCTGAAGGACATTCGCCGCTCCGCTTGCGCCAGATGCTTTTGGATACGCAGGGCGTCAAGCAGGTGTTTGTCAGCGCCGCGTTGCGACAGGAGGACATCTCTGCGTTGTGCCAAGTGCCCGGCTTGCGAGGCGGCGGCGAATTCGGCTCTGCTGAGTTGGTTTACTATAACCCCGAGGAGCGGTTTGCTCATCCCGAAGCCCGCCGAGTGTATTTGGAGGACTGTCGACACATGCTGGCGCAGAACGGTATCGATGCCGTTGACGGCATGATGCATCTTCGTATGCTGAAAGACCAAGCAGAAAAGGAGGATGCAACATGAAAAAAGATCAAACCAAGGTGCGCCGTCAAACCCAAATGACGGCCGACAAGGACACGCCCATTTTGTGTCCTCCCGAAGCGCTGGGACGCTCGTTCGCCATGCGCCTGTTTGGTATTTTGTGCCGCTCGCTTGTCATTTTCTTTGCGGCCGCAGGCCTTTGCACCCTGATTGTGTCGGGTGTGTTCCGATCCATTCCTCTTAGCGGGATCGTCTGGACCTGCTTTTTGACCGTATTCCTTGCGGCATTGGTCGGTCTTCATCCTTGGGCGCTGGGACTGGCCGGAGCGGCATCGCTCGGCTTTGTGATTTATCGCACGGTGACCGATCCTTTTGGTCTTGGTGGTACGTTGTACCGCATGATTGTTGCGGGCTACAACGCGACCATGGTTCGTTTGTACGAGCGCGGTATGTACGGCGCCGCCAACTGGCGCATTCCCGTCCCGCAGGGCGGAAATGACCCGATCTTCTTGGAACAGTTCTGCTTGCTCCTTGCGGTGATTGTCAGCTTGTTGTTTGTGCTGTGTCTGATTCGCCGCGCGCGAGCGCTGGTTCCCGCGATATTGCTGGTGATCAGCCTGTTCCCCGTGTTTACGCTCAATTTGTCGGTGGATAACTATTCCATCCTATTGCTGGTGGCCGGTGTTTCGGGTGTGATCATGCTGGTCGCCCACGATCGCCGCTATCGGATGCCCATCGTCCGCCCTTCGGACGAAACGGATGTGCTCTTGTTTGTGGATCAGCGGCCGAACGATCCGTCGCCCTCAGGGCCTTCTGCCGAAGAGCGACGCGCCCTGAAAAAGGAGCGCAAACAGAAAAAACAGCAGATGCTTTACCCGACGGTAGAGCAGGAATTGGATGATTATTTCGGCGGTCGCCGTCCCAAAAAGAAAAAGCGCGCCAGAGTGATCTCCGAAGAGGAAGAAAAAGAGAGACGTCAACGTCGGGAATACCGAAAGGCACGCCGCGCCGTGCGCGGCTATGACCGTGCGACCTCTCAATCCCGCGCCGCCGTCGGCGGATTTTCCGGTGCGGTGTTATGTCTAGTTGCCGCTTTGATTCTGTGGATCCCCGCCGCGACCGTTACCCGTTCCTTCCACACCATCGACAGCATCGACCGCCATGTCAAGGTGTACCGCGATTACGTTACGGCGCTGTTGCGCGGAGATGAAGACGCGATTGAAATGTATGAGTATCTGCAGTACGTCAAGGATCAGCCTCCGCACTCGACCATGGCTACGCCGCTCGAGTTTGACGAGATTCTCCTGATGCAGCTGCGCGCTCAGCACAACAATCAGATCTATATGCCCTCCTTCATCGGCGTCGATTACGAGGGCGGTGCATGGCAGTATTTCAACGACGGTCAGTATTTGGCGTATCGTGAATTGTACGAGGACGACGATATGCCGGCGGAAGAGATGTTTGCCGACTTTATGTCGCTGATGGATCATGAATCCGAGGCCAAAGAAGTTGATTTTGTGACGCGCTACAAAAACCGTCGAGAAATCGGCTATATGGTAGGAATGCTCAACGTCAAACGGTACAATCTGCAAACCACGGAAGCATTTTTGCCGCGCGTCTACGCGACGTCCTACGGCATTCAACAGTATTTTTCCAACGAGCCGTCCGAGATCGACTATGCCAACGCCTTCGATGGCTTGAGCGTGGGCAAGGGGTTTGAAGAAGAGCGTGTGGCGTATTCTATGATCGTGTATTCTCCGACCCATGAGGACCCCATGGCGTATGTCAAACGAGCCGAATTGATCGCGGAGTACAATCAAAAGTACAAGTATCAAAATACGTATAAAGAGGCGCAAGAATATGCGGACTTTGTGTACGATACCTATCTTGACGGTTCGGACAGCGCCATTGTCACGAACTATTTGAACCTGATTTTGCAAGATCTGACCACCCGTGAGATCGACGTCAGCGGTGCCGAAGAGCGAAATTCCAAGCAGGCCGCGACGTATGAAAAGCGCCATTTGCTGACGATGGCCATCATCGACTATCTGGTGCTCAATCACACCTATACCCGTACGCCCGAGGCGCAAGTCAACCCCGAGCTGGACGGCATTGAGAATTTCCTCGATGTGACCAAGGAAGGCTATTGCGTTCAGTTTGCCTCTGCCGCCGCGCTGATGCTGCGTGAGTGCGGAATCCCCGCTCGCTTTGTCGAAGGCTATCTCGGCAAGGATTTTGAGGTGGATATTTACAGCAACGAGGGCGGCCGATATCAAACCACGGTGCGCGACAGCGATGCTCACGCCTGGGTGGAGGTTTGGTATGACGGCATCGGCTGGGTGATCTACGAGTGCACGCCGCCTTACTACATTGATATGTATGGCGACGAATCCGAAACCGCGGATAAGCTCAAGGGTGACGAATCGGACGATCCGTCCGAGAAACCCGACGATCCGCCCATCGTCATTCCTCCCGTGGATCTTCCCGAGGATCCGATTGACCCGCCGGACGATCCCATCGATCCTCCTGTAGATCTTCCTGAGGATCCGACGCCCGGACAGATGGACGAGACCGGCGTGGATGTCAAAGCAATTTTGCGGATTGTGGGCATCTCAGTCGGTAGCGCGGCTGTTTTGGGACTGCTTGTTTGGAGAATTCTCCGATTCATCCTGCGCGCCAAACGCGCCACCAAGCAAAGAGTGCAGTTGGCAGAGGATATCATATCCGGAGCGGAGCATATTTTCGGTCAAGAATCGGATCGTGAAAACGCTGCCAAAGAGCTGGTGCGCCAGACCTTGTCGCTGTTGGATATGTACGGAACGCCGCCCTTGGCGGGTGAGTTGAAGGATGCGTATGCCAAGCGCTTGTCGTTCGCTTATGAGAAGGTGCTGGGCTATCCGTCCGAATATGGCGGAGACGAGGCACCCACCATGACACGCGAACACACGAGCGTGACCAATATAGGCAAGCTGATGGATGCCATCGCGGCCGAGGAATTCGGTCACGGCATGACAGACGAAGAAATGAAGAAGCTGGCAAGATTCTATTTGGTTCTTCGCGCAGAAGTTCGGACATTTGTTCGTCCGTATGACAGGTTTATTTTGTATTACATCAAGAGAAAGCTGTAACACAGCGGACGAGGGGATTTTACAAAAAATCCCCTCGTTTTTCCGTTTCGAAAAGAAAAAATAATTTTTTTCAAAAAAAGGCTTGACAAATGGGAATAAACAGATTATAATAATTAGGCTGTCGGGGAAACCGACGTGTGTGGCGTTAGCTCAGCTGGATAGAGTGTTTGGCTACGAACCAAAAGGTCGGGGGTTCGAATCCCTTACGCCGTGCCAATAAAAAATCTCATCTGCAATAGCAGATGGGATTTTTTATTGGCACCGTATCGGTGCGAGAAGCCCTGTGTAAGCCGTCAGTAAACTATCGATCTCAGAAATCTTTACACGCGCTTGATAAACTCGCGTTCCGCGAGTTTTGGGTTCGAATCCTAAACAATAAAATCCCATCTGCAACAGCAGAAGGGATTTTTT
>JAZQUX010000164.1:0-9214 GCA_045631585.1 Eubacteriales bacterium | reverse complement strand
CTAAAGACATTAACCGAAGAAGTCCGAGGCTATGAATAGCCTCGGACTTCTTCGGAATATGGGCGTGGCATTCATTGAGACTTAGGCCAAAATATTCAAGTTTGATATCATTCGATTTTTGTCCTAATCTTATTATTTTCTATTAGTGGTCAATTACATCTACTACCGCGATGGGGACGTTTCGGCTTTGACCGCAGGGGCCGGGCTCGGCACAAAAATCAGACACGTCGGGATTGCTTTTGAAGATGTTGACATTACTCTCGCTGCCGTAGAGAATGACTTGCTTTTCCAATACAGCAACACCGTCGAACTCCTGGCTTCTGCCGCCGCCGATACACGCTTCAAAATCAAGCTTGACATAAAAGCGGATATTGACCGAATAGAAACCGCGGTTAAACTGCACGGGGTCAATATGGATGGACGTCCAGCAAATCGTGGCTCGCTTTACTCGAATATTCCCGGTACGTTCCAAAATTTCATTGCCGAAATCGGTCAGGAATACCCTGACGTTTTCGAAGCAGTCACGATCGCGGCAGCTGTCCAAAATGCGATTGGTCTCGATGCAGACCGTTTCACGCCCGCCCCCGGGAGAAGCGGCGCACGAAAATTTGTTTTCTGCCATGGTAGGATCCTCCTTGATCATTTTTGAAGGCAACCGTTCACACGCATACGACTCCCTTCTCTACCATTCTATTCAACACCGCTTTTTTTGACAAAATATTCTCCATATAAATCCTCATCTGATGGGAGTTTTGTATTGCCCTGGATTCTTTCTCAGGCCTTTTTTTGTCATCATTGCTCGGATTCTCCCTAAATTCAAGAAATGAATTGTTGTTGACAAAGATTCTCCCGTTTGTTATAATGAATCTACAATATGCTAACAGGAGAGTAACATGAAAAAAGTGAGAGTTTCGCTCTATATTTTGCTTGCATTAGCCCCATTGCTTTTTCTGACCTCTTGTTTTCTCTTGGGTGGCGCTACCACTCATCCCGACATGGTGGAATACACCGAGAAAGAAATATTGGAGGTCGCCAAAGACAAATATGGCATTACTGAGTGGATATTTACCGGCACAGAGATTATGGGCAAGACTTGGTATGATGACGAACGTGCTTTTTGCCTCGAATTTTACAACGACGGTCAGTTCAGTATAGAATTTGTGAACGGTGACAATACCGAGGTAGCTCTGCAAGCCTTTGCAGGCAAAAATGGAAATCACGACGTGCAAGACAGATACTCTCACTTTCTTTGCCTTATCGCTCTCGGTAAGTGTGCCGACGGCTCTATGAAATTCGTCTATTACAACACCAACATACATAAGGATGCCGAGATTGCTGATACGATTGGCGCATCAGATTATACCTTTGATGTATCGCCAACCGAAATTACCGATTCGCTATTTGACGTTCCATCAAATTGGCATCAAATGAGAAACTTTCTGAACGAATTCAAGGGTGGCAATCCTTGTGGCTTTGTATATTCGGGCGAGCGTTTAACAAGACGGCGTATGAAATCGTATTACAGCTACATTGTGGAAGAGTTTTACAAGGAAGATGGCAAGGTCGTTTGCGATTTATACTATCTCCAAGACGAAGGCACACCCGAAGAAAGAAAAATCCTCTTTTATTCCACCTCTGACCGTTACGAGGTCATTTACAACTGTTACGGTGACGATGTGACAGACTATTTTGACATTTTGCAGACGGTTGAGCAGTCCACAAAAGATGAAAATATGATGCTTCTGAAAGGACACGCCGAGCTAAAGGAGCTGTCCGGAACGGTAGTTTATACCGAGATCAAATACCGCGCGGAATACAGCATAGTGAATGATGGTAAAATTACTTCGATGGTAAAGAACAACCAAATCAACAGCCAAACGACTATCAATCAAAGCTATCTGATAGATAAAATCGAAGGTGTTGACCACACCCAAACCGCAAAATTTACTGTTTATGATTACTACATTTTGTACGAGAAGAACATAGAAACCGAGTAAAAGGAGGTAAACGAGAATGAAAAAGTTATTACCAATTATTTTACTGATCTCGTTTGCCCTCTCCTTCATAGCCTGCAGTAATCGCACCGAGCCAAAAGAAATCACCTGCGAGGATATCATTAAGGCATACGAGGATGCAGGCTATTACGTAACTCACAGAACACATAAAGACAAATCGGAAAGCTCGCAGTTCTGTTACATAAAAGCAAATTTAACTGAAGATTCCGACAGTGATTACATCTACTTTACAACTTATTTCACCGAGGAACAAGCCGAAGAAGCAAGAGAAATAGACGAATACAATCTCATTATATGGTTTTACGGCGCGATAAGTGGTGAAGGCCGATGGCTCAAAACAGGAACTTATGGGAAAATTGAATATAGTTACTATAACTCCGAGTTAATCAAACCCTTTAACGAGCTTGTTAAATAAGACAAAAACAAATATCAGGAGCAACTCCCTATTGGGCTGAATCAAAAGAATAAAACATAAAAAGCCTGCGGTGCCTCATTACGGCATATTTAAAACAACGAAATCTATGACAACAAAAAAGGTGATCTTTACAGATCACCTTTTTTGTTGTTCAAAGGGTATCCACATCAAACTCGGCGCAGATTGGATAGTGATCCGACAGATAAATGCCGCAATGCTCGTTGTCCCAGATCTTGACCTCGCCAACGGCATTCTTGAGCGATTCGGTGACGTAAATGTAGTCAATTTTACAACCGGTCACCTTGCCGTAGTCATGGAACGTGCCTTCAAATGCTCCTGTCACGTCATACAGCGCGGGAGTATTTGAGGCTTCAGTTGTTCGGATGGTTTCACTTCCCGGCTCGGCATTGAAATCGCCCAAAAGCACGGTCGGCATGGGTAGCTCACGTTCATATTCAGCAATCTTATCCAACACACAATGAATTCCTTTGACTCGCGCCGATTCTCCCACATGATCAAGATGGATATTGCATACGCGAATGAGCTTTCCGCTTGTTTTGTGGCGAAGGCCTGTCGTTACGCAGATGCGGGGACAGTGGCTTTGATCCTCAAAGCGTGAGGCGGGAATGTGGGGCGTGGGGCTAATCCAAAATACGTCGTAAAAAATCGGCAACCAATCAGCCGTGCGAATCGCGGTAAACACACCTTCTCCCGTGTAATTTGCCTCACGGAACTGGCCAAGAAAGGTATAGTCCGGCATCAATTTGGGCAGCAGATCATAGTGCGGCTCGATCACCTCTTGAAAAGCGACGATATCCGGCATTTCTTCTTTAATTTTATTATAAATCAGCCCGGCTCGATGAATAAATGCATTGATACCGTCTCCGGTATATTGCGAGCGAAGGTTAAAAGTAACGATTTTCACAGATTGTGACATTAGAATTTCCTGCCTTTCGTCAATCATTGATCTCTTGTCATTGTACTACAAAACAAGCAAAAATGCAAGAGCGCCCCGCAAAAAATTACTTGTGAGTTTTATCATATTGTATCCTCTGATTTTGTTGATATCGACTATTTTCAAGATTCATAAACGAATATGGCTTGACAAACCCAATAAAGAAATGTACAATAAGTTATCAATATTATTTATAAGGAGGACTTTCGTATGAAAAAAGTCATCTCTGCGATGCTTGTTGCCATTATGCTGTTGTCGTTGATGGCCGGTATCGTTTGCCTGCCCGTATCTGCCTTCAACGCAGCAGACTGGGGCGAATGCAGCCTCTGGTCAGACAAGACCGTCTACGAGGTCGGTGACCCCATTTGGGTCAAAGGTTTCGTTGAAGTAGACCCAAACAAGAACGCTTGGATTGGTCTGATTGTTCGCGATCACAGCGAATGGGGTGGCCTACGTTACGCTTACCCTAGGGACATTATTAACGATCAACCTGTGGACCTGGCCGCCGGCGAAAGGGGGGGAAATCACAACTTAGCTCCTTATCAAAACCTGCCCGCAGGTGAATACACCATCGTGCTCGTTCCCAATGACCTTCCTCTAGCCGGCGACCCTGCCAGAAAGGTACACATTTTGAAGTTCATCGACATTGAGATCGTAGAAAAGAAAGCTCCTCTTTCCAAGGCTCCCACCGGCGCGACCTATGAGATCAAAGATCCCACATCCGGTCTTGCTGACGGCGACATTACCGTTGAGTTGCCCGCAGACCACGGCGCCGCATCCGTTCAAGCGTTTTGGGGAACCAAGGACGGCAAGCTGGCTGGCTATACCGGTCTTGCTCCCGTCGAAGTCGGCGCAACCGAAACCACCGCTGTTGGTGAAATGGTGAAAAACACCATCATCCCGCCCGAGGCTACTCATATTCTGTTCTATACGGTCAACGCTACCGGTCAGCTCAGTGAGGATTATTTCTCTGTCGCACTCCCTGAGGGTTGCAACTTCAAAATGCCCGATGGCGAACCTCTGATCGAATTTCAGGCTGTTAGCGACATCCACATTTCCACCGAGATCCGCGAACAGCATTACATCGCCATGTTGCAGGACATTGCGAAAAACAGCCCGAATTCCGCAGGCATTTTCGTTGCAGGCGACTCTGTTGACTCGGGTCCTCGCGATGATTGGTGGCAGAAGCTGTGGGCGCTGTATGACGAAGTAGAAGGACTGCCCCACATGTACCTCGGTATCGGCAACCATGAGTTTTCCGGTTATTCCGATTATGACTCTGCCATCAACCAGTTCCTTAAGTATCTCCGCCTTCCCGACACCGTGGAAAAGGAAGACGGTGTTCCCTACTATGATACTTGGATCGATGATTATCACTTTATCGTCCTTGGCAATGCTGTTTACGAGCCCGGCGTTCGCGCCACCATTGGCGAGGAGCAGTACGCATGGTTGGAAAGCAAATTGGCGGAAGCAACCGATGATACTCCTATTTTCCTGTTCATGCATCAGGGCATGAAAAACACCGTTTCCGGTACAGCCGAAAGCGAAAAATGGTGGGGCATCAACGACGATGCCAAGCTTCGTCAGCTGCTCAAGAAATATCCCAACGTATTCTTCTTTACCGGTCACACGCACTCTTTGATGGATTGGGCCAACTGTATGTATGGCGGAGGTGATGATGCAGCTCTCTTCAACACGGCATCGGTTGCAGATCTGTGGGTTCCCTCTACCGGAGAGATGCTGGTTGGAAGTCAGGGTTATTACGTACAGGTTTACAAGGACAAGGTTTTGGTCAGAGGCCGCGATTTTGTGACCGGCGAATGGGTTGCTTCGGCACAGTTTGTTGTAAATGACAGATTCTCCGGCAAGCCCAGCACCGCTGATCTGAAGCTGATGATTTCCGAGGTTGAAAAGCTGAACAATGCTGATTACACCGAGGAATCCTGGGCTACGCTTGCAGACGCTCTGGCTGCAGCGAAAACCGCTGTTGACAGTGCAAAGCGTCAGGAAGAGGTGGACTCCGCACTGGCCGCGCTGGAGGCCGCCAAGAAGGCTCTCATTACCAAGCCCGTGGACGAAACTCCCGATGATACTCCCGATGATACCCCTGACAAGACCCCCGAAGAAACGCCCGATAACAAGCCCGGCGAGGAAACACCCGATGCTTCCACCGAGAAATCCGGTTGCTCCGCTGGTCTCTCGGTCGGTGCCATCGCGTTGATCGCGACTGCCGGTGCCACTGTTATCACGTTCAAAAAGAGAAAAGAAGACTAATCTTTTCTCCGATATAACAACAAGAAATCCCGACAGATCATCTGTCGGGATTTCTTGTTGTTTATTGTTAATTCAAGAGCTGTTCTACTGCCGCA
This sequence comes from Eubacteriales bacterium, assembly GCA_045631585.1. Lineage (GTDB taxonomy): Bacteria > Bacillota > Clostridia > Oscillospirales > CAG-272 > SIG644. The sequence continues at coordinate 3,460 of JAZQUX010000164.1, read as the reverse complement.
AGTTTTGCGCAAAGAGTAAGCATATAGGTAGCCGCTTCCATTTGATCGAAGGTAGGATAGGTGGGAGCAATGCGAATGTTACTGTCATCGGGATCATTACCGTAAGGATAGGTAGCACCAACGTTTGTCAGCACTACGCCCGCATCACGGCATAACGCATAAATGCGCTTTGCGGTTCCCTTAGGAGCGAAAAAGCTAACGAAATAGCCACCGCGAGGATGTGTCCACGTTGCAATGCCTGTCTCGGACAATTCCTCATCCAAAATTTGCTCTACACGCTCAAAGCGAGGACGCAAAATATCCGCCTGAGATCTCATGTGCTTCATGATGTTGTCTGCCGATCCGAAATACTTGACGTGGCGCAATTGATTGAGCTTATCGAAGCCGATGGTTTGCATGGTCATCGCCTTTGAGATCTGCGCGATATTGGCTTCGGATGCTGCCATCACAGCCACACCCGCACCGGGGAACGTAATTTTCGAGGTCGAAGAGAAGTAGAAAACACGGTCAATGTTGCCTGCTTCCTCAGCAAGGGCAAAAATATCAGCCAGCTGGTCAGGTTCGTCGGGATACAAATCATGTACGGCGTAGGCATTATCCCACATAATGCGGAAGTCCGGGGCCGCCGTCTTCATACGAACCAAACGAGCAACTACCTCATCCGAATATGTGATACCGTTGGGGTTGGAATACTTCGGACAGCACCAAATACCTTTGATGGCCGCATCGTTGGCAACCAACGCCTCTACCGCATTCATATCGGGACCTTCCTCTGTCATAGCAACGGGAATCAACTCAAAGCCAAGCGATTCGCTGACGCCGAAGTGACGGTCGTAGCCGGGGGACGGACACAGGAACTTAATCTTCTCCTCGCGGCACCAGGGACGTTCACTTCCGACCACACCGTAAATCATCGCGCGGATGAGGGCGTCGTACATCAAATTGAGTGACGAGTTGCCGCACACCATCAATCGGCTTTCGGGAATGCCCAAAAGGTCAGAAAACAACTTTTTGGCGGCGGGAATACCGGTCAGAAGACCATAGTTACGGTAGTCAGTGCCGCCTTCCTTGGCATCCTTGGCGTCCAGACAATGAAACATATCATCGATCAAATCCAACTGTTCGGCGCAAGGTTTGCCGCGGGAAAGATCCAATGACAATCCCTTGGCCTTGGCAGCATCGTATTGTGCTTGTAATTGGGTATAGAGCTCGGACAACTGCTCACGGCTCATGCTTTGATACTTCATAGGGTAAAGGAAATCCTCTCGAAAAATTAAAGAAAAATTTAGAATTCTGCACTGCCCGTCGTACGCGGGAATGCTTCGACATCACGGATATTAGACATACCTGTGATATACATAATCAGTCTCTCAAAGCCAAGGCCAAAGCCGGCATGCTTGGTACCGCCGAACTTGCGCAGCTCAATGTACCAAGAATAATCCTCTTCGTTCAAGCCAAAGGTCTTAATCGCATCCAAAAGTACATCCAGACGCTCCTCACGCTGAGAACCACCAATCAATTCACCAACGCCGGGAACCAACATATCTGCCGCGGCAACGGTCTTGCCGTCGTCGTTACGGCGCATATAGAACGCCTTGATTTCCTTAGGATAGTCGGTAACGAATACCGGTTTTTTGAAGATCTGCTCGGTCAGATATCTCTCGTGCTCGGTCTGCAAATCCATGCCCCAGTAAACGGGATACTCAAACTCATGTCCCGACTTCTGCAACAGTTCAACAGCATCGGTGTAGCTGACGCGACCGAAATCAGCGTCAACCAGCATCTGCAGTCTTTCCAACAGTGTAGTATCAATCAGCTTGTTGAAGAATTCCATCTCCGCGGGACATTCCTGCATGACGTAGCGAAGAACAAACTTGATCATATCCTCGGCGGTATCCATGTAGTCCGTCAGATCGGCAAATGCCATTTCAGGCTCGACCATCCAGAACTCAGCCGCATGGCGCTGGGTGTTGGAACGCTCGGCACGGAAGGTAAGACCGAAGGTGTAGATGTTCGCGTAAGCCATAGCAAAGGTCTCACCATTGAGCTGACCCGATACGGTAAGACCGGTCTTTTTACCAAAGAAATCCTGAGAGAAATCAACCTGACCGTCCTCTGTCATCGGAATGTTATCCAACGGAAGCGTCGTAACCTGGAACATTTCTCCTGCGCCCTCGCAATCGGATCCCGTAATCAAAGGGGTGTGCACGTAAACGAAGCCGCGCTCCTGGAAGAACTTATGAATCGCATACGCCGCAACCGAACGAACACGGAACACTGCGTTGAACGTGTTGGCTCTGGGACGAAGGTGAGCGATGGTACGCAAATATTCAAAGGTATGTCTCTTTTTCTGAAGAGGATAATCGGGAGTGGACGTTCCCTCCACGGCAACCTCGGTCGCCTTGAGCTCAAACGGCTGCTTTGCCTCGGGCGTCAAGGTGAATACGCCGCGCACAACGAAGGAAGCACCTACATTCTGCTTGGCAAGCTCTTTATAGTTATCCAGTTTTTCCGCCTCAATGACCACCTGAAGATTCTTCAGATAGCTTCCGTCATTCAATTCGATAAATCCGAACGCATTGGATGCGCGAATGGTTCTCGCCCAACCGGCGACGGTGATTTCCTGCGAGGCAAAACTTTGGGGATCAGCAAACAACTGCTTTACGGTAATTCGTTTCACGTTGTATCATCCTTTCACTTTTTACATGATTTGTGCCATTTTTATTCAAACATCGCATTTTCTGCAACATAAGAGATATTATAACATATAAAAGTAGATTTTGCAAGTATTCTTTCTATATTTTTTAGTGTTTGGACCAAAAATCCGCCACCAATTCTGCAAGTTTTTTTGCGTTGGTTGCATTTTTGGCATGAATCCAATGCGAAGGAAACAGACGGCAATATTCGGGAGTGGCATATCTGTCGTCGATCAGCACCACAATTCCGCAGTCCGCTTCGGTTCGAATAACGCGCCCCGCGGCTTGCAAAACGTGATTCATGCCGGGATACAGATAGGCGTATTGATATCCCATTTCGCTTTTGTTCTGATAATATTCTTGCAAAATATTACGCTCTCCGGACAAGCCCGGAAGGCCCATTCCGACAAGTGTGTGTGTGTGTGTGTGTGTGTGTGCGTGCGGGGAAGGGGAGGGGCGCTACTATCACTGATAGGTATGTTCACCAATCTGTCGAATGCCAATATAAAAGTCAGTTCTTGGTTGCTGAAGGGAACTGTATGACTTGGTATTAAAAGAAGGTATGTGGCATGAAATCGCATTTTCTGAAGGAAAACGACGTCGTTCTTTCTTCCAGGTGGCAGTTTCAGGATGGGAGAAGCAAAGGAATGGGTACAGAATGGGATAAGGAGGTTGTAGGGAAAGTGGTCGTTTTGATTGCTTTTTTTTTAATTATTTGATAATATTATAATAGAGGAAGTCGGAGGCCAAGCGGTCTTAGGAAG
>JAZQUX010000163.1:0-2030 GCA_045631585.1 Eubacteriales bacterium | reverse complement strand
AGTCCGGCAAGGGCCGCAACGCGGCCGAGCAGGTTGGCGGTGAGCAGGATGCCTTGCCCTCCGACACCCACGAGAGAAACGTTGAAAGTGCTCATGTCTGGAAATATTTTCGGATGGAAGATCAAACGGCACGCTCGACGGTGAGTTCGGGATCGAGTTCGCGGAGCTTGGTCTCGATACCTTGCTTGAGCGTCATCATTGCATAGGGGCAGCTTCCGCAGTGGCCGACGAGACGGAGCGTGACCGTTTTTCCCTCCATGCTGACGAATTCCATGTCGCCGCCGTCCTGCTGGAGCATGGGACGGAGCGCATCTAGCATTGCTTTGACCTGTTCTTCGAGCGTCATGTTGTATCTCCTGAATTGAAATTTCCCAATTATACCAAACGCCACCTCATATCTCAACACCGGAGCTTGGAGAGGACTTGTCTTCCGGCGGAAGGCCATCTGATGCACTCGGAAACCTCCCAAAACATTACTGCACAAAAATCAGCGTCCGGCGGCGCTTCGCTTAATGTTGGCAATGTGATAATGTTGCCAATCCCAATGCTGCCAATTGCCAATTTATCATGCCGCCCGCATTGGAAATTGGCGACATTCGCCCATTGACAACATTACCCAACACCCAAACCGCTCCACTATCCCAAAATCAAGCTATCTCAAAAATAGCACAATAACGCCAGTAAATTTTCATTCTTCCAAGGGTCCCTCCCCTGAAGTTCCTCTCCTTCGTCCGGAAACGGTTATTTCGAAAGATAGGCGTATTCTACGTCGGCCAAGAATTCATGGCCTTTCTGGGAAAGGTGCACTCCGTCCGTGCTGCGAAAGAGCGAAGCCTTGTCGGGCCGGGATTTCATGCCCGTGTAGATGTCGAAATACTCCACGGCGGGATCAACAGAAGCAAGCTCGGCCATTATGGCATTGAACGCTTCGAGGTGCTTGGGGTCTCCAAATCGGGTCGCCACGGGAGCCTTTCCTTTTTTCGGCTTGATCTTGCCCGCCTTGATGGCGGCGAGGCGCTTCTCGGCGTTCTTGGACGTCACCTCGAAATTGCAGCTTGCGGCGGAGCGCAGGATGATGCGCTTAACGCCTTTGGACTTGAGAAGCGCGATGAGATCCTTGAATCCGGAACGGATCTGGGCTTCGGTCATGAGGGGAACCGTAAAGTCCGTGTCGCTTCTGGCGCGGGTGTCGTTGTGGCCGAGAGAGACAATAGCCCAATCGTAGGAAACGTCCCAGATGCCTTCGTAGCGTTTGAGGGCGTACGTGCCCTTCTTGCCGTTCATCCGGTCCATCATCCTCTCGATGTAGTCGCCGCGGATTGCGAAATTGCGGATTTTGATCTTGCCCGGGGTCTCGGCGTCGAAACGCGCCTGAAGCCTGTCGACATGGTTGGAGCCGCGGTCGAAATCGGCCAGCGAGTCGCCGAGATACAGCATATTGACCTGTTTTGTCGCGGCGGCGGAACAGCACTTGCCGCCCGCGTGCAGGCAGATTGCGGTGAACGCCACAGCGATGGCGACGATATTTTTCAGACTCATCATGTTTTTCGCCTTTCTTTCTTTTCGATTGATGCAGTAATTGTACTACAACAGACCGATATTTGCATCTGTTTTCGCTTTTTTCGCTTTTTTTGTCGCGTGGATTTCGTCTGCGGCGAGTGCTGCGGGCGCTTAACAACAACACCAAAAGGAGCAAAGATGACCAACAGAAACATCAAGCGGGAGGGGCAACGTCCCCGTTGCCCGCAACCTCAACCCGCAGGCCCAAACCACATCACACTTGGGAGGGGCAACCTCCCCGTTGCCCGCAACCGCACTATCCCACCCACAACCCGAAACCGCAAAAACGCCAAAATCAATCCATCCGCAAAAACAACACAATACCGCAATCAAATTTCTACTCTTCTTGGGGTCCCACCCCTGAAGTTCCTCTGAAGTTCCAATTTAGGTCAGGCCCGCAGATATTTTGTGCCGCGGCCCAGACCTATTTTCCGGATATCCCCTTGTGAAACCAGCTTACCAAGGACGGC
>JAZQUX010000162.1:0-3742 GCA_045631585.1 Eubacteriales bacterium | reverse complement strand
CGGGCGGTCTGCTCTGGAAAACTGTTTCGTACAAATCATTCATGGACACCGTGTGCAGATATGCCGGATCATTCATTCGCTGCATCTGTCGGTAAATTTCTTCCAGCTTTTCCGAAGAATTTTCGTCGGGGTAATTGATTTCCGTGTTTTCGGTTGTTATAATATTGGTGTTACATAGTTGAATTGACTGCCTTTCATCTGCGCCAACAGATGTTGCAAGGGCAGTCTTTTCTTTTGCATCAATCATTCACATCCTCTCCTTTCAGTCCCTGCATGGTGATGGCAATGAGGTCAATGGTACTAAGCAGTTCATCAGGTACGCTGTCCCCGCCGGCGATGCGTTCAAGCTCTGCGAGGATTGCCGCCATTTGGGTTTTAAGTGCCTTGTGTACTCTCGGATTGGGCTGTACCACCACTTCACGCCCCATGCACTTACGGTAGCAATATTCCTGTTTGGGAAGCCCCGACAGGGCTACGGCTCTGTTCAGTTCTTCTTGTTCCTCCGGTGATACTCGGAAGCCCACTGTAATGCTGCGAAAACGGTTGTATTTGTCTACGTTCTTTGCTGACATCAATATCACGCTCCTTTGTTAAGATCGTCCAGTTTGCTTGCCATTTCTTTCTGCTTGGAGGGGAACAGGTGAGCATATCGGTAGGTGATCTCAATGCTTTCGTGTCCCACTCTGTCGGCAATGGCTACTGCCGAGAACCCCATGTCGATCAGCAAACTGATGTGGCTGTGTCTCAAATCGTGGATTCTGATACGCTTGATTCCTGCGGCTTCTGCCCCTCTATCCATTTCCCTGTGCAGATAGCTCTTGTTGATGGTGAAGATACGGTCTTTCTTTTTCAGCCCGTATTGCATCTTGAAGAACTCCTGCATTTCCTCACAGAGAAAATCCGGCATTTGAATAGTACGGTTGCTTTTCTTGGTCTTGGGAGAGGTAATCACATCCTTTCCTTTCAATCTCTGATAGGTCTTGCTGATTTTTACTGTCCCACGCTCGAAATCGAAATCTGCCGGGGTCAGAGCCAGTAACTCGCCCTCACGGATGCCCGTCCAGTACAACATCTGAAATGCGTAGTAGGAAATGGGCTTGTCCATCATTTCTTCCGCAAATTTCTGATATTCCTCCTTCGTCCAGAACAGCATTTCCTTACGTTCCTCGCTGCCCATGTTTCCGGCTTTTGCTGCCGGGTTGGATCGCAGATCGTAAAATCGTACTGCGTGGTTGAAAATGGCAGAGAGCTGATTGTGCAGCGTTTTGAGGTAGCTTTGGGAATAGGGCTTGTGATTTTCGTCACGGTAGGCAAGCAGCTCGTTCTGCCACGCAATCACATCCTTGGTGGTGATCTCGTTGATCTTGCGCTTGCCGAAGTACGGGACGATCTTGGTCTGGATGATATGCTCCTTGGTCTGCCATGTGCTTTCTTTCAGCCTTGCTTTGAGATCGGTGGTATAAATCTCAACAAAGGCTTCAAAGCTCATATCCAAGTCTCCTGCGCTCTGCTGCTGGAACTTCTGCTCCCATTCCAGAGCTTCACGGCGGGTATCAAACCCTCGCTTGCATTTCTGCTTTCGTGCGCCTGTCCAGTCTGTGTATTGTGTGACCACATACCATGTTCCGCTTTCTTTGTTCTTATAAGCCGGCATTTTCTTCACTCCTTTCTTTTCTATAAAATCTTTCATTGAAATACTGACGGTTTACTCGTCCTGCAACGGTGATATAGCCTTTCGCCTCCAACTCTCGGTTGAGCTTACGCATAATCTTGTATGCGTGGGATTCCGAAATCTCCAACTCCTTTGCAACTTCGTCCACTCTGATGAACTTCTTTTCCATTCAATTCCTCCTTTTTGATTTTTGGGTATAATATTCCTTATTTAGTGTCGGAATACTTTCTGGCCGCCATCCGATTTGCCCGGGCGGACATCTTAAACCTATTTGTTTAAGTCTGCATCATCATTATACTAAACAAATTCCGTTATGTCAAGAGGCTTTGGAGAAAATATTAAATATTTCTGTTTAAGTTATCTTGACAACCGCTAAACATTTATGTTATACTAATGACAACAATCCGAAAGGGAGAGAAAACTATGGCAATCGGTGAAAGAATCCGTTTTATACGCAATCTGCGTGGTATGACGCAGAAGTGGCTCGGTCAAGCCGTGGGATTTCCCCAAAAGACCGCTGATATTCGTATGGCTCAGTATGAGTCCGGCTCCAGAACACCCAAGGAAGATTTGGTAAAAGCTCTTGCGAATGTTTTGGAGGTTTCTCCTTTGGCTCTGAACATTCCCGACATCGACAGCGATCTGGGCTTTATCCATACTCTTTTCGCTATCGAGGATATTCATGGTGTAAGAGCTGAAAAACAAGGGGACGAGGTACATATCGTCTTTGATGGCAGCAAGCGCACAATGGACGAGTCCATTTTCAAAATGCTTTCTGCATGGGCTGACCAAGCCGAAAAGCTGAAAAATGGCGAAATCAGCAAAGACCAGTATGACCGTTGGCGTTATACATTTCCGGCAGAGGACACCACACAGATTTGGGCGAAAGTGCCTTCACAGGAACTCAGCGATATGCTTGTAGAAGCATTCAAAGAGGATATCAAGTAAAAATGAACGACAAAAAGCCCGTACTGACATCCGATCAGTACGGGCTTAAATGCTAATATGGGATTTTTGTGAGATGGTTGAAATTATTCTTTACTCACAAACCACTCGCAACGCAGAATAATCGCATTGGAGGGTATTCTTATCAAAACCTTATCAGAAGAAGTGGGCGAAGTCCGAAAAGCCTTGCAAACACTGGTTTTTTCGGCTTTTTCAAATTATTCCCACTCTATAGTGCCAGTGGGCTTGGGAGTGATATCGTAGAGTACGCGGTTGATGCCTTCCACTTCGGAGGTGATGCGTGCGGTGATCTTGTGGAGAACTGCGTAGGGGATTTCTTCGATGGTTGCGCTCATTGCGTCTCTGGTGTTTACTGCGCGGAGGATTGCGGGCCAGCCTTCATATCTGCTGTCGTCCTTAACGCCTACGCTCTTGATATCCGGGATTACTACAAAGTACTGCCATACCTTTTCAGCGAGGCCGTTCTTGTCAAATTCGTCGCGGAGGATCGCGTCAGCTTCGCGGAGTGCGTGGAGACGGTCTCTGGTGATCGCGCCGAGGCAGCGTACGCCAAGTCCGGGACCCGGGAACGGCTGACGGTATACCATTGCGTGAGGAAGTCCGAGTGCTTCGCCTACTACGCGTACTTCGTCCTTGAAGAGAAGCTTGATGGGCTCAACAAGTTCAAACTTGAGATCTTCGGGCAGACCGCCTACGTTGTGGTGGGACTTTACTGCCTTCTTGCCTTCAGCCTGCTTGATGCTTTCGAGAATGTCGGGATAAATGGTGCCCTGTGCAAGGAATTCAACGCCTTCGAGCTTTCTTGCTTCGTCAGCGAATACTTCGATAAATTCCTTACCGATGATCTTTCTCTTGGATTCGGGATCGGACACGCCTGCAAGGAGGTCGAGGAAACGGTCGGTTGCATCAACATAGATGAGGTTTGCGTCAAGACCGTTCTTGAAAATTTCAATTACGTTTTCGCTTTCGTTCTTGCGCATGAGACCGTGGTTTACGTGTACGCATACGAGCTGTTTGCCGATTGCCTTGATGAGAAGAGCGGCTACAACGGAAGAGTCAACACCGCCGGAAAGAGCGAGAAGAACCTTCTTATCTCCTACCTGT
>JAZQUX010000161.1:0-3239 GCA_045631585.1 Eubacteriales bacterium | reverse complement strand
GTTGATCAGATTGGTGATGGTGGTCTTACCTGCACCGGTCGCTCCTACGAAGGCGATCTTTTGTCCGGGTTCGGCATAAAGAGAAATATCGTGAAGCACTTGTTTTTCGGGGACGTATCCGAAATCCACACCGTCAAGAACGACTCTGCCTTCAAGCTTTGTGTACGTTACAGTTCCGTCGTGGTGAGGATGCTTCCATGCCCAAATTCCTGTTTTGCTTTCGGATTCGCACAAAACACCGTTTTCTTCTTTTGCATAAACAAGGGTTACGTAGCCCTCATCCGTTTCGGGTTTCTCATCCATAAACGCAAAGATACGGGAAGCACCCGCAAGGGCTGTGACGATGGAATTGAATTGATTGGATATCTGCGAAACGGGGCTTGTAAAGTTTCTTGACAGTGTGAGAAAGGAAGCTATCATACCGAGAGTCAGCACGCCCGTTCCCGTAAGACCGAGGTTTGTCACCCCTGCAATAGCCATAAACGCGCCGAGGAGCGCGATGATGATGTACTGCATGTATCCCAGCGCATTCATCATCGGCATCATGGAATGGGCATAGCCATTGGCGTTTGCCGCGCTCATTGCCCAAGCTTTGTTTTTCTCACGCAGCTCTTCCTTTGCCTTTTCTTCGTGGCAGAATACTTTGATCACCTTTTGGCCGTTGACCATTTCCTCCACGTAGCCGTTCACATCAGCAAGTGTTTTCTGCTGCATCATGAAGAACACGCCGATCTTACGGGTGATTACCTTCACAAGCTGCAAAATCAAAAAGAGAACGACAACTGCAACAAGCGTCAGCCATACGCTGATATAGAGCATACTGACGAACACCGAAACGATGGTGAATACCGATGAAACCATTTGCGCCATAGAGATCGCGATCATCTGACGGAGCGTGTCGGTATCGTTGGTATAAAGGCTCATAATATCTCCGTGCGTGCGTGTATCGAACGCGCGAATGGGAAGGCGTTGCATCTTTTCGAACATTTCGTCACGGATCTTCTTGAGCGTACCCTGTGCAATGGTAACCATAATGCGGTTATAGAACAAGGTAGAAAGTACGCCGATGAGATAAACGCCGCCAATCACAAGCAGAGCCTGCAAAAGTCCCTCAAATACGGGCGACGATGAACCCAGCAGAGGGGTAATATAATCATCAATGAGCGATTGCAAGAATAGTGAGGACACGGCAGACGCAATCGAACTAATCAGTATGCAGATTACGACAAATATCAGCTTCCCTTTATAATCCTTCATATACGAAAGCAATCGAAAGAGTGTTTTCAAATCAAATTGAGGCTTAGGTGGCATACCTTCGGGCGGCATTCCCTTGGGCGGCATACCTTCGGGCATCTTTCCCATAGACGGCATTTTTTCTTTCTTATTCATGATCGGTGCCTCCTTTCTTCTGCGATGCATATACTTCACGGTAGATATCGCAACTTTCCAACAGCTCGTTATGACGACCAACGGCAACTACCTTGCCATCGTCCAGAACGATGATCTGGTCTGCGTGCTGCACCGAGCTGATACGCTGTGCGATGATAATTTTTGTGATGTCGGGAATATATTCCGCAAACGCCCTTTGAATGGACGCATCGGTTTTGGTATCCACCGCGCTTGTGGAATCGTCGAGGATCAAAACCTTGGGCTTTTTCAAAAGAGCGCGGGCAATACAGAGGCGCTGCTTCTGACCGCCCGATACGTTGGTACCGCCCTGTTCGATGTAAGTGTCATATTTATCCGGGAATCCCTGAATGAATTCGTCCGCGCAGGCAAGACGGCAAGCGTGTTCAATTTCTTCATCGGCAGCGTTTTCGTTTCCCCAACGCAGATTTTCCTTGATCGTGCCCGAAAACAGCTCGTTCTTCTGAAGCACCATGGCAACGGCATTTCGCAGAACGGTCAGGTCGTAGCTTCGCACATCCACGCCGCCAAGCGTGAGCCGTCCTCCTGTTACATCGTACAAACGGGGGATCAACTGAACAAGGCTTGATTTGGACGAGCCTGTGCCGCCGATAATACCGATGGTTTCGCCCGAGGCGATAGACAGATCGATGTTGTCCAACACCTTCTTGTCGGCCTTGGAGGCATACACGAAATCAACGCCCTCAAAACGAATAGAGCCGTCTTTTACGCTCATTACGGGATTTTCGGGATTGGCGATATCGGTTTTCTCGTCCAAGATCTCGGCAATACGGCGTGCGGAAGCCAAGGATATGGTCATCATAGCAAAAACCATAGAGAGCATCATAAGGCTCATAAGTATCTGCATGGCATACGCAAACATAGCCGTCAGATCACCCGTGGTCATGCCGAGGGCAGCATTGTTTCCGCTGACGATGATCGCCTTTGCGCCGATCCACGAAATGAGGATCATGGAGGCGTACATAAAGAACTGCATGATGGGAGAGTTGAAAGCCAAAAGCCGTTCGCCTTTTGCAAAATCACGGTAGATGCTCTCGGAAATCCCCTTGAATTTCTTTATCTCGTTGCTCTCCTGATTAAAGGATTTGACAACGCGGATGCCGCGCACGTTTTCCTGTACTACGTTATTCAGCTGGTCGTAGGTGCGAAAAACACGGTTAAATACGGGATGTACGTTTTTGACGATCAACAGCAGCAATCCTGCCATGAGTGGAATGATGGCAAGAAATATCCACGCAATCGAGCTGTTGATGCTAAAGGCTACTGCCATGGAAAAGATCAGCATAATAGGACCGCGAATCGCCATACGGATCAGCATCTGATACGAGTTCTGGATGTTGGTCACATCGGTGGTAAGTCTTGTCACGATGGATGCCGTGGAGAACTTATCGATGTTGGAAAAGGCAAAGGTTTGCACGTTATCGTACATATCCTGCCTTAGATTGGCGGAAAATCCCACCGAGGTCTTGGCGGCGATATGTGCCGAAAGCACGCCAGTAAAGAGCTGAAGCGCGGCAAATATCAAAAGAGCAATACCGTATTTCCATACGGCGCTCATTTCGCCAAGGTCAATACCCTTGTCGATAATTTCTGCCATACAAAGCGGTATCAGAATCTCAAACGCCGCTTCCAGTATCGACAAAATGATTGTCAGGATAGAGCCTTTTTTATGCTCACGCAGGCTCTTTGCTAATGTTTTGATCATAGGTTCCTCCTTTTAGTGTAGCGCGCTACACTTTATATCTAAGTAAAAGCCGATGGTAAATCGGCTCAACTTATTCAAGATTTTTGTAGACTGCCAAGAGCAGTTC
>JAZQUX010000160.1:0-6110 GCA_045631585.1 Eubacteriales bacterium | reverse complement strand
TAGACAATCACCAAAAATTTTTATTTAAATTTACAGTTGCTGACCCCGAGTTTTCATCGACAGAGGATGGTGTCTGCGTCCAGTTGAAATCATTGTAGCTGAACACAGGAAGGACGTTGTGGTACTCGACAAAGGCGATTTTCTCATTGTCGAAACAACCGATGAAGCGCGGCGGCGAAAAATCCATATGAGCCGTTTCGCCCTTGATCGTCAGCACAAGCTGTGCGAGCATGCGGTGGATATCGGTCGGGTGGTTTTGGGCCTCGGCCTAGTAAAGAGTCTCCTCCGGCAGAAATGCCATCTGCCGCGCATCACGGGATTTCACAGACGCGCAGAAGTCGATATTCCCGACTATGCGCGTACAGTCGTATGCACCGAAGAAATCCGCAACGACGCGGTTCTTCAATTCCTCTTCACGGATCGTAGATGGATAGCATTCATTCATGGGGGAAATTATAGCATTTTAATATAGCCATAAGCATTCTTTTCATTTGGCGGCCTTTCAACTGCATTTGATAAATAACACGAATTGTACAAGCAACTGTTTTCCATATTACTCATCAACATCCCAATTGACAATACGCCAAACTCCTCCGATTTGCCTCATCGTGGTTTGCACCTCATTTATCTTGTTCATCATACCGCGCCGTGATTGAATTTTTGTCTTCATAATTATTGTATCACTTGTAAAAACTTCTGAATACGCGCGTACTACATGGTTTGAAAACCCTGATGAAACAACAAAAGTGTAAAATTGGTTGATCATGCCTTGTGTTACCTGAGACAAGTCCGAAACACCCGTCTCCTCAACTCTTACAGCATCAGACAAGGGTGTCAAGAACGACAAGTAATCACCTGTAATGGCACCGCGTACAAATCCAAGCAAACTGTTTTGCGGAGTGGAATTGTCACGGAAAGGAAATTCTGATAAACGTGCTTCGGTCAATTCCATGTTTAAACATTGTACGATATTTGTTATTGCCGCGAATACCGGCAGACACAGCAGCATACAAATAAAAACGACCATTATTCGTTTGGCCATGAAGTCACTCCTTTTATTTTGCTTGTCCAAACATGAATCCCTGACGATTCGTCCCAAAACCAAAATTGATGCGGTGTTTTTGAACAATCGATTACACACGCATTTCTACCTTTAGCCCTATCGTTTGCATTCTTCCATGCCTGCAAAAAATCATTGCTCATCCATGAATTTCTCTATCAACCAAGCATTATTTGTATTAACAAACGTTATGGGATAGGTGCAAACAAATTCCCTTCCCCCTTTTTCAAATGTCTTTATCTTCCCACTGATCTTCACCCAATCCTTCAGATTACTCTCACTAAATGAAGTCAGCACCATGTTCGTGATCTGATTCCCACCTATGATTTCATTCAGTATGGCACATTGTTCATTGCTCAAGTCATTAGCATTGTATGTGCCTGTAATCTGCTTAATTTTGGACGGCAAAAAGCCTGACACCAACTCCTTGGCGTCAGCGAGTGAAACGGCCCGAACAAACGAAAGATACGCCGTATGAGGAGTGCGATAAACAGTCTTTTCAATATTCGTTACAACCTCATACGATAAAGGAACATTTATGATCTGTTCTATATTTGTAACAGATGCCGAAACACTGTGTACGGCACATACAAAAATATACAACACTTTTTTCACCATGACGACAGTCCTTTCACTTTGTTTGTCCATATAGAAACATCATGTTCTTCATGCCAGTACCAATAAACATGTGGAGTACTTCCGCAATCGATTGCACAAGCATTTCTACCTTCATTATTATCGTTTGCTAGTTTCCATGCCTCAATAGGACCTTTCCCAGCCTTCAAATTAGCCGAAAAATCCTGTGCTATCTTTGTAGCCCCTAAATTATCAAGTGGAGCACGCCAGCAATAGCCTAAAAGTATTTTTGAGCCAGATATTTCCCACGCAACACCTGGAGATGAATCTTTTCCCAAGTTAGTACGGTATAGCCAATTGAGCTTTGTAAACAAATCCGTCGCCTTTATTCTATAATTGCCTATGCCCAATACTGAGCATCCTGCAAACACGGCACAATTCAGATCTTTTTTCCACTTTCCTGAAACCGTATTCGGAGAGAAGCCACCCTGCAATGCACCAGAAACTATACTTCCATGCCCTGAATAGTAGAAGTAATCTGCCTGATTCATCAACTGACGTCTTTCGCTTTCTTTTCCGCCATATTCCGTAACGACAATCTCGCAGCCTGCCGCCTTGAAGAAGGATTCTGATGGCTTTGAATTTGGCGGCGTTGAGTCAAGAGACTTTGACACGTCTCCCGTTGCCTTGCCCCGGAACTGATAGCCAAGCGAAGAAAACGCTTCACTGTCCGTAAGATTGGATGGTTGAGATGCATCGGGGCTTCCCATATCCAGCCACGCCATCTCGTCGACTCCGTCGTCGTCCTTTGACGGCAACAGACCGAAATCAATCAACTGCTGACGAGTCTTGGGAATGCGGATCTCACTCTTGCTGGAGAAAGCGACTATTTCCGCATCATCCGGAATAGGCACGGAAACACTGTTTGGGCAAGTACCAAATGTTTTCACGGCAAGCGAATCGCCAAACATCCGGCGGCACTGAGAAAGAGAAGTGATCGGCGGAGCTATTTCTATCTTAATGCGCAGCTCCTCGTCATCAAGGACTACACGGCTCTCTTCAAGTTCCGCCCATGAAGGATCGTTGGGATTGCATATTGCCACATCGGTTATTGCATAGACAGAAATGGTAGCGACCTTGCCATCTCCGGAAAAGGAACTGCTCGTAATATCCGTACCGAAAAGCGAATCAGGATCGTCAACCACGACATTGTCCGGCAGGGAATCGGTCGCACAATCGAGCCGATAGTCGTAGTCCGGATTTGGCGTACCGGTGTAATTGGGATCCGTCCCCGCATGGAAGAGGCGAATTTCATATTTCCATCCATGCTTAAGCCTGGCAGTTCTCGTATTGCACTGCCCATAGTTTTCATTGATCCAATAAAACGACGAAGGTGCATCTCCGATCCCTGACACAGGTGTAAATTCAAGCCTATATTTCTCGGAATGACTTGTACTATGATCTCCGAATACGAATGAAACTGACACACGAGAATTTGGATTTCCGCCATCGCTTGAGTCTGCAGGATCGCTGTCTTGCCCTTTTTCCACACCATCGCCTACACCATCTCCGTCGGAATCGAAGCCATCGCAAACACCATCATCATCGCTGTCCCCGCCGCTAGGATTCGTATTCAATTCGCATTCCTCGTCATTCGTCAGTCCATCACCGTCCGGGTCGGAAGATGGATCATTGTCGGGATTGCCGTCGTTTTCATTGTTTGTGGATGGATCGAAACCTGCCTCTCCGTGCGCATGCTCCCATCCATCGTTCATTCCGTCGCCATCGGTGTCCGGCTGGATCGGATTAATACCCATTGTCACCTCCATACCATCGACAAGCCCATCCATATCGGTATCGGCAACGAGCGGATCAGTGTTTTTTCCAAAGAGAAAGGTTAACATATCTCCTTCTTGCACCTTTCCGCCTTGCCGGTTGCAATACGAGTGAAGCCAACGTCCGCCAAACGTCTGCATACCGATATCTACATTCTCGCTGTCGGCATATTTTCCAGTCATATTACGATAGCGGACATAAGCCTTGTCTGTTGCGTTTGTGGGCAAGGCAATCTGAAAAGACACTGCATTCGTCTGCCATGTCCGAGAATCCATAAACACATTTGCATATTCAACGAGCAGATAACCAATTCCTCTATCCGTCGCAGTTCCAAAGCGGATTGAACTCTCCCATCCCTTGATGTCGTCTCTGATGTAAATATAATCAAGCCAAGGTGCGACAACAAAGGCATTTCTCCCCAGAGAATATGTGAAACCACTGGAATTTACGGAATATCCTTGATTTTCACACCCAGCTTTATTTAGGTAAATTACCCCATTTGCCGAAATCGTAAGATTTGATACAGTCCTACCCTGAACATACAAGGGAACAATGGTATGTCTGAATGCGCAACGCTGACTGTTTGTCAAGATTTCATTCGTAAGATCCTCGCACCAGTCAAATGATAGCCACGGAAGACCACTTGGAGAAACAAAAACACCTCCGGTCTCCTCTCCGTCACAAAGTCCATCATTATCACAGTCTGGAGAAAATGGACTCGTACCGTACTCTGATTCTTTGATATTGGAAAGAAAGTCATTGTCAGGATCTCCATCCGCCCCATCGATCCCTAATGCTGAAAGTGGATCAAGCCCACAAACCTTCTCCCAATTATCCGAAAGTCCGTCAAGATCAGTATCGGCATACAATACGCTTGTTCCCACCTCCACTTCAACCCCGTCGTTTAGCCCATCACCATCAGTATCGGCGACAGACGGATCCGAACCAGCGCCAAAACGGTATGCGATTGTCATACCGTTGGAAACTGATCCTGCCGTATCGAATGAGACCGGAAATGTCTGCGAACGGTCGGGAAGCTGAGCGCCGAGCGTTGCCCCGGAACCGTCAAATCCGTCAGCCATGTCGACGTAATGGACATAAACCGTATTCGGTTCAGATTCTGGAATGACGACCTGGAATGTTGCAGTGCATGCGGCATTGTTTTTCTGCGAATAGAGACGAATGTCGCGATATTCGACAACAGCATAACGCTTACCGTTGGTTGACACATCTGCAACAGTTATCTGCGCACCGCTGTTTGCCGGCGCGCAAAGATAGTCCCAATATGCGGCAATGGCCGTATGATATTGACTCACTGAATAATCGGACAGATTGCGATTCACCTCTGAAACACTAAATGACTGCGTACGCCTATCGGACATCAACCCTACCATACCATTGACCCCTACCGCAATATTGGTATGGATAAAGCCGCCACATTTGACAACAAACGGCAATGGGACTACAAATGTGTTATAGTAATATCCCTTCGATGCCTGCAAAAGGTTCGTCCCATCGGACATTTCAAAAAAAAGGCGAAGAATCTCCATCTCCATATTCCCACCGCCCCACTTCTGCGCAATCGGATAACCCATCATCATCGGAATCCGTATCAAGCGCAATCCTGTAAAATCCAATTCTGTTGAAAGAATCAAGAAAATGCGTTCTTGCCGTTGAATAGAGATCATTGGTTGTCACGGTAAAAGCGAAAACGTTCGTATCCTGCGGCACAAAAATCTGTCCGAGCGGAATCCATGACCGTTCGAGAATGTTCGTGGTCATGAGAAGATGTATATTGCGCGAAACCGTGTAATCAAACAAGCCATCCGCCCATGTAATCTCAAAAGCGATGGCCTTTGACAACGAATCAACGGCAAAACCGCTGATTGTCAATCCGGCACAATCTTCCACATCAGCAACATTGTTGTCAGAAACACCTCCTCCCTGCGTCTCTGCGGTCTCTGCGGTCTCTGCGGGAGAATCAAGATTAGCACCCATTCCACAACTCTCAACGCCCCGTTCCCCATTCCCCGTTCCCCGCTATCCTTCACACTCCCGTACACAATGAGCGCAAGAAAGAGCGGAAGCACCGCCAACCGTCCTCCCCATGGCAGACCGCGCATAAACCTCGCCACCGCCGTGAAGGGACAGACCCTGTTCTCATGGTACAGCGCAACCAACCACGCAACGACAAATGCCGCCGCGCAAACGAGTAGAAACGCTGTCCAAACCTTCATCATAATAGCGTACGGATTATAGCACATTTCTGCTTTTTCGTGCCGTCGCGCTGTTCGTCGAGTCGCTTCCTGCGTTGATAGGGCGGCGGTCGAGGGGCGACCTCCCTACCATTTCCGGCATTCCTCCCGAGCAAAAGCAAGCTCGGAAAAGTCGGAAATCAACATCATCTTCACGCCAATGCAATCGAAACCACAAGCAATCAGGTCCAATATTGCGTACGAAACACCGATATGGTAATATACGCGGCATGAAAGGAAACGGCAAAGGCTGTACGCCAAGTGGAAGGGGAAAAATGGTCGGAGCGACGAGATTTGAACTCGTGACCTTTTGCACCCCAAGCAAACGCGCTACCAGACTGCGCTACGCCCCGACAATGTGTCAAAAACGGCACGCATTATAC
>JAZQUX010000159.1:0-4547 GCA_045631585.1 Eubacteriales bacterium | reverse complement strand
ATAGCGGATTTCAGGTACAGGGCTCCGCTACTCCCCCGACTGGTATGACCTCGTTTCGCAGCCCGACGCTGCTCACGAATGACATTATAACAGATATCCGTTCAATTTGCAAGTGTTTTTCAAAAAATTCACAAATTCACGTTCAATTTTATGTAAAGACAACTGTGATTAACTTTTTTTCAAAATCCCATTGACAAATATCAACTCATCCGCTATAATGAAGCCGAATATGCAGGAGCACTCATATTACATACGAAACTACGGAGGACAAACCAATGTTCGAAACTTTAAAGAATTTGCTGGTCGAGGAACTCCAGCTGGATGAAGGTAGCATTACCATGGAAGCTGAGCTGAAGGGCGACCTGAACATCAATTCCATCGAACTTTACGATTTGGCTATGATGTGTGAAGACAAATTTGGCGTAGAAATCGAAGATGACGAGTTCCACAAGTTTGTTACCATCGGTGACGTCGTCAACTATCTTGAGGCACACAAGTAATTTGAACAGCATTTGTACTGGGTACCGCTTTTGCGGTACCCTTTCGCTTTTCAGGTATAATCTATTCTAACGCCGTATATGTTGTACTAACAAAAACGGGAGGATAGTTATGACTGCACACAACCCCGGCGCGGGACGCGCATGGATCGACTATACGATCTTCGTCTGTCTGTTTCTGTTGTTGGCAACAGGACTTTTGTTTCTTATTTACCACTTGGGACAATTCGGAACGCAGGTAAACAGCGAGGTGGATACAACCTCGCCTCCCCTCATCCGCACCATCATCCTGGATGCGGGGCACGGCGGAGAAGACGGCGGAGCCGTCGGGACTGTAAACGGACGGGAGGTTTACGAAAAAGATATCAATTTATCCGTAACGCTCATGCTTCGGGATCTGTTGGAAGCGGAAGGCTTCAACGTCATTTTGACGCGAGAAACAGACACGCTCCTGTACGATAGAAACACCGAGTATAAGGGGAGAAAAAAGGCGCTTGATCTTGCGGCTCGCCTTGCCATAGGGCAAAATACGCCCGATGCCATATTTGTCAGTATTCACATGAACGCATTTCCTCAAAAACAATATCACGGGCTTCAGGTATATTATTCAACCAATCATCCATTGTCCTCAACCATTGCCCAAAGCATTCAAAGCGAAACGGTACAGCGTCTTCAGCCCGACAACAGCCGTGCCATCAAAGGAGCAGACTCCAACATCTATCTTCTGCATCACATGAAATGTCCCGCCGTTTTGGTCGAATGCGGTTTTTTATCCAACGAAGAAGAATGCCGTCTGCTTTGCGATCAAGAGTATCAAGAATCGTTGGCTTTCGTTCTTTTTTGTTCCATTCGGCAGTCTGTGTCGTCTACAAATACCACACCGTAAATTCGTTATGCAAAAGCTTCGATTTTCGAGAGTTAAGTCTTGATTTTTGAACGAAAATGTTATATAATGGTGTAAGTATACGATACGTATTTTAACTTGGCGGAGGACAGGCGCATGAAAGGAACCAAAACCATCTATATCTGCTCGGAATGCGAGATGAAAAGCCCGAAATGGCTGGGTAAATGCCCGTCGTGCGGTGCTTGGAATTCCTTTGTCGATGATGTCATTGAAACCACGCCTGCTGCCACTGCTACGGCCAATAAGCGTTCTGCTTTGCGGATGACAAACGAAAGCGACGCCCTGCCCTACGATCAGTTGGATGTTCCTCAGTATATGCGCTTTCCCACCGGCATGAGCGAGCTCGACCGTGTTCTGGGCGGCGGTGGTCTTGTGACGGGATCGGTCATTTTGCTCTCGGGCGAGCCCGGCATTGGTAAATCCACGTTGCTCATGCAAATCTGCGATTCACTCGGACAGGGGCATCGCGTGCTTTATGTCTCCGGAGAGGAATCGGGCGGTCAGCTCAAGCTACGCGCCAAACGCCTCGGGGTCATCGGAACAAACCTTTTCATTCTGACCGAAACCAATTTGGAGCGCATCATCGCTCAAACCGACAAGGTAAAACCCGACGTTATCATCATCGACTCCATTCAAACGATATACTCTGACACGGCAAATTCCACGCAAGGAAGCGTCTCACAGGTCAAAGAGTGTACGCTTGCGCTGATTGCCAAAGCCAAGAGCGAGGGAATTTCCATTATGCTGGTCGGCCATGTTAACAAAGAGGGCGGCATTGCAGGCCCCAAGGTGCTGGAGCACATGGTGGATGCCGTGCTGTATTTCGAGGGTGAGCGCCAGCAGTCTTACCGCATCATCCGCGCCATCAAAAATCGCTATGGCTCGACCAACGAAATCGGCGTATTTGAAATGACCGATACCGGTTTGTGCGAGGTCACCAACCCCTCGGAGATGCTACTGGCCGGCCGTCCCAAAAACATTTCCGGCAACTGTGCCGTGTGTACCATGGAGGGGACCCGCCCTCTGATTGCTGAAGTACAAGCCCTCGTTTCTCCCACAGTTTTCCCTGCTCCCAGGCGCACCAATAACGGCATGGACTACAACCGTCTTTGCCTGATCTTAGCTGTGTTGGAAAAACGAATGGGTCTTCGTTTTTCGCAAAATGACGTATATATCAATGTCATCGGCGGTTTGCACATCGTCGAGCCGGCCTCCGATGTTGCCATGGCGCTCGCTTTGATCTCCTCGCACACTGACCGCGTGATTCCCGACGATTTGATCGCCGTTGGCGAATTGGGACTTTCGGGCGAATGCCGCGCTGTCTCAAATTTGGAACTTCGTGTCCGCGAGGCGGCAAGGCTCGGATTCCGCCGCGCTATCGTTCCTTACCGCAACATCGAAAAGCGAGCCATTAAATGCGACGGCATTGATCTCATTCCCATTCGGACGATCTACGACACACTCAAATTTTTGAATACAGAAAAGAAAGATTGATACCTAACAAGGGATGCCGCGTGGCATCCCTTGTTTCTCGTTTTCTATTCCCTAAATATCGTTTCCACCCGTTTTCTGCACCCGGCGGGTGAATATACCCATCGGTCAATATGCTCCGCGGTTTCGTCTATGTAATACGTCAACGGCGACGGAGTACGCGGGCCTTCAAAGGTATCGATCAACACCAGCTTGATTTTCATTCGCTCGGGGAGAATGCTCTTAATGAAAACTGCGGCGCTCTGCCCGATCCACGCCTTTGCCTGCTCGCGCATTTCCTCCCGAACCTCAGTCAGTCCCGCCAAATTCGGAGCAAGCTCGATAAACATTCCATAATCCTCCACGCTTCGGACAATCCCCGTAACCGTCTGTCCTGCATCAAAACGGGACGCATTTTGCTCCCAAGTTCCAAGCAACTCACGCAAGGTCACAAAAATACGGTTATTTTGCGTGTCTATCGTTTTAACCACCACATTCAGCTGAGTGCCGATGGATACCCTCTCACGAGGATGATGAATGCGAGAAACCGACAAGCAATCGACGCTCAAAAGTGAGACAATCCCACAACCAATATCCACAAACGCACCAAAGCTTTCCAGATGCGTGACTTTCGCGGGAATGATATCTCCCGGCATGAGTGTGCTCAAAAATTCACGGTAACAATCCCTTTGAGCCGCCCTGCGGGAAAGCAAAAGCTGTGGCTTCCCTTTTTCCTTGTTTTTCAAGACACCAAGCACCCGAAAACAGACGGGTTTACCAACACGGGAGATCACAGCGATATCCTTGATGGGCTGGCCATCGGGATTGAACACTGTTTCTCCATAAGGCATATATCCCTTAAAGTCTCCCACGTCTACGTAAAGATTGAGGGAATGGTCGCACAGCGTAGCAATGCCTTCCAAGATCATCCCGGTGTTCATCGCCCGTTCCAGCGCACCGATACTGGAAGTTGCTTCCCTATTTTCTGCGCTCCCCAACCTCGCCCCCTCCGGCAAATAATGATCATTCATATATGATTCTCCTTTCCATACACTTCCGCATCTTTTTCATCCGTGCCTCGGATGGTTTGCTCTATTCTATGAAAAAAGGAAAATAAATATGCTTTTGGGACAAACAAGGCCAAAAAAACAAAAAAGCCCTTTTCAAATCCATGAAAGTATGATATACTGTCAAATATGAAACCCATCAACGAAAGGCATATCATGAGAAAACTTTTGAGATTTCTAAAACCATATACCAAAGAGACCATTTTGGGGCCGCTGTTCAAGCTGCTCGAAGCGTCCTTTGAATTGCTCGTTCCCTTGGTGGTTGCCAACATCATTGACGTCGGCATTGCCCAGGGTGACCGTGGTGCCATTTTGCGCGGCTGCCTGATATTGGTGGCTCTTGGTATCATTGGTCTGATCTGCGCCGTAACAGCGCAATATTTTGCCGCTCGCGCGGCGGTTGGCTTTGCTTCCCAGGTGCGGCACTCGTTGTTTTCACACATTGGCAAGCTGTCTTACAGCGATCTTGACCGCGTTGGAACCTCCACGATGATCACTCGTATGACCAGCGACGTCAATCAGGTACAGTCCGGTGTGAATCTGACGTTGCGCTTGGTGTTACGTTCCCCCTTTGTTGTGAAGTCGGATCGTAGCCATGTCGTTCTGTGA
>JAZQUX010000158.1:0-6865 GCA_045631585.1 Eubacteriales bacterium | reverse complement strand
CAACCGGCGCAATAACCGGTCAGCATGGACAGGTCGTGGATGTGGATATCGGCGTTGCGGTGTGCGTCCGCGATTTCATTATCGTAGACCTCAGACAGCCAGTAGTTGGCCGTGATGGCGCCCGAGTTGTGAAGAATCAGGCCGCCGACCGAGTAGGTAACGGTGGAGTTTTCCTTGACTCTCCAGTCGTTTGCCTTGACGTATTTGTCCACCAGATCGCGGTAGTCGAGCAGGGTCGTGGACAGATTTCTCAGCTTTTCGTGCTGCTTACGGTACAGAATGTAGGCCTTGGCTACTTCGTCGTAGCCCGCCTTGATGAGTACCGACTCCACGCTGTCCTGAATATTCTCGACCGTGATGGTGTTGTCCTTGATCTTGGGCTCGAAATCGGCCGTGACCTTCAAAACAAGGAAATCAATCACGTCGGGGTGATGCTGGATGTTGCAAGCATCGAAAGCCATAATAATCGCGTTGCTGATTTTAGAAAGATCAAATTCAACTGTCTTTCCGTTGCGCTTTAATACGCTGTACATAGTGTCTTCCTCCCATATTATAGAAATTAGTCAAAAAAATATTGCTCCGAGTCGTAACCAAGCAGCGGCTTCTGAGCAATAGAAAAATAGGCGCGGGGCAAAGAAATTTCTTCTTGCCGTATAAAAATTCCGCCTTGGCAGAATTTTGGAACCGCGCCTATTATATCATATATATTGTGTTTTCGTCAATGGATTTCACATATATTTTGTGTTTTCGACATTTTGTACTAAACTTTGCACAACGACTTGTATATTATGCACCACGTAGCACAGTTTCGGGAATGACCTTTTGGGCGGCGAGCAGCATTTGTTGCAGCATCGTCTCATCCGGGGCGTGCAACAGGCCGTCAGGCGAACCAATTAAGTTGCCGGAATCGACAAACGGTTGGAGAAAATATTTTTTGGCGGGGGCAATCCGTCGGGCGATCTGTGCGATATCCTCGGGGGTATGGTACTCGGCCACCACGGTGGTACGGAACTCGAAATCCACCCGATTTTCGAGCAACAGGTCGATGCTTGTTTGGATGCTTTCGAGCACATCCGAGGCGGTGTGTTCCAAAAGCCCCGCGGTCAGAGCGTACTTGGGGCGGCTGTTTTTGATATCCATGGCGACGTAATCCAACAGCCCTTCGTCAAGGAGGGCGGCGAGGACGTCGGGATGGGTGCCGTTGGTATCCAGCTTAACGGCATAGCCGAGGGATTTGACGTTGCGGATGAAGTCGCGAAGGTCGGGTTGGAGGGTTGGCTCGCCGCCGGTGATACAGACGCCGTCGAGAATGCCTTGGCGTTTTTTGAGATAGGCCAGGATTTCGCCCTCGTCGATGCGCTCGGCGTGTTCTATTTTTGTGACCAGGCCTGCGTTATGGCAAAACGGGCACCGGAGGTTGCAGGCGGCGGTGAAGATGGTGCAAGCGACCTTTCCGGGGTAATCGAGGAGGGTCATTTTTTGGAATCCGTGGATGAGCATGGAAGGTGGATCCTTTCGGGGGATTTTGGGTTTAGCTAAGTTTTTTACAACTGCGTAGCCGGACGCGCGGGGGGTGGGGGGGAAATATGTGCTAAATCTTTTACAACTTCTCCTACAGACGCGCGTACAGCTTCGCGCCGCGCGGATGGCATGGATGCCATTTCTTTGTCATTCCACAAAGAAATGGCGAAAGAAAGGGAACCAAAGGCTGCCGCCTTTGGAATCTGCTCCTTTGCCGCTCTGCAATGAAGGCTGGGGAGAAAAACATAAAGTCTTTTACTGCATCTCCCGCCGTAAAGCCACCACGAGCGGCAGACGTAAAAAGCAGAAAATTTTGCTAAAATAGGGTGCGGTGAACGAAAGCAAAAATTTTGCTAAATCGCGTTGCGTGACACTCAAGTGAGCGTGGCTTTCTTTAAGCCGCGCTCGCAAAAGCTGAAGTTGCTTACTTCCGCGAAAAAATGAGTGAAGCGACAGCGGAACGGTTTTCGCGTTTGGGGGTTCTAAGGGGCTTGCCCCTTACTGCCTTTTCTTCGCCTATTCTTTGCGGCAAGGCAAAGAATGGGCATAAACCTCAACAGCGAACGCGTGCCGCAGGCACAGTGTGAGCGTAGGAAGGAGAAGATGTGTGAAATTTAGCTAAACTTTCTACAACTTCGTAGCCCGCGCGCGCGTCAAAAGAAGATGTGTAAAATTCACCCTTCCCTATGCAAAAACCTTATCCCTCTCCCCACCAGCCACACCGTATTCGCTCCAATCAAAACAAACATCCCCACATACGTCACCACCGACCACGCCCAGCCAAACAACCGCTGAACGTCACCAATGATGATATAATGACTCTGAATATAAGGACTGATATAAAACAAATTCAATGGCTGATACGACTCCTGCGCAAAAGGCGAAAGAACCACATTTAACACCAGCGCCAAGCCGACCGTCAAAAGAAGAATCACGCCTGACGAAAGCATCTCCGTCACATAGCTTCTGCGATACCCTCGCACCAGCAATACCATCATTCCCACCGCAATCATCACCGTGTGCCAAAGCATGGTGTGAAAGCTCAACGGAATCTCGGCATATAACGTCGGATACCCCATCACAATCAAAGCACCCATCGTCTGATACAGCCCGACAAAATCCAACAGTGCTTCCTTGCATCGCCCCTTGGGAAGAAAGGGAATCAGCAAATAAAAATACAGCGAATACGAGCAAAATTGCAGCGGAAGAATACCGAAATTGTACTGCCCGCCCGTCAAAACGGCCGGATAATACAGTTGCTTGTACAATTCCAGAACAAACAGGCACACGCCCGCCCCGAATAACAGAGAATCCAGCTTATGCTCGGGACATTTGCGATACCAAACGGCAACCGCGACCATCAAGCCAAAGCACAGTCCCAGCATGATCAGATGAAACGGCCCGAAAATGGCAGGGCGAGCCCAGGTCGCGTGCGTCAAGCGAATGAACGATGCCAAAAGCCCATCGGGGCGCAAATACACGGCGGCCAGGGCAAGAACGGCCAAAACAACCAGCTCGCCAAGCACAACAAGGCGAGTGCGGCGTACCACTCGATCCGTCATCATTCGAATGTCTGAACGAAATCGATCAGATGATGCTGTACCTGCTCAAAATTCACAAAGGAATCGCGTCCCTCGACCATCGGCTCAAAGCAGTGTCCGCCGAAATGGGAGTACAACACCTGACATGGTGCGCCGACGGTTCGGCATTTTTCGTAAAAACGAGTGCTGTTCTCAGCAAAGACCAGATCGTCATGCGTGCCGCAGACCAAGAGCGTCGGAACGCTCGCAGGTGTAATGTAATCAAAGGGGCCGTCGCGGTGACGGACAGCCGCAAACGCGCGTTCGGACAAATCCTTGGGGAACACGTCAAGGAAGGGGAAGCCGTCGGGGTAATAGCCGGCCTCGTCATTGTACAAAATGGTGGGCGCGCTCAACGGAGCGGTGGCCACAACGGTAAACTCGTCGCGCAACGCATCAAACGGCGAATCGGACACAAACGCGCGGTGGGGCGCATAGGCCATCATGAGCGCCAAATGCCCGCCGGCCGAGTGACCCGAGGTCACGATTTTGTGGGGGTTAATGCCCAGCTCGTCGGCAAAATGGGTCAGGTAGCGACCCGCGTCCATACAGTCGGAAATGATATCGTCCAAGGTCACGTCGTCGTTGGAGACATAGCGATAGGACAAGCTGACCACGGCCCAGCCG
Organism: Eubacteriales bacterium; assembly: GCA_045631585.1. Lineage (GTDB taxonomy): Bacteria > Bacillota > Clostridia > Oscillospirales > CAG-272 > SIG644. Next base: position 3,137 of record JAZQUX010000158.1, on the reverse strand, counting down.
CGCTTGCGAAGAGCGGTGGCGGAAACAAGGGAAAAGCCGACCATGGCCTCTGCACTCGCACTGCGCCAGCCGCCGCCCGGGATGATCAGATACACCGGGGCACGGTCAAATACCTTTTGGATGGGCGGGTAATACAGCATGGGGATCTCGCGATCTCCTACCTTTTTATAAATAAGGGTTTGTTCCTTGTCGGCACCTGCGGGCGCGATATACGTCGTATTCATACTTGATCCTCCTCAATTTTAATGGAATGGAGATTAACTCTTGTTTTTCGATGCCCGTGGGACAAGCCTGACCAAAAAGCAACGCCGTTCGGTGGCACGACCGTCCATTCAGCCATTCAAAAAACAACCATACACGGTAAGTATATCACACAAAAGCCCAAGATTCAAGTGCTTTTGGCATATTTATCCCCGTCATCCAGCACTTGCATCCCCTGCCAAGACTTGTGCGTTGCTATGCGGGCGCAACTATGGTAAGATAGTATCACGGCCCCAAAGAATGAAACTTTTGAAGCCGCATCCAAGATCAAACAAAAAGGAGGATATGACCATGAATACCAACGTTCAAACGAAAGAAGGGATGAACAGTCGATGTCGCAAGCAGCCCTTGTGGCTGCCGCGAGCAATCAAACGTATGCTGATCCTGCCGCTTTTGCTGGCACTGTTTGTGGGGTTTGTCCCCGACGCGGCCGCCGCACCGAGCAGGGAGACCATTCCGATCCGTTGGAACAGCACAGCCGGTCAGACGGCGCTGTCCGACAACGCCTACCTGATCGACGGCGTCACCTACGTTCCTTTTCGCGCATTTACCGTTTTAGCAGACAACTGCGAGGTCTCCTGGAACGGAAAAACGCGGACGGCTTCGGCCATTACATCTCGCGGTGCCACCATTGCGGCGACTGTCGGACAAGAGTACATTCGCTACGGTGAACGCTATTTTTTCACCGCCGCGCCCAACAGAATCGTAGATGATCGGCTTTACGTCGCCATTCGCCCCATGGCCAAGTGCTTTGGCATCGAGGTGAAGTGGGATGCTGCTTTGCGTTCGGTCTCGTTGATTCGCACAGGGCAAGTCGTTCGTCACGACGAGGGTGTTTACGATGCCGCGTCGTTGTACTGGCTGTCCCATATCATTGGAGCGGAGGCGAAGGGCGAGCCATTTCGCGGGCAGTTGGCGGTGGGCAACGTGGTGCTCAACCGTGTGGCAAGCCAACAGTATCCCAACAGCATTTATGCGGTGATTTTTGACAAGAAGTACGGGGTACAGTTTACGCCGTCGGTCAACGGGGCGATTTATGATGCGCCGCCGGCGTCGGCGGTGATCGCGGCCAAGATTTGCTTGGAGGGATACTCACTGTCGGATCGTATTTTGTATTTTTTCAATCCGTCGATCGCGACAAGTCAATGGATCGCCAACAACTGTACCTATGCGTTTCGGATTGGGGAACACGTGTTTTATCGGTGAGAGCAGGGGGGATATCTAAATTTTTTACAACTTCGTAGCCGGATAGGCGCGCCACAACGCGGCGCGCTGTGCGTTTATGTTACTTCTTGTCGCTCGACAAGAAGTAACCAAGAAACGAGCCAAAGGCCTGCGGCCTTTGGAAACCGCTCCTTTGCCGCTCTGCAAAGAAGAAGACGAGAAAAACATATACGCTCTTACTGCATCTCTCGCCATTTTGCCACCACGAGCGGCAGGCGTAAAAAAGCAAAACATTTTGCTGAAAAAAGGCGCGGAGAACGAAAGCTTAAAACTTTTAAAAAATCATGTTGCGTGCCACTTCCGTGTTTGCAAGTTTCTTTAACTTGCAAACGCAAAAGCTGAAACTGCTCATCTTCGCGAAAAAATGAGTGGAGCGACAGCGGAACGGTTTTCGCGCTCCGGGGTTCTAAGGGGCTTGCCCCTTAGTCCGCTTTCTTGGTTCGTTCTTTGTCGGATGACAAAGAATGAACACCAAACCGCACAGCGCGGCGCGGAGCAGTACGCGCGTCAAAAGAAGAAGTTGTATAAAAGTTAGCCGAATTTTTTGCTACTTCGTAGCCGTACGCTCACACTGCTGCGCGCGTTCGCGGTTTGCGCTTATGTCCTTTCTTTGCCGCTGAACAAAGAAAGGACGAAAGAAAGTCAGCTCGGACGTTCCCTCCGAGGCCTCCCTCCCTTTGCCGCTCTGCAAAGAAGAAGACGAGAACCTGTTTCGGCTTACGCCGAAACTTGGCGAGTTTTATTCGCCCGCTAAACACGGGCGTTGCGCAAAGCGCAAACATAAAACTCCAAGACATCAAGGTTTTTCGTGCATCTCTCGCCATTTTGCCACCACGAGCGGCAGGCGTAGAAAAGCAAAACATTTTGCTGAAATAGGGTGAGGAGAACGAAAGCGAAAAGTTTTTACAACAGCGCGTTGCGTGCCACTTCAGTGAGCGTGGCTTTCTTTAAGCCGCGCTCGCAAAAGCTGAAGATGCTTGCTTTCGCGAAAAAATGAGTGGAGCGGTAGCGGAACGGTTTTCGCGATACGGGTTTCCAAAGGGTATTAAACCCTTTGGTCCGCTTTCTTGGTTCGTTCTTTGTCGGATGACAAAGAATGAACACCAAACCGCACAGCGCGGCGCGAAGCTGTACGCGCGTCAAGTAGCGAAAACGTGTAAAATTTAGCTAAAAAAAAGAGAACCGCATCCGAAGATGCGGTTCCTTTTATATCACCTAAGCTTACGCGTAGATAAACTCGATGGTCTTAATTCTGTACTGCGCGGTGTTGGACCACTCAGCCTTCGCATTGTTGATCGTGATGGTTACAACAGAACCATTCACCTCAACAGTGAAGCCTGCAGCCTCTGCACTTGCCTTCAGAACGTCAGCATACTTGCCCTCAGTCATGGTAACAACCATCTTTGCAATGGTCTTACCGTTCTTTGCGGTTGCCGTGAACTTTGCACCCTGGTAGCAACGGAAGTGATCTGCATCCTGGGTTCTGATAGCAGTAGTAGATGCATCCTTAGCTACCAAAATGTCGCAGTTTGCGGTTGCCCAGGTAATGGTCTGAGCCTCTTCGTTCAGCGCGCCGGTGGTAGCGAACATTTCCAGAACTTCGCCGGTGGGAGCTGCAGGGGTGTCGGGAGTCTCAGGAGCCTCGGGAGTCT
>JAZQUX010000157.1:0-5104 GCA_045631585.1 Eubacteriales bacterium | reverse complement strand
GATTCGTAAGGTTTTAATGTCTGCGTAGCCGGCATGGCGCGCTACGACGCGGCTCGCTGTGCGTTTATGTTACTTCTTGTCACTCGACAAGAAGTAACCAAGAAACGAGCCAAGACGTTCCCTCTTGGATCTCCCTCTCTTTGCCGCTCTGCAAAGAAAAAGACGAGAAAAACATATACATTTTATCTGCATCTCCCGCCGCAAAGCCACCACGAGCGGCAGGCGTTATGAGTATAAAATTTTGCTGAAATGGGGTGCGTAAAACCAGAGCGAATTTTTTTGCAAAAGCGCATCGCGTGCCACTCAAGTGAGTGCGGCTTTCTTTAAGCCGCGCTCGCAAAAGCTGAAGATGTAGCTTTTTGCGTCGTGCTGAGAGGCGAAGCCTCGACCGCAAAGACGCATTGCGGGGTTCTAAGGGGCTTGCCCCTTAGTCCGCTTTCTTGGTTCGTTCTTTGTCGGATGACAAAGAATGAACATCATGTTCACCGAGCGCGCGAAGCTGGGCGAGGCTGTAGGAGAAGATGTGTGAAATTTAAGTTTTCTACATCTCCCACCGCAAAGCCGCACGCGCGTCTGCAGGAAAAGTCGTAAAAAAACAATTACAACCCTTCACTCACCATTTTCAATCCCTCCACCATATCTCTTACCGCCGCACGGCCCGAAACATGATGATAAAATTGAGCTTTGGCTTGTCCGACGTAAGGTGCAACCCAAAGTTCTGCGATGCCCAATGTCAAAAGAGACAGCAGCCGATACCCCAAAAAGCTCAACTGCAAGCAGAACAGTCGCCATTTGTTACCCTCCATCATGCGAGCGGACTCGCGCAGGACTTCGGAGGCGGTCATGTGTGGATTCTCCGCTAAAATAAAGCTTGCCATCGCATAGCGATAATAAGCGATGATGCCGGGTACAATCAACAAAAATGACCACAGCCACACACGTACGATGCGCATAGCTCTCAGCCACAGCGCGCGGAAAAACAGATCCTTGAAGGAGTAGAACAAGGTGCCAACAGAAGCTTGCTCACCGTCGGTCCATGACAAATGCAGACGGGCAAAGCCCAGTTGAATGTTGCTTCCTATCATGAAATAGGTCAATGCAAACGCAAGCCAGGTCAATAGCGCGCGGATCAACGCAGGGCGAACAGCCTGCCAAAAGCTGTCGAAATGCTGTATCGTCGTCCGACAAAAATCGCTCAGCGTGGCTATGGCGGTTTTCCAAACATTGGGATCCGTGATCGAACCCAAACGGTCAGTCAAATGGAAGAGGTCAAATTCCACCGTTACGGCGGCGAACAAAGAAGATCCAACGTGCAAGCCTAAGATGGAGGCAAGGAGAGCGGTTATCACAGCCAATCCCCAGCGACCCCGCAGGGATGCTCGCGCACCGGCGCGCAATTTGTGGGCGGGAGGAGCGAGAAATGAATGCATAAAACCTCCTTGCGTTATTCGTTCAAATCCGCAACGATGCGTTTGAATGTCTGTCCGCGGACTTCGAAGTTGGGAAAAGTGTCAAAACTGGCGCAAGCGGGAGAGAGCAGTACGGCATCCCCGGGGAGCGCCAAATTAGCCGCCGCACGGACGGCGGATGTAAAGTCGGGTTCGTGCACGACGATTAACCGGCTGCCCTCAAAGGCAGGACAAGCAAGGATGGCGGCGTGGATTTGATTGGCGGTGGCTCCCGTCAAAACAACGGCGCGGGCCTTTTCGCAGAGTGCATCAGCCAACGGCGCAAAATCAATATGTTTGTCATATCCTCCGCAAATGACCACCATGGGGCAGGTCAGTGCCGAAAGAGCGGCGGCGGTTCGGGTGGGGGTGGAGTCGATGGAGCTGTTGTAATACGTCACGCCGCGGCGAATGCGAACCACCTCCAGCCGGTGCTCGACACCGCCAAACGTGGTTGCCACGTCGCGTATGGCCGAGGCGGGAACGAGATCGTGAACGAGGCCAATGGCCGTCATGTAGTTTTCTACGTTATGTTGTCCGGGCAACAAAATGTCATCGGTATTCAAAAGACGGATGTCGCTACCTTTTTGACACAAGGTAATACAGCCATCCTTCAGACGAATGCGGTCGGTTGCGGCCTTGTCAAAGGGCAGAGCAGAGGAAAACAGCAACACCTCGCGCTCTCCTTGCATTTGGTCGGCCAAGGATCGAGTGATGGCGTTGTCTTCGTTGGTGACCAACCGAGAGCAACGCGGACCGCTGTAAATTTTGGTCTTGGCGAGGGTGTATTCCTCCATGTCGGTGTGCCAGTTGAGATGGTTGAGCGTCAGATTGGTCAGCGCGGCGCGGTGCGGAACGGCGTGCGCGGGCAAATCAAACAGCTGAAAGCTGGATAATTCTACCACGGCAAAATCGTCCTTTGTCATGCTCGTGGCCAGCGGGAGGAGGGGACGTCCGATGTTGCCCCCAAGATAAACGGTTTTCCCTGCTGCTTCCAGCATCCGAGCTGTCAGGGTGGAGGTGGTTGTTTTGCCGTCCGACCCCGTGATGGCCAGCACGGTAGCAGGGGTGATTTCTAAAAACCAAGCCATCTCGCTGGAAAGCTCAGCCCCCTGTTCGATGGCGGCAAGAATGGTGGGGTGATCGGGACGAATACCGGGGGTTCGGAAAATCAGATCGGGATGATTCGACAAAGCATCCTCAAGATCTGTGGTGAATCGGGCGCCTTTCGCCTCGGCTTCGCGCGCCTCTTGTCCCAGTTCGTCGGACGATTTTTGATCGTAAACGGTGACAATCGCTCCCAGACGAAGCAGAATATCTACCAAAGGGCGGTTGGAAATGCCAAAGCCAAGCACGCTGACTTGCCCTCCACGGGCGATGTCCGCCAAGCGTCCGCTCGGCAACGTCACGGCATTCATGTTTTGCAAATCTGACATGATCACATACCTCCCCATTCTATCTATACATAGTATATTATATACGAAAAAACGATTGCTTGCAAGGGTACAAAAGAAAAAAATGAAAATTATTTCAGGCATCGCACTAAAAATAACGGAATATGTTATTTTATAACAAAATCATGAAATATATCATTAACTCTGTTAGAATGTAACAAAAACGGAGGTGCGAGATGATACGAATACTTCTTTCTAAAAAAATTGGGAGAGTTACGATGGACGCAGGCAGATCTGGCCCGCGCGACCGGTATTCGCCCTTCAACAATTAACGAATATTATCATGAAATTGCAGAGAGAATCAATCTGGAGCATTTTGATTTGATTTGCGAGGCGTTGCAATGCGATCTGACGGAAATCTTGGTTCGTGTGCCAAATTCTGACGTACGAATCAAACCGCGAGGCGTTGCCCTCCCTTCGAAAAAGGAGGACAAGGGGCAATGAAACGGGCGATATTGCTGTTTGTTGCGGTGATGCTGTTGATCTTGCTGTGCTCATGCGCGTCCGATGAGCCTGCCGACCCGCCTGCCGGTGAGGTTGATGTCAGTGCCAACTCTATTTTGCGACTGTGCGAGGATATGCAAATCGACGAGCGCCATGCCGCATCCCTTGTCGAGCTGTTCTCTTACATGAATCTGACGGGCGAGGTTTTGTTTGCGTATCCGTCCGAGGACGAAAACGGGATGGCTTATTATCACGTTTGGATCGGAGACAAAACGGCGGACGTGTACCTGCGGCAAGACGGGACGGCATCGGCCATATTGGTCGGCGGCGCCTTGCTGTATGGCTCCGTGCCTCTGCCGACAACGCCCGATCGGCCGAACGATTCCAACACGAATGAAGGCTCGGGAGACGAGGATGATCCCCAACAGCCGACCTTGCCAAGTGATCCTGCCGTTCCCGAGACGAGCATCCAAGTGCTGAGCCATACCGCCAAGGTCGCGCCCGGAGACGCCGGATACGTGCGCGCGCTGGGAGAGCCCGGCGTGGAGTATAAAATCAAGGTATATTATGCCAGCGGTGTTTCCACAGCCAAAGCGCTCTCGCCCCAAGTGGCCGGCGAGGACGGAACTCTCGTATGGGAGTGGACGGTCAACAGCCGCGTCAAACCGGGCGTATACAAAATTGTCATTGTGCGTTCCGATGACGAAGCGGATGCTATCACACTTCCGTTTGAAGTCATAGAGGCGCAAGAATAATTCAAATGATCCATGGGGGACCGCAAGCGGTTCCCCATGTGCTCATTTAGAGCATTTGATTTCTCGGGCGCAATAGTATACCGTCAGAGGTGCAGACCAGCGGGCGATAGGCCATTCCCGCGAGCAACTGGCGGTAGCAAATTTCGTTGTCGAGCAAAAGACGAACGCCCTCGACATGGATGAAGCGTGCCGTGCTATAGGTGTAGGTCGAAAGGGGACGGTTACGGGCATCGTTGGTGTGGGCGCTGACCAAAATGTCATCCCCTTCAAATCCCGTGACCATCAGCGTGTGATAAAACTCTCCTTCGGCATTGGAGAGCTGTACCACGTCACCGACCTCAAGCTGCGACGCATCCACCTCGCGTCCGTAGGGGCCTTCTCCTCCGTTTTCGGCGGCAAATTCGGGCGCGCCGGTGAGAAATTGATATAAGTAGGGCACACCCGACCATGCGGGCGCTCTGTTCTCGGGGGAAAAATAATACCACCCGAAATCCAACGTGTCATTCATCACACAGCCACCGGCTAAAATTGCCTGCGATACAAAATTGGTGCAATCTCCCCCGATGCCGGCAAAATCGGGAAACAGCGGGTTGCGCGAGAGCGCCCATCGCAAGGCGTATTCTACCGCTCGCTCTCTTTGATAGGGAATGTCAATCAACATACTAAAACCCTCCTTTTTGATTAGTATATGGCGAGAAAAGAAGGATGCTGATTTATTTTTTTCAAGAGTGAAAAATGATGTTGACAGCTCAACAATCAAAAAATAAAAAACGAGGACGCTCACAAATGACGAGACCCCATAACGAAGGTTTCAAAACAAGTGGTAAAGACAATCGATACAGTATATCGCAAATAATAATTTGAATGGAGATACTGTAATGAAAACATTGTATGAAACACTTTGTGGAACCTATTGTGAAGAAAACGGGCGTCTTATTCCGGAAATAAAACTGCCCGAACAAACCAATTATCAAATTGGCAAGTACGGGCAGTTTTATCTTGA
>JAZQUX010000156.1:0-6308 GCA_045631585.1 Eubacteriales bacterium | reverse complement strand
GGCTCCCTTGTGCAAAGGGAGCTGTCGCGGAGCGACTGAGGGATTGTTTTAGCGTAACTTTTGCTTTTTTACAATCCCTCCGTCACGGCAAGCCGTGCCACCTCCCTTTACACAAGGGAGGCTTTTTGTCTGTCTGCAAGTGCGCACTTACACACCACCTAAAATGGTACAATAAAAATAGCAGATACGGAAATAAATCCATATCTGCTATTGTATTTTAGTAAAAATTATTCTTTATCCCAAACCATTTCAATAAACTTAAAGTCATCTACAATCGTTATACTATGTATTACGTCATTATATTCACTGACTTTAAGGTATTGCGGTTCGCCATTTTTTGGGGGCAACTCATAATAATAATAGTCGACTACCGATGATTTTGCATTTGCTTTACCAAACCGATCTACAAATTCGGAAAAAGAGGAAGAGGTTTTAAGAAATTCTTTTACTTCCTCAATGTTTATTGTATGGTTTGTTGGCGTGTATCTATTGGGATAACTGTCGATTGTACGTATTTCACATCCAAGTTTTTTCTCCGTGTGTAAATATAAGCCTTTTCGCTTAATCCATTGATCGTCACTTTCTCTAAAAGCGCACATTTCATCAGCAGTATAAAATTCCAATTGAGTAATACCAACTTGCTTTTCATCGTAATGTTCGAACATCAGATCAATTCTGAAAAAATAATAATTATTGTTTGAACGAACAGGAATAGTGGCATCTGCGCTTGCCCAATTTCCCGGATTTCCAATATGCTCACTTCCATGCATAGGAACATCCTCAAGATCGAATTTATCAGTAGGTCCACTATAAACAGATATTAACGCAGCTATTTGTTCTTGTAAATTATCACTTTGTTCTCTTACTGCGGGAGAAAACAACTCGTATATTGCAACTTTATCGCCTCTGTCCAAAGCTTCAAATAGCTTAGGCAAAATGCTTTCAAATGCTTTTTCTTCATCGTTTGGAATATACACCAACCCGCAGGAAACTGTAGAAAAAAGAAAAATTGCCAATATGACAAATGATATGGCTTTCTTAATGCATTTCATAATTTCAGCCACCTTTCCACAATTTAGATTCTACTCATAGTATATCACAGGCGAGATTTTCTGTCAAGAAAAGCTTCACCAAATTCGTATTTGTGACCACAAATGCAGTGCTTGCAAAGAAAAGAGGACGAGGAGTTTTTACAACTCTTCGTTCTTTTCCTGTCGGTAGGTAACGTACTTTATTTCATTTCAAAAACTGTCCTTAAGAACACTGCTCATACGGTGCAGCATTTTTTTAATAAATCAAAGATAAGCTATCATTATTTCACGACGTCGATCCATTCATGACTGTAATATTTCATTGCGCGCACATGCTGTTCGGTGATCCGCTCACCGCTGATCACGACAGGAACGGCCGGCGGGCAAGCCACCATGGGTGCGGCGCATATTCTGCCGACCGCTTGATCGATCGATATGGTTTCGCTCCGGCCAAGTATCGCTCGGCGCAAGCTAAGCACCATCTCCGACTCCTGCACCATTTCTGTTACGGAGCTCATCGGCTCTCGCGGATTGATTTCACCAAACGCTACCTTCAGTCGTTCAAAATCCGACGGGCAGTTTTCCGGCGTTGCCATCAGGACCAAGAAATCGGGATCCGAAAATTCACTTTCAATTCCGTAAGTCTTCAAAATACAGGCCAGTTCTATTCCTGTGTATCCGCTTTTCTTGGCATCGAGAACGATCTTCAGCGGCTCTCCGTCCAAGACGGCAAACCCTTGTTCTGATATATATTTCTTTACCTGTGAAACCTTTTGTACGCATTCATCCAAGCGCTCTCTGTATCCGTTTTCTATGTAGGCATTGCAAAGATCGAGCGACTGCAAAATAAGATAGGACGGGCTGGTTGACGCAAACAGCGAAAGAGCCTTTCTTGCGCCTTGGGTATATCCCACGGGCGCTTTTTTGGAGATATGAAGATAAGCGCCTCCCGTTAGCACCGGGAGCGTTTTATGAGCAGAATCGCAACAAACGGTAGCGCCGAGAGCAATGGGATGAAGAGACGATCTCAAAAAGCCAAGATACGCTCCGTGCGCGTTATCGACCAGCAGCGGGATGCCGAATTTATCACACACGGCGGACAAACCCGCAACATCTGAAATATGACCCAAATAGTCGGGAGACGTGATATATACCGCGCTCGGCCGTTCGGCTTGATTATTCAGGATGGTTTGAAGTTGGCGCGGCGTGATGGTCGCATCGCAAACGTGGTGCATATTGTCAGGATACATCCATTTCACTCGCAAATCAAGCAAGGCACAGGCGTTGACAAATGTCTTGTGTGCATTTCGCGCCGCCAAAATCAAGGGCTGGGAATCTCCGCTGTATTCACGCACAAGCGCCAGCATCGCACGAATGGCCAAGGAAGAGCCTTCTGTCGAATAAAACGTGTGGGCTGTATGGAACAAAGACGTCGCATTCAACTCACTTTGTTCTATAATATCACAGGGAGAGTACAGCACGTCCGCGCCCTCAATTTCGGTAATATCCCCTGCCTCGCATCCGAGAAAAGAGATTCCCTTATGTCCCGGCATATGAAAACGCGCGGCATTCGATTGTATGTAATTCTGAACAAAATCGTATATCGGCGTTTTCATTGACCGGTTACCTCTTGATAGGATCTATGATTTCCGTAAAACTGAACTCTATGATTCTTCGCTCTCCGCGACCTGCATCATGACCGCACATTCGATACGCTTCTTGAACAATTCGCAGCCGTATTTATAAATACCGTTGATGCTTCCCGTGGCGTGATACGAATTGGCTGCGCAACCGCCGGAGCAATACAGACGTGCCCAGCAATCACGGCATTCCGGACGCGCGTACGCGTTGCAGGATCTAAATTGGTCCTGTGCTTCGGTGTTCTTGACACCATTCCAAATATCGCCAAGGCTGTATTTGGTGTCTCCAACGAACTGGTGGCAAGGATACAATTCACCCCAAGGAGTTACCGCCATATATTCGGTACCGGAGCCACATCCGGTGATACGCTTGTAAATGCAGGGACCGTTTTTTAGGTCAAGCATATAGTGATAGAACGTAAACGGACGGCCTTCCTTTTTGCGCTTAATCATTTCTTTGGCCAGAATTTCGTACTGCTCGCAAATCACGGGCAGGTCTTCCGGTGTCAGAGCGCAGGGATCATCCGGAGAGCATACCACGGGCTCCATCGACAATTCGGTAAAACCGAGATCTGCCATGTGGAAGATATCGTTGGTAAAATCGGTATTGTGATGCGTAAACGTTCCACGAACGTAATAACCCTTTCCGCCGCGCTTTTCCACAAGGCGCTTGAAATTGGGAACAATCACGTCGTAACTACCACGTCCGGCGTAGTCCACGCGGAAACGGTCGTTGACTTCCTTACGTCCGTCCAACGACAGAACGACGTTGTGACATTCTTTGTTGAGAAAATCGATCATATCGTCCGTCAGCACCATACCGTTGGTCGTATAGGTAAAGCGAAAGTTTTTATTGTGATCCTTTTCAACACTGCGGGCATACTCAACCAGTTGCTTCACTACGTCAAAGTTCAAAGCCGGCTCGCCGCCGAAAAAGTCCACTTCAAGGTTTTTGCGAGTTCCCGAATTTGCCATCAGAAAATCCAGCGCCTGCTTACCGACTTCAAAGGACATCAGTGCGCGATCGCCCTGATATTTTCCTTGACTTGCAAAGCAATACGCACAGTTCAGATTGCAGGTGTGGGACACATGCAGGCAGAGCGCCTTGATGACTTTGCTGTTGTTTTTATATGTCGTGGCAAGATTCTCGTACTTATCTTCCGAGTAAAGCTTGCCCATCTTCTCAAGCTCGCGAATGTCTCCGATGCAATCGAGAATGTCCTCGCGAGTGACGTCGGGCATTCCCGGATATTTTTCCAAAATCACCGAAACGATCTCATCTTCGGTGTGCGTCTTAAACATTTCAATGATGTCATAGGCCACCTCATCCACCACGTGCACCGAACCGGAGCAAGTGTCAAGAACGATGTTGTAGCCATTTAATTTATACTGATGTACCATTCTCTTGTACTTCCCTTTCTGTGAAAACTACCATCTCAAAAATAAGACGCTGTCACCGCACGGGACAGCGTTTTATCATTTAGCGAAAATCACTTATTGTTCTCGCACTGCTGATTTGCAACGCCGCAAGAGGTCTTGCATGCGGACTGGCAGGAGGTCTGGCATTCGCCGCAGCCACCATTCTCAACAGTCTTTGCAATATTTTTGGTTTCGACAGTCGTAATTCTTTTCATAGTAAAACCCTCCATTTGGATATAAATATTACTTACTTGAACATTCTATCACAAAAAAAGCGATATGTCAATATTTTTTGCGGAATTTGAATTGTTTTTGTTGACAAATACGTCATTGCATAGTATAATAACCGTAGCAGCTATGAGAAAAAGGAGTAGCAAGGTGAGTCCTTTCCAGAGACGGTGCGGTTGGTGCGAGCACCGATGGATGCCTTGTGAAGCAGTTTTTGAGCTTTGAACCGAGTGGGTTGCCATAAGGCTTCAACGGTCTCCCTCCGTTAGCAGGGATCGACATGATTGTGTCGGCTAAGTGCGGTCGCAGATGCGGCCGAAATCAGGTGGTAACGCGGAAACATTTCGCCCTGAGCATAGCTGTTGCTATGTCGGGGGCTTTTTTATTTCAAAACGGAGGATAGATAACATGAACGTAAAATTACTCAAATTGCTGAGCCATAACGCTCGCTATAGCGTACAGGATCTTGCCGTCATGGCAGGTATGAGCGAAGACGAGGTCAAAGAACAGATCGAACAGATGGAAAAGAATGGGCTGATCCGCGGCTATAAGGCTGTTGTGGACTGGGAGCGCATGGACAGTACAACCGTATCTGCCATTATTGAACTGAAGGTCACCCCCAAGGCCGGTCTTGGCTTTGAAGAAGTTGCTCGCCGCGTTATGAAATATCCCGAGGTCGAGTCGGTCTATCTGATGTCCGGCGGCTACGATCTTTCCGTTGTGGTCAAGGGAAAGACCTTCCAAGAGGTTGCTTTGTTTGTGGCAAAAGAGCTCTCCACCATCGACTCGGTTTTGTCCACGTCCACCCACTTTGTACTGCGTCGCTACAAGGAGCTGGACGTCGAACTGTTCGGCGAGGACGGCGATGATCGGGGGAACTTCTCGCTGTGAGTAACGTAAATTATGATTCCATCTTAAACCCCACGGTAAAAAACATCAAACCGTCCGGCATTCGTAAATTTTTTGATATTGCCGAGACCATGAAGGATGTTATCTCCCTGGGTGTCGGTGAGCCTGACTTCCCCACTCCTTGGAAGATCCGCCGCGCCGGTATTGCGTCGCTGGAAAACAGTCAGACGCGCTACACCTCCAATTCCGGGTTGGAGCTGTTGCGTCAGGAAATTGCGCGCTACGTCAAGAACAAATATGGTCTGACGTACGATTATAAGAATGAGATTCTGATCACCGTTGGCGGAAGCGAGGCCATCGACGCGGCCATCCGCTCGGCCGTATGCCCCGGGGACGAGGTCATCATTCCTCAGCCCAGCTACGTTTGCTATGAGCCCATGACAGCGCTGGCAGGCGGTGTTCCTGTCATCATCCAAACAGACGCCGAGCATGAGTTCAAGCTCACGCCAGAGGCGCTTCTCGCGCATCTGACACCCAAGACCAAAGTACTGATCCTTCCCTATCCCTGCAACCCCACAGGTGGCATTATGGAGAAAGAAGACCTTGAAAAAATCGCCGCTATTCTGCGCGAGCGTGATATTTTGGTGATTTCGGATGAGATCTACGCAGAACTTACCTACGGCGGCAAGCGCCACGTGTCCATCGCCTCGCTGGAAGGCATGGCAGAGCGCACCGTCGTTGTCAACGGCTTTTCCAAGTCCTTCTCCATGACGGGCTGGCGTATGGGCTATGCTTGCGGTCCCGCACCGATCATGCAGCAGATTCGCAAGATCCACCAGTACGCGATTATGTGTGCTCCCACAACCTCGCAGTACGCCGCCATTGAGGCATTGCGCAGCTGTGACTCCGACGTACAACAGATGTTCGAGGAATACGATATGCGCCGCCGTTTGATCGTCGCCGGCTTTAATAAGCTGGGACTGACCTGCCGCGAGCCCAAGGGTGCGTTCTACGCGTTCCCTTCCATCGCGTCTACCGGCATGACGTCTGAGGAATTTTGTGAAAAATTGCTGTATTCCAAAAAGGTCGCCGTTGTTCCCGGCCCGGCATTTGGCGAGGGCGGCGAAGGCTTCATCCGCGC
>JAZQUX010000155.1:0-3478 GCA_045631585.1 Eubacteriales bacterium | reverse complement strand
AAGCAACTGAAGGGGGATGTGAATGCTTGGCAACGCTTGAAAATGTGCGAACTGGCCTTCCAAAACGTAGACGGTGTTTTGATTAGTGATATTGAAATCCGTCGCGAGGGAAAAAGCTTTACGGTTGACACGTTGCGCGCTTTTGCGCGTGAGGAGCATCGTCTCTTTCTATTGATGGGAACGGATATGCTTTTGACGTTGGATTCTTGGCGTGAATCTGAGGAGATCTTCCGCCTGTGCTATCCTGTATATATGCGCAGAGAAGGGAAGGATCCGATTCTCGATGCCCGCATCGTTGCCAAAATTTCCGAATATCAGCAGAAATACGGCAAAGTTGTGCGCCGCATCGTAGGAGATCCCATTGTTGTTTCCAGTACGGGTGTGCGGGCTGCTGTGGCGGCGGGACGTGATATTTCCGGAATGGTTCCACCCGCGGTGGAAAAATATATCCGTGAGAATGGCCTGTATAAAACGGAAGGAGACGTGACAGAATGAAAATAGATCGCGACGAACCGTCTTCTTTTGGCATCTTGGAGCCTATGCTGGATGAGCTACGAGCACGAGTACAGGACAGTATGTCAGAGAAAAGATACATTCACACTGTGGCGGTGGAGCGTATGGTTTCTCGTCTGGCACAGTTGTATTGTCCCGAGTTGACCTCCGAGCTTCGCGCGGCGGCTTTGCTTCACGATATCACCAAGGAAGAAAGTTTGGAAAAGCAGTTGCAATTATGTCATGAGTTTGATATAATGGTACAACCCGCAGATCGACTTTCGCCCAAAACCTTCCACGCCAAAACCGCGTCGGAACGGATCAAACGCGATTTTTCTGCCTACGCGACCGATCTTGTGGTCCGTGCCGTTCGCTGGCACACGACGGGACACGAATCTATGACGTTGGGTGAACAATTGCTCTATTTAGCAGATTATATTGACGACAGTCGTAAATTCCCCGATTGCGTTCGTTTGCGAGACTATTTTTGGGGTGCTCACCCTGAAGCGATGTCACAAGACGAGAGATTGGCACATTTGCGCGAGACGTTAATTTTATCATACGACATGACCATTCGTAATTTGGTTGCTGAAAATGTTACCATCAGTCCGGACACCGTGTTGGCGCGAAACAGTCTGATCGCTGACAGAGAAGGGTTGTGACGCGCCGCGAGACTACATAAATCCGAATCTAAGGAGAATGTAGTCTATGAAACGAAAATTAACAGCCAAGTCGCTGATATTACCTTTATTGATCGCTTTTGCAGTGCTGTTGCCGTTGTTAGGCGCAGCCATCGTGGGAGAGCACCGCTATGAGCTATCGCATCCTGCCTATCTGCAACGCCTTTGGCTGCGCGTTATGGGCGAGGATGGGCTGGAAGACAATGTCGCGACGGCGGCTCGTGCCCAAAACGGGCGCATCCAAATATTGGTGATGGGAAAAGACCGAGCGGCGGGACTAACCGACGTGTTGATGGTTGCCTCTTTGGATACCAAGCAAAACACACTTCACCTGTTGCAAATTCCTCGCGATACCTACGCGTCTTATACGGATGGAAGTTATAAGAAAATTAACGGTGCGTATGCCAAATTGGGTGGAGAAGGCGTGGCCGCCTTCTTGAGTGAGCACATGGGTATTCCCATTGATTACTATGCTTGTATTGATCTTGACGTGCTGGGTGAAATGGTCGATGCCATTGGCGGCGTTCGAATGAACGTGCCTTCGGATATGCATTATGACGATCCCGCGCAAAATTTGCACATTCACTTGAATGCCGGTGAACAGGTCCTGGATGGTGAAACTGCCCAGATGTTTGTGCGTTTTCGCTCAGGATATGCCCGCGCGGACGTGGATAGAATGGATGCCCAAAAGCTGTTTTTATCTGCACTTGCCAAGCAATCCAAGGAAAATTTGAGCCTTTCACAAACCATAGCTCTTGTTTGCAAATGCTTTGGAAAAGTCAAAACCAACATGAGTATCAGTGACGCGATTACTTGCGCTAAGGTTTTGCGGAAAGTTGAACTTTCTGATTTGCACATGGCGACGCTGCCGGGTGCTCCGACGAGAACCGGAAAGGACAGCGGGGCGTGGTACTACGTGCTCAACAAGCAGGCGACAGAACGACTGCTCAAAGAAACGCTGGGCAATTTGGCAGGGACATTTGACACAAACGAAGTGTTTAACAATCGTAACAATACCAATTTCGACCGCATCTACCGAGCGGCCGCAGATGATTGTCAAACGGAGAATTTTACTGCCGAAGAAACGCTGGACGGAATGAACATCCGTCGCGTTTCCTGATCAATCAGTTACATAAAAATTTATACATAAAAGGATAAGGAACAATATGGAAGAAAATAAACTGTTTAACGCGGCCGAAACGACCGATACGGAATTTTGGTCTGAAGAAGAGTATCGCAAGCTGCCCACCCTGAAGGGCGCGGAGCCTCTGGAACTGGCACGTGAAATCGCGCGCGTGCTTGACAACAAGAGAGGTCACGATATCAAGGTTTTGCACGTTGAGGATAAAACGGTGTTGGCTGATTATTTCGTACTTTGTACGGCTAACTCCAATACGCACATTAAGTCGCTCATCGGCGAAGTAGAGTACCGCATGGATTTGCGCGGTCTGGAAAATCACCATGTTGAGGGACGCGACAATGGTACTTGGGTCATTGCGGACTACTACCATGTCATTGTTCATATCTTTAGCCGCGAGGCAAGAAGCTTCTATAATTTGGACAAGCTGTATGGCGACGCCCCCGAGGCATCTGCCAACTAAAAGGACGTTTTTAATATCTTTATATATACAGAGGAGAGTAAGCTATGAAGTACGATATTTCCGCAATCGAACAAAAGTGGCAAAAAAAGTGGGAAGAGGCCGGCATTTTTAATGCCGAGGATTACTCTGAGAAGCCGAAGTTCTATGGCTTAGTAGAGTTCCCCTATCCCTCCGGATCCGGTATGCACGTTGGTCACATCAAGGCGTATTCCGGTCTTGAAATCATCTCGCGTAAGAGAAGAATGCAGGGCTACAACGTCCTGTTTCCCATTGGTTTTGATGCATTCGGTCTTCCTACCGAAAACTCGGCCATCAAGACGGGTGTTCACCCCAGAGAATTGACGGACCGCAACATTGCCAAATTCTCGAGCCAGCTTCGCCGCGTGGGTTTCTCGTTCGACTGGAACCGCGTGGTCGATACGACCGAGGAAGATTACTATAAGTGGACGCAATACATATTCCTCAAACTGTTTGAGAAGGGTCTTGCGTTCCGTGATACGGCGCTGGTGAATTATTGCCCTCATTGTAAGGTTGTTCTTTCCAACGAGGACTCTCAGGGCGGTAAGTGTGATATTTGTAAGTCGGATATCATCCAAAAGTCCAAGGACGTTTGGTATCTGCGTATTACCGAATATGCCGACAAGCTGCTTCAGGGTCTGGAGGAGGTTGACTATCTGCCCAATATCAAGCAACAGCAGGTCAACT
>JAZQUX010000154.1:0-2991 GCA_045631585.1 Eubacteriales bacterium | reverse complement strand
CTCGATTTTGTCGGTGCGGTTGAATTTTTGGCCGCGCGGGCGGGAATTTCCATTCCGCAGGACGGAAAGCAAGCGCAGGCGGGTGAGATTTCCCGTAGACGTATTTACGATATGAATCTGGCGGCTGCCAAGTTTTTCCGCGAGTGTCTGTTTGACCCGGCCATCGGAAGTGAGGGCATGAAATATCTCTCGCAGGACAGAGGTCTTTCGGGCGCGACCATCAAGCATTTTGGCCTTGGGTTTGCTCCCAATAGCTTCAATATGTTGCATGATCACATGCGAAGGTTGGGGTATACGGATGAGGAGCTGGTCAAGGGTTTCCTTTGTGGCAAGAGTCAAAAGAACGGACGCGCGTATGATTATTTCCGCAACCGCGTCATGTTCCCCATTATTGATACATCGGGCAATATCGTGGCGTTTGGCGGCCGTATTATGGATGATTCCAAACCGAAGTATTTGAACTCCTCCGATACGCCCGGATTTAAGAAAAGTCGCCATTTGTTTGCTTTGAACTTTGCCCGCCATCATGCCAATGAGAGCATGATTTTGTGTGAAGGCTACATGGACGTGATCGCTCTGCACGCCGCAGGGTTTGAAAATGCCGTGGCCACGCTGGGCACCGCGATTACATCTGAGCAAGCGCGTATCTTCTCGAAATATACCAAAAAAGTAATTATCTCTTACGACAGCGATGAAGCAGGGCAGCGAGCCGCGAACAAAGCGATGCAGTTGCTGGGCGAGGTCGGACTTGAGGTGAGGGTGTTGCGTGTTCCGGACGCCAAGGATCCCGATGAGTACATCAGACGGTACGGCGCGGATAAATTCCGCCGTGTGCTGGAGGGAAGCCGATCGGGTTTCCAGTATAAACTGGACGGAATACTGACAAAATACGATTTGACACAAGCGGAAGACAAAATCCGTGCCAGCAATGAGTGTTGTTCCTTGATCGCGGGATATCATTCGGGGGTGGAACGAGAGGTGTATATTTCGCAGGTGTCAAAACACCTGAACTTGCCGTCGGATGTCATCAAAAACCAAGTGCAAATGATATTACGGCGTCGAATCAAAGAGAAAAAATCCGAAGAGCAACGTTTGGCGCAAAGCAGTATTCGCTATGTCGGGGATCGCGTGAACCCCGATGCCATCAAGGACGTGCAAGCTGCCTCGGCGGAAGAAACCATTTTAGGCATGATGCTGATATATCCCGAATACCGCAGTGCGGCGGCGGATGGCAGCGAAGGGCTTGGGGCGGAGGATTTCTTTACTTCGTTCGGCCGCCGATCTTTTGAAACGATCATCGAGCTGCATCGTTCCCCGAGCGGGTTTAGCCCGTATATGTTGGAACAGATGTTCACGCCCGATGAGGTGGGACGCCTTCAACGAATGGAGCAGGGGCGCCGCGCTTTGACGGAGAATGGACCGTCGGTGTTCCGCGCGGCCATTGCTACGCTGAAGGATGCGAGATCGCGCAGAACTGACAACGCCAGCGACGATGTCGTTTCGAGCATTGCATCCATTCTGGCCAGAAAATCAAAAAATAAATCATAGAGTTCAATATCATCCGCTACGGCGGAGGGAAATGTACATAAAAGAAAGGGAAATGTATGAAAAAGGAAACTGTAGTAACCCCCGAAAACGAAGCAAAGAACGTGACGGAGGAACTGATTGAAAAAGGCAGCAAGGGACAACTGACGGAGCAGGAAATTGCTACCTTGGAGAACGAGTTTGACGATCTGGAAGAGCTCTATGAGCGATTGGTTGATAATAATTCGTTGCCTGTCGATGCTGAAATGAGTGAGATCGAAAACGAGGTCGAGCATTTTGGCGCAGGCGAAAACATGAAGCAAATTTTGGAGCAGGAAGGCTTGGCCGTTGATGACCCTGTACGTATGTACCTGAAGGAAATCGGTAAAGTTCCGCTCCTGACCACCGAAAGAGAGCACGAATTGGCAGAGAGAATGGCGGTCGGTGACGAAGACGCCAAGAGCGAATTGGTGGAAGCAAACCTTCGTCTGGTTGTTTCGATCGCCAAAAGATACGTTGGCCGCGGCATGTACTTCCTTGATCTGATTCAAGAAGGTAACTTGGGCTTGATGAAGGCCGTGGAGAAATTTGACCACAGCAAGGGCTTTAAGTTTTCGACGTATGCTACTTGGTGGATCCGTCAGGCCATCACCCGCGCGATTGCAGATCAGGCAAGAACAATCCGCATCCCCGTTCACATGGTCGAGACCATTCATAAGGTTTCTCGCTATTCTCGCCAGATGTTGCAGGAATTGGGTCGTGAGGCTACGCCCGAGGAAATCGGTGAGAAGATGGGCATGAGCACGGAGAAGGTCCGCGAGATTATGAAAATCGCACAGGATCCCGTTTCGCTGGAAACGCCGATTGGTGAAGAGGAAGACAGCCATCTGGGCGATTTTATTCCCGATGATGACACTCCCGCTCCCGCAGATGCCGCTTCCGCTACCATCTTGCGCGAGGTGATTGAGCGCGAGCTGCGCACCTTGACCCCTCGTGAAGAGCACGTCATTAAGCTCCGTTTCGGCCTTTATGATGGCCGCACCCGTACCTTGGAAGAGGTTGGTAAGGAGTTTGATATTACACGTGAGCGTATCCGTCAGATCGAGGCAAAAGCGCTTCGTAAGCTGCGTCATCCCAGCCGTGCTCGTCACCTTCGCGGCTTTTTGAATTGACAATGCTAAGTGGCGATGTTTGCCGTCGCGTCAAACAAAAATAGAATGTAATTTTTGGGACTTTTGTACGAAAAAATCGGCGTATTGCAACAATGGAAACGAAACGAATTGTGCGTTTCGACAGAGAATTGTTAACGCACCGTGACCAAATACTGTACGGAGCGAAAACGGATCGTTTCGAGCAAAAAAAACGACTTGACAGAACGTCCAAATTGTAGTAAAATATTATAGTATAATATACTTGCGGGAGTGCGCCCGCAAGTGAGTCTAGGAGGAATGTTTATGAAGAAAAGAG
>JAZQUX010000153.1:0-10648 GCA_045631585.1 Eubacteriales bacterium | reverse complement strand
CGGTATCCAAGCTTTTATGGATTGCTTCAGCTTGACTACAATCACGCTCCCCGATTCACTGACCATCCTGCCAAACTCCATGTTTGCGGATTGCCGTTGCTTAGAGGAGATCACGCTGGGTAAGAACGTTCAAACCATTGGAAACATGGCATTCTACAACTGCACGTCCATCAAGAAAGTAAGCGGCGGACGCGCTGATATGACAATCGGAACGGGGAACGAAACGCTGACCCCAACGACGTCGCCCTGATAGATATAAAAACATCCGTGCGCCAATCGGCGTACGGATGTTTTTCATATATGAAGTTCATATTGCTCTGCACTATAACATAAAATCACGCGCTTAGGCTTATGTTTTGTCAGGACAACGTAAACTTTGTCCCCGCCTCGATGGCCTTCCAACTGATGCCGCTCGACGAGCAACTTACCGTTACTTTTGAATACGAGCGCGTGCTCCAGGATGGGCTCCCAGCGCAACGAGCGTCCGCGCATCACTAGGTGCATACCCTTAATCACATTTTCATTGATGTAGTCGATCTCGTCCTCTACCAAAAGATAATTGCCGTTTCTCATGCGGGCCAGCGTGAGAATCGGGCGAAGATATTTCATAAAAGGGATGGCAAGCACCGCCGCAATCGAAAGAAACACGATATGAACAACCATCGAGTTTTCCACCGTATTATAAAATGCAAGATACATCATCAAGTAAAGAACCAAAATCAAAATGGTAAATCCGCCGAGAGGGTAAAATTTGGAGAGCAGTCTGTTTTTCAAATCGGTGCAAATGCGCTCTCGGTCTAATATTTTTTTAATTGGCCCATACTCTTGCATCACGTAATCCCCCTTGTGAATTTTCCCTATTATAACACACCCTCCGTGATTTGTCAATCGCGGCGGGTGCGTTGCTTTATTTTCGCTTTTTGATACGTTCTCCCTCAATATAGGACAAAAAGCCCGAGGCGGACCAAAGACGGACGTCGCCAAGCAGCGCATCGTCGCGCACCTTTTCAACGTGTCCATTTCGTAAGTAATCCACGTCAAATGGAATGGGATTAAGCATCAATACGTGGACGTTTTGCTTGTCAAAGCTGTGATGATCCTCATAGCGTACGGTGGGCATAGCATGCATCCCGTGCGGCACATCATACAGATGGGTATGATATAATCGCCTTGGAGCTATATTCTTGGGGCGGAACATATCGCGGTAACCAGGATGCATGTGCGGTCGTCCCATAAACAACATTGCATACCCCTTCTTGGCGGAATAATTGTAAAACCCCTGCTCTGACAGATGCAACGTTTTCTTCAAACGAACCGTTGAAAAAAGCGAGATAATATACCGTTTATCCGCCGTTTCGTATATCGCCTCCGGCCGAGTGGTACGGCGCAACAAGGATCGGTACGGATGGAAGATTTGAAGCTTGTGACCGTTTTCCTTGGCATACGCCTTTAATTTTTGAATGGCGGAACGGCGGATTTTGAAAGCTCTGCAAAACAAAATAAAGTAATACACCCACACCGGTATACTCAGTTGTAAAAGCAGAACATACCACGCGCGGAACGACTCATTTGAAATCCAAAAGTACGACGTTATCACAAGAAGAGATAGCATGGCGATGAGAGGGTAACGGACATAGCGTGGCAGTCGATCCTTATTATGCACCACCGCCAGCATCGTCTGCAACTTGGAGGCGTCGCCCAAGTCCTCGCAAGCGCGGAGATAGGCCTCTTTTTCCTCCATGCCTTGCAACGTGTAGGCATAGATCGCATCCTCTAAATGCTCTGCGTATTCCTGCTTGACGGCAATGCGGCGGCGACGTGACTTGATGTCGTGCGCCAGGTGCGATGCATAACGGTCAATCTCTTTTTCAAGGTTGAAATCGTCCTTATCCGTCATACCGATTCCCCCGCGAGAACACCGCCGACAGCCTCGGTGTAGGCAGACCATTCCTTCATCCGCGCGGCAAGTTGTAATTTGCCTTGTGCTGTGATGGTATAGTATTTGCGCTCCCTGCCCGCTTCGCTTTCGCGGCGATAGGAATCCAGATAGCCTTCCTTTTCCATAGTGTGCAGAATGGGATACAACGTTCCTTCGTTGAGACGGAACACCTCGCCCGAACGCTGAGCAATTTTTTGAATGATCTGATAGCCATAGCAATCTCCTTCCGAGATCACCTTCAATACCATGATCGACGTACTGCCCTTGAGCAGTTCTTTGCTGATCTTCATGCGGTCCTCCTTGATACATTGATTTTCGATACATCGTTTATCTATGTATAGTATACAACATAAAAAAAGAATTGTCAAGAGAAAAACGAAAAATAGTTTTTATATGCAGGCGACGGGACGGCGCGGTTTACCGCGCCTATCGATAGGGTTCGATTCCCTCCATCATCTTTCTCCAAAAAACGGGGGGGGCACACTCGTACCCCCCTGTTTTTTGGAGCAGGCGACGGGAATCGAACCCGCAACCACAGCTTGGGAAGCTGATGTTTTACCACTAAACTACGCCTGCTTATTACTTCGTTATTATATCTCACCTATGTGGGTTTGTCAAGAGAAATTTTGGGAAATTTAATTCAAAGGAAGCGTTTTCTGCCACTTCCACTCAGGAAAAGCAATAAATTCCACCTCAAGTCTTGACACTATTTCTCTTTCTGTGGTATACTAATAAACGTGGCATTTTGTTTGCCAACTCTGGCAAGGAGGTTTTTGATGCAACTGCAATATTATTTGATCATTCTGTTGTCCGTCATTGGTTTGGCGGCGGCCTTTTCATTGACCAAAGTATATCAGAATTTAACCAACACCGCTTTGCGCGTTAGCGTTCTCTACAACATCATGGCCGGCCTTTGCACCGCTATCGTCTTTTTCTGTTTCAACGGATTTCGTCTTCCGATCACCGGCTTTTCTTTAGGAATGGCCATCATTATGACGCTGTGCAGTGGAACCTACGTCATTCTTGGTTTTAAGCTGATTTCCATGGGACACATCTCCACCTATACGCTGTTTTTGATGTTGGGTGGCATGATGCTTCCCTACTTTTTCGGACTTGGTTTCTTGAATGAAGAATTTTCTGTTCTTCGTCTGTTTGGTCTTGTTTTGATGGTTGTTTCTATCATTCTTACGGGAATGCACGATGAAAACAGCCAAGCGCATCGCCAACACGCCGACCAACGCCCGCCGAGTAAGAAGGGACACAAACGATATCTTTTGATGTGCCTTAGCGTCTTTTTGCTCAACGGCGTAGTGAATATTACAGCAAAAATTCATCAGCTTCCGCAATTCTCCGACATTGCCGTTTCGGCACAAGAATTTGTCATGCTGACAGCTCTGACGAAGGCGGTTGTCTTTTCCCTTTTGTATTATTATCTGTGTTGGCGTGACCACAAGAAGCCGCTCGGTCAGCGTTCGCCCCGCGCGAAATTCACGCTATTGGTCTTCGGTGTTATCACCGCAGGTGCCCTGGTCGATGGTCTTTCCTGTCTCGGTCAGTTGACCAGCGCCTCACATTTGCCTGCTTCGGTTCTGTTCCCCCTTGTTACGGGCGGCAGTATCATTCTCACCGCCGTTGCAGGTCGGATATTCTTCCGCGAAAAGCCGAGCAAAAAGGCACTTGTTGGTATCATTTTGTGCTTTGTCGCAACGCTGTTTTTCCTTTAATCTCAAAAAAGTTCCGTTTTCGCGGAACTTTTTTTCATAAAACATGGAAGATTTTTCATTTTTATGCGTCTATATGCCTGAAGACAATATCAGGAGGATGTTATGATGAAAAAATTTTTCGTATCCCTGCTTGCCCTGCTGAGTGCTTTGACTCTGCTGTTTACCCTCACTTCATGTTTGAATCCTCAAACGCCCGAGGATAAGCCGTCCGCCGACGGTCCCTCAGATAATCCTGCGGACAATCCTTCGTTCTACGCACAATACTCTCGCTCGGGCTATCCGGAAAGCCTCGGCCCCTTAGCCATCACCGTCATCCGCACGCGTTGGGAGTTGGACTGTTATCTTGATACCTTCCCCTACCCTGACGCCACTTGGGACAATGCACCCACGCTGATACAGCTTTGCGAGCGCTATGACGAGGATTATTTTGCCTCCCACGATCTGATCATTGCCTTTGTGGAGGAAGGCAGCGGCTCGATTCGCCACAAGGTCAGCAAAGTGAGCCGCGATGATACGACAGGACAGTGGACGCTTGATATTAAATCCATTCTTCCCGATGGGAATTGCACAGGCGATATGGCCTACTGGCAAATCCTCATCGAGCCGCCTAAGAATATGCATGTGCAAGAAGGCGACACCTTCCGAATCGGTGAGCACACCCTCTCTCCCGTACCGCTTGACACCTTCGGCTATGACTGGGGCAACGTGCAGTACATTCGCACCAATGGCAGCGCGCCCGGCATCGCGTTTCCTTATTCGCTCATCATTCGCTCAAGACAAGAGCTTTTGAATTACTACGAGCAAAACAAAGCGTACTACAATATGGATTTCGCCCAGGACGAATCTCCCGCCTTCCGTAACGCCATCGAGCGTTACGATGACACCTATTTTGCCGAGCGCGAGCTGCTTGTCGTCGTACTGCAAGAGAACAGCGGTTCCATTCGACACCACGTCAATTTTATGCGCGAACAATTCACCGAAACGGAAGGATGGTGGGAAGTTTCCATCACCTCTTTCACATCCATGTACCACACAGACGACATGGCGCAATGGCACATTCTGATCGAAATGCCCGAGGGACTACATACTACCCCCGATGAAGAAATCACGCTCCTATTTACACAACGATAACGGCAAGGGCAATCCCCACGGGGATTGCCCTTGTTTTTTATTGGTCTTTGTTCATAATCAGTTCTGCATACCCTTGGTCGGTAATGCGGATCTCACGGGGCTTATTGCCCACAGCAGGACCGACAAAACCCATACGTTCCATTTGGTCGATGATCTTGGCCGCTCGTCCGTAGCCGATAGATAGCATACGCTGAAGGAGCGACGTGGAAATACGCTTGTGATCCACTGCAATCTTAAGTGCCTCATAGAACTTAGGATCCATGCCATCTACGCCTTCTTCACCCTCGTCCTCGTCCATGCAGCCGGGCTGGCGCTTGGTGCCGATCATGGCAGCTTCGCGATCGATGTTATCCATAAATTCTTGATCGTATCGAACAGGATCATTGTTGCGCTTGATGAATTCGACGATACGCTCGACCTCGCCATCACTGACGAACGCACCCTGCACGCGGAGCGGCTTAGGGCTGCCGACGGGAGCATACAGCATATCACCCATACCAAGCAACTTTTCTGCGCCCGCGACGTCCAAAATGGTACGCGAGTCTACTTGCGAAACAACAGTACAAGCGATACGGGAAGGTACGTTGGCCTTGATCAGACCCGTAATAACGTCAACCGAGGGACGCTGAGTACCGATGATCAAGTGCATACCGGCCGCTCTCGCTTTTTGCGCCAAGCGCACGATGGAGGCCTCTACCTCCTCCTTGGCTTGCATCATCAGATCAGCCAGCTCGTCGATGATAATGACGATGTGTGGCATATACGGATGCTCATAGCGGTCATTTTCGGTTGCGGCATTGTAGCCTTCGATGTTACGCGCCTGCACGTCTCGAATCATCTGGAAGCGCTTTTCCATTTCCAGCACGGCCAGATTCAACACAGCGGCGGCACGCTTGGGATCGCAAACGATGGGTGCCATCAGGTGAGGCAGATCCTTATAGACAGTAAATTCAACCTGCTTGGGGTCGATGAGAATGATCTTGACCTCCTGCGGGGTAGATTTGAAGACCAAGCTCATAATAAAGTCATTGATACACACCGACTTACCCGAGCCCGTCGTACCTGCCACCAACAAGTGAGGCATTTTAACAATATCAAACAAAATGGGGTTGCCCGCAACGTCCTCGCCGAGACAAGCGGTCAGCTTGCTGGGGCGGGTACGGAATTCGTCTGAGTCGATCAAGCGACGCAAAAAGACGGTTTCGCGGGTGGTGTTGGGAACTTCAATACCCACCGCCTCCTTGCCGGGGATGGGGGCTTCGATACGAATACTCTTGGCCGCCAAGCTCATGGCAATATCATCCGACAAGTTTGCAATTGAACGAACGCGCACACCGGGCGCGGGGCGCACTTCATAACGAGTAACGGCCGGACCGCAAACATAGGAAATGCCATCCACACGCACCTTGAAATTGGTCAAGGTGGCATTGAGCTTTTGCATTTTTGCGCGGATTTCCTGATCCTTGAGCGCGTTGTGCGGCTTGGGCTCGTTGAGCAGATCAACGCGGGGATAGGTGTAAGGACGCGGCTCATACTCCGGCTCCTCATCCGTAGCGATCAGCTCACCTCTCTCGCGTTCTTCCTTCGTCAGCTTTTCAATCTTAATCTCCACGCCGCCAACCGTTTCCACTTCCCCACCGTCGATCTCAACCTCATCTGTCGACTCCATGCTGTAATCAAAACCGCCCTGATAATCCTGTGTCTCTTCGGGAACAGGGGGAACGTCAGATTCCGTGGGCAACGGAGTATCATCCACATCAATTTCAACCCTCTCGGGATATTCGAACAGAGGCTCGGCCTCCTCCTCTTCTTCAGGCTCGTATTCCGAAGGAATCACGTGCGCTACGGGACGGTGGACTTCTTCGTATCCACGCTCCATTTCGTCAATTTGCTCTCTTGTCAGTTCGGTGACATATTCAAGGGGAGAGGGGGTCGAATCCGGTTGATCCGGATAGACCGGTTCCATCGTCCATTCATCGTTGATCGGAAACGGTTGTTCCTCGTCCTCAAGGGCGGACGCGCGACGGCGCTTAGTACTGCCGGCCAGCAACGCGCTCATGGGGTCTATATACTGCTCTTCCTCTGCTTTTACGTCTTCTCGGCGGGCCACTTTGTGTTTGCCTTCCTTGCGATCGGAGCGATCCGCCTCATAAAGGGCTTCTTCCCGCATTCTATCCTGCGTCGTTTGTGCCAACGCTGGCAACAACGTATCTTCTCCCGCGTCAGACTCCGAAGCCTTAGTTTTACGATGAGAGGGAGAAGGCAAAGCACGAGAATTTTTTTCTTCTGTTTCTTTCTTTTGGCGGGCGCGTTCTGCGTGATTTGCTCGTGCCTGACGGGATTGTTTCATCCATTGCTTGATTCCGGAGACAGTAATGCCGAAGAAAAGCATGAGCCCGACCAGCATTAGTACGACACCTACAATCGTCGTTGCGATCGCACCCAGTCCATGGCTGGCCAGCGTTCCCAACAGTCCAGGGATAACGCCGCCTCCCTGTTTTACAGCCCCCAACGAGTACAGCGTTTTGAGCGAATACGTGTCAAGGGCACCCGCCGCTGCTCCTGCTGATATCATACAAGTATGAATCACCGTGGGCAAAAGGATCATCAGAGCAATCGAGATCACGCCGCGGCCACCGCTTCGATAGCTACGACCGTCGCGGATATGAAGCGCTGAAAGATAGATCATACACAATGGCATCAAATAAGCGCCATATCCAAACAAGCCGAACAAAAGCCGTTCGAGATGGTAACCCACCCAGCGGAAGGGATGCGTTTGTGCGGTAAAATCAAAGCCGCCTTTGCCAAAAATAAGCGACAATACCAACATAATGGCAAGAAAAGCGCCCAAAAACAAAACAACATACGGCTGGGCGCGGTACACAACGTCAGCCGGAAGCGGCTTATCGCTTTTGCGAGATGCAGATGCACCGCGAGAACCGCTTTGCGAGCGTCCCGTATGGGAACGACCGCCGCTTGACGTTCTGCTCTCATCCTTCGACGAAGACGGTTTACGATCGTTCGCCGTGGAATTGTTTTTCTTTGCCGGAGCCTTTCGGGGCTTTTTTCCCTCCTCTGTTTCATCGTCAAACAAAGCCCCCTGCACCGAAACCGAAGCATCGTCATCAAACGGAGGAATTTCCTCATCTCTTCCGTAAGGGGCGTTTGCACGGTTTTTCACATAAACACGATTTCCATCGTTTTTTGCTTTTTTATGATTCGTTTCACTGCGACCAATCGGCTCATCCATGGTACAAAGTGTTTCAAACCAGCTCTTTTTCTTTTTGTTGTTGGAAGCCAATGCTATATCCTCCCATTATTCATACATCCGCGGCATTCTTTTGTCGTTTTTCTCCTGAAGTGACGATAATTGTGTGTCATAGAAATAAAATCGAACCGCCAAAATAAACGCAAGCGATCTTGAAAAACGCTGTTGCGTTAGTAACACTCATCTAATTTATATTATACCATTTTATGTCTTGTTTTGCAAGGGTTCCTCCTGTTTTTTTTGATATTTTTGCTTATTTTTACCAATGAAAGGAAAACTATGCCTACCTCTCACTCTCCCTCCCGTTTTTCGACTTATTCGGATCTTTTTTTTCTTGTGCTGATTGGAGCGGCCTCCGGTTTTATCAACGGATTTCTCGGCACGGGAGGCGGTATTATTTTGGTTCTGTCGCTCACACGGTATTGCGACAGGCACGGAAAAAATCAGCTTCGCTTACCCATGGAAAAGCGAGACATCTTTGCCAATGCGCTCGCTGTCATGCTCCCCATCTCTCTGTTTTCCGCTACTCGATATGCCGCGGCAGGCGTGTTAGACCCCACGGCGTTCGCTCCGCTTGCTCTTCCCTCATTGGTCGGTGGCGTTTTGGGCGGAATTCTGTTGGATCGACTGCGCCTTTCACGCATCAAAAAATTGTTCGCTGTTCTTTTGCTTGTTTCAGGCTTGTTTCTTATATTCAGGAGGTAAATTATGATATGGGTGGATATACTTGCAACACTCATTGTTGCCACATTGGCCGGCATGGGAATCGGCTCCGGAGGATTGATGGTAATATACCTTACCATATTCCGAGGCGCAGAGCAACGAATCGCACAGGGCATCAATTTATTGTTTTTCCTTTTTGCCAGCGGTGCTTCGATGGTGATTCATTTGAAGCGGCGTCGTGTTTTTCCATTGGCTGTCGGTATTATGATCGCGGCAGGATTGCCCTCCGCTTACCTGGGAAGCCGCATCACCACGCTCTTGGATGAGAGCATCGTTCGCTCAATTTTCGGTCTTTTTTTGATTGCCGCATCCATTCCTGTGCTCAATGGCGCAAAAACGAGAAAAAAAGTCAAAAAAAGATAAAAAAATAGATAAAATTATTTCAAAAAACTATTTACAAACAAAAGCATTTGTGGTATAATTTTGGATGTATGGCGTTGACTCGGTCTTCGGATATCGGACTGCTCTTATGCAGTGCATTCACCCCCCGATCCCTGAGTTAATCGTTGTTCAAAATATATTACAGAAAGGTGAATACACATCATGGCAATGCAGAAAGAAGAAAAGCAGATTATCATTGCAGCTCACGCAGCTCACGAAGGCGACACCGGTTCGCCCGAGGTTCAGATTGCAATTCTCACCAAGAGAATCGCTGACCTGACCGCACACCTGAAGGCCAACCCCAAGGACTTCCACAGCCGCAGAGGTCTGCAGAAGATGGTCGGCCACAGAAGAAACCTGCTGGGCTACCTGCAGAAGGTTGACATCGAGCGCTACCGTGCGATCGTTGCTAAGCTGAATCTGAGAAAGTAATTGCAAATGACCGGAGTGAAGATAGGGTGGACAGCTTTCACGCCTATCTTCGCTCCGTGTTGTTATTTTGACACTCACGAGAGCACATTACGACGGATTAGCCATTATCTTAGCGCCCGCTCCCCGGACGTTAAGATAATTGCTAAACCAAAGTGATCTGCCCTCGTAAAAAATAAAAACAAATTTACGGAGGTAAACATGTCTACTACTATCACCAGCTCCAAGATGGAGTTCAAGAGCCACAAGGTATTCCGTTACACGCTGGCCGGTCGTCCCTTGGTACTTGAGACCGGTAAGGTTGCGGGGCTCGCCAACGGTTCTGTCATGGTTCGCTACGGCGACACCGTTGTTCTTTGCTGTGCAACTGCGTCCGCAAAGCCTCGCGATGGCATCGATTTCTTGCCCCTGTCTGTTGACTTTGAAGAAAGAATGTACGCAGCAGGTAAGATCCCCGGCGGTTATCTCAAGAGAGAGGGTAAGCCTTCCGAAAAGGCAATCCTGACCTCTCGTGTCATCGACCGTCCTATCCGTCCCCTGTTCCCCAAGGATCTGCGCAATGACGTTGCTCTGTCCCTGACCGTTATGTCCGTTGACCATGACTGCGAACCCGAAGTTGCCGCTATGATCGGTGCTTCTGCCGCTCTCGCCATTTCTGACATTCCGTGGAATGGCCCCATTTCCGGTGTTCACATTGGTCTTGTCGACGGCAAGCTGGTTGTCAACCCCACCGAGGCTGAGCGCAAGGTTTCTGATCTGGAACTGACCGTTGCTTCTTCCACCAAGAAGGTCGTTATGATCGAGGCCGGTGCAAATCAGGTTCCCGATGACGTTATGTACGAGGCTATCATGCTGGCTCACAAAGAGAACCAGGGCGTCCTCGAGTTTATCAACGCTATCGTTGACGAAATCGGCAAAGAAAAGTTCGCATATCCTTCTTGTGAATTGGATCACGATATGTTCGACAAGGTCTTCGAGGCCTTCGAAAAGGATATCATGGAAGCTCTCGACACCGACGACAAGACAGTTCGCGACGCAAAGATGGTTCCCATC
>JAZQUX010000152.1:0-8065 GCA_045631585.1 Eubacteriales bacterium | reverse complement strand
AGACCGCTTGGCCTCCGACTTCCTTTGCGTTGGCTGGGGTACTAGGATTCGAACCTAGGTAATGACGGAGTCAGAGTCCGTTGCCTTACCGCTTGGCGATACCCCAATATTCAACGGATGATATTATAACAGATTTTAGGGGGAATGTCAATAGTTTTGGCGAAAAAAGTTTGGATTATGTGGAAAATATTTTTTGTTTTTTGGGGATGGTGATATGTTTGTGCGGCTTTGCAACGTGGGGGGTGTGGGGAAACTTCTCGAAAGAAGTTTCCCCACATCGTCCCTATTTTAATTATCCTCCTCCAACACAGGCACCACAATGTCGGTGGGTTCTGTATTTTCGGTTTGTTCTTCGTCCTTCTTTTCGTCGGGCGAGACTTTGGTGAAGTTCACGATCTTCTGATCCTCGTCCAGTCTCATGACGATAACGCCGGAGGCCGAGCGAGAATAGGTGTTAATGCCGGCAACGGGGGTACGAATGATGGTACCCTGGTCGGTAATCAGCATCAGGTCGTCCTGCTCCTCGACGGCGCAGATGCCTGCCAGCTTGCCCGTCTTTTCACTAATATTATGACAAATAACGCCACTACCGCCACGGTTCTTCATCTGGCGGAATTCGCTAAAGTCGGTTCTCTTACCGTAACCACGTTCGGTGACGGTCATGAGCATTTTGGTCTCGTCGACCAGCACCGCACCGACCACAACGTCACCGTCGGTCAGTCTCATACCGCGCACGCCGCGAGCCGTTCGACCCATGACACGGACGGTCTCCTCGTCGAAACGAGTAGCCGCGCCGCTCTCAGTCGCAATCAGAATATTCTCGCCACCCTTGGTGTGAACGACAAACAAGAGCTCATCGCCCTCGTCCAGCGTAATGGCGATCTTACCGCCCTTTCTCTGATACTCAAATTCAGGCAGTGCCGTTCTCTTAATGACACCCATCTTAGTCACCATGGTCAGATGCTCGCCCTCTTTGAAGGCGTCGATGCTGATGATGGTCGTGACCTTCTCACCATCGGCCAATTGCAGGACGTTGGCCAAATACGTACCCTTGGCGGTTCTGCCCGCCTCGGGAACCATATACGCCTTGATGCAGTGAACCTTGCCCGTGTTGGTGAACATCATGAGCAAAGAGTGGCTGTGAACGGATAGTACTTTTTCGATAAAATCTTCCTCTTTGGTTGTCATGCCGATCAAGCCCTTGCCGCCTCTGTGCTGGGCGGTGTAGGTGTCCGCAGGCAGGCGCTTGATGTAGCCCGCATGGGTCAGCGTGATGACGCAGTTGTGGCGCTCGATCAAATCCTCGTAGACGATCTCGTTCTCGGCGGCGCAGATCTCGGTTCTTCGCTCGTCGCCGTACTTCTGCTTGATCTCCAGCATCTCGTCCTTGATGATTTGTCTGACCTTGCTCTCGTCGGCCAAAATGCCGCGCAGCTCCTCGATCAGAGCGCACAGACGTGCCAATTCTTCCTCGATCTTGTCGCGCTCCATGCCGGTCAGACGGCCCAGCGTCATCTCGACGATGGCCTGCGACTGTACGTCGGACAGACCAAAGCGCTCCATCAGGCGCGCCTTGGAATCGGGGATGGAGGCGGAGGTCTTCATGATGTTGAGAACCTCGTCGATGTTGTCGTTGGCAATCTTATAGCCCTCAAAAATGTGGGCACGAGCCAGCGCCTTGTCAAGCTCAAACTTGGTTCTGTTGACAATGACGGACTCCTGGTGAACAATATAATGGTCGAGAATCTGAGGCAGGGAGAGCACCTTGGGCTCGTTGTTGACGACCGCCAGCATATTGACCGCGCAGGTATCCTGAAGCTGAGAATACTTGTAGAGCTGGTTCAGAATGACCTGACCGTTGGCGTCGCGGCGGTACTCGATGACAATTCTCATACCGGCTCTGCCCGATTCGTCGCGCATATCGGTGATGCCCTCAACGCGCTTTTCGCGATGGAGGTTGGCGATCGATTCACAAAGTAGGCTCTTGTTGACACCGTAAGGAATTTCGGTGATGATAATCTGTCTGTTTTCCTCATCCACTTCCGCCTTGGCGCGCACCATGATGCGGCCGCGACCCGTTGTGTAGGCCTCAAGAATACCATTGGTACCGTAGATGGTCGCACGGGTGGGGAAGTCGGGGCCCTTGACGTACTCCATCAGCTCGGGGACGGTACAGTCAGGGTGATCCATGCGGTAGATGGTCGCGTCGATGACCTCACCTAAGTTATGGGGAGGAATGTTGGTTGCCATACCGACAGCGATACCGATGGCGCCGTTGACCAAGAGGTTGGGGAAACGGGCGGGCAGGACGGTCGGTTCTTCGCGGCTGTTATCAAAGTTGCGGGTCATCTTGACCACGTTCTTTTCCATATCGCGCAACAGTTCGTCCGAAATTTTGGACATTCTCGCCTCGGTATAACGGTAAGCGGCGGCGCCGTCACCGTCCACGGAACCGAAGTTACCCTGACCCTCTACCAAGGGATAGCGGTAGGAGAAATCCTGTGCCATACGCACCATCGTGCCGTAGACAGCGCTGTCACCGTGGGGGTGATAGCGACCAAGCACGTTACCGACGGTCGTGGCCGACTTACGGAAGGGCTTGGCGTGGGTCAGGCCGTCCTCGTGCATGGCGTACATGATACGGCGCTGGCCGGGCTTCATGCCGTCACGGACATCGGGGAGAGCGCGGGAGATGATGACCGACATGGAGTATTCGATGAAGGATTTTTTCACTTCCTTCTCCATGGGGATGGGGATGATTTTTTGGTCGGGGAATTCGATATTTTCGAGTTCGCGTTTTTTATCAAAGGGTTTCAATGGTCAAGGGTCCTTTCTTTGATATTTATGTGGGGGGATATCTAATTTTTTTACAACTTCGTAGCCGGATAGGCGCGCCACAACGCGGCGCGCTGTGCGTTTATGTTACTTCTTGTCGCTCGACAAGAAGTAACCAAGAAACGAGCCAAAGGCTGCCGCCTTTGGAAACTGCTCCTTTGCCGCTCTGCAAAGAGGAAAAGGAGAAAAACATATACGTTTTAAGTGCATCGCTCGCCGCAAAGCCACCACGAGCGGCAGGCGTTATGAGTATAAAATTTTGCTGAAATGGGGTGCGGTGAACGAAAGCAAAAATTTTGCTAAATCGCGTCGCGTGACACTCAAGTGAGCGCGGCTTTCTTTAAGCCGTGCTCGCAAAAGCTGAAACTGCTCATCTTCGCGAAAAAATGAGTGAAGCGATAGCGAAACGATTTTCGCGCTCGGGGGGTTCTAAGGGGTTTGCCCCTTAGTCCGCTTTCTTGGTTCGTTCTTTGTCGGATGACAAAGAATGAACATCATGTTCACCGAGCGCGCGAAGCTGTGCGAGGCTGTAGGAGAAGACGTGTAAAATTCAGTTTTACATCATCGCACGCCCGCAAAAGACATATTGTAGGGTTCTAAGGGGCTTGCCCCTTAGCTCCTCCGCTTCACATACTTGATCAGCGCCGGAATATACACCATAAAAGATCCGATCAATCCAACAAAAATCACAGCAAATACATGGGAAAATTTTGAAATCGCCACCGCTCGCCAAATGCCAAGCACTACGTACGCCGGCAGCGTCATCAAGATATACGTCAACGGATGATCAAACAACTGCTTGGCCGCAAACGCCGCATAAGCTCCAAAAGCAAACAGCAACAACGGCATGATCGATACGCTCTGTCCCATCAAAGCATCCAACAACCATCCGCCTATCATGCCGGTCACAGCACCAACCATGGGGCCTTTCTTCCAGCCGTACAGCAAAATCAGCGCCGCTGTCAGCTCGATCGGTGCCCCAAATATGGGAATATAAGACAAATACGCCGCCTGTACCATGGCAATCAGCCACACAAGCAAGATCATTCCGACCCATTTCAGAAGCGTCGGCGGCTCTTTGATCACACGGTATTGCTTCATTTCATGATTCACGGCTGATCACCTCCTGTATCGGTGGCATCGTCCGCTGTCACGTCCTTTTCACCCGTAATGATCAACAGCGTCGCAGGAGATGCGTAATCGGCATACAGGCGAATGGTCGCGTAAGGAGAGCGGTCATATTCATCCACACCCACGCTGACAATCTCACCGATGGCTATGCCGCCGGGATAGGTCTCGCCGTAGCCGCTGGTCACGATCACGTCGCCCACCAAAAGGCCGGTTTTGTAGTCAGCACCCGCGTCGATGTACCGGAGTGTTGCGTACGTCTGACCCTCGGACAGTCCGCACAGCGTGCCACTAACGCCCGATCGGGCATTGGTCGCGCCTACGAACATTTCTTCGTCGCGCAACGTTCTGACGCGGCAGGTGGTCAAGGACACCTCGCAAACGGTACCGTACAGACCGCCCGCGCTGATGACGGGCATGCCGACTTCGATCCCGTGGCGGCTTCCTTTGTTGAGCGTGACCGTCTTGCCGGTCGGGTCATTGTTATATATGATGGCCGCATCGGTCAGTGTCCACTCGGGGCGGCTGTCGATCAGGCCGAGATAGTCTCTGAGTTGTTCGTTTTCTTTTTGGAGCTGTTCTAAGAGCGCCAGTTGCTCTCTGAGCTGTCCCATTTCGTCCAGTGCTTGTTTATACTGTTCCTCCAAGTGAGCGTACTCTGTGCGGCTTGCCAAGGCGTTTGAGGTACCTTCACCGGCGGTGGAGAGTAGGTTAGTCAGAGGGGAGGAGATGGTTTGGATGACGGAACGGAAGGGGTCGGGGGTTTGTGTTTTGGAGAAAACGGTGGGGATAGCGCAAAGGAGCAGAGCGAAGATGGAGATGAGGATGAGTTTTTTTGTCAGGGGTGTTTTTTTTCGCATAGAGGCTCCTTTCTTTGAAATTTTTTGGTTTAGCTAATTTTTTTGCAACTTCGTAGCCGGATGTGCGGGGGGATGTGCTAAAGTTTTTACAACTTCTTCTAACCACGCTCACACTGCACTGCGTGCGCGCTCGCTGTTCGGCGTTTATGTTCATTCTTTGCCTCGTGGCAAAGAACGAACCAAGAAAACACGCCAAAGGCCTGCGGCCTTTGGAAACCGCTCCTTTGCCGCTCTGCAAAGAGAAAAAGGAGAAAAACATATACGTTTTAAGTGCATCGCTCGCCATTTTGCCACCACGAGCGGCAGGCAGAAAAAGCAAAAATTGTTGATATCTCGTAGGGCGGGGGCTTGCTCCCGCCGTTGATTAGGTAAAAGTTTTTGCTGAAATAGGGCGCGGATAACAAAAGCGAAAAGTTTTTGCTAAGTCTATTTGCGTGCCACTTCCGTGTTTGCAAGTTTCTTTAACTTGCAAACGCAAAAGCTGAAGATGTAGCTTTTTGCGTCGTGCTGAGAGGCGAAGCCTCGACCGCAAAGACGCATTGCGGGGTGCCAAGGGGTATTAAACCCCTTGGTTTCTTTTCTTTCGCCATTTCTTTGTGAAAATACAAAGAAATGGCATGAAAACACACACCGAGCGCGCAAAGCTGGGCGAGGCTGTAGGAGAAGACGTGTAAAATTTAGTTTCTCCACATATCCTCCCCATCAAATATCCAAATTCTCAGCGAACTTGGCGTTTTGCTCGATAAATGCGCGGCGAGGCTCAACCTGATCGCCCATGAGGAGCGAGAACATCTCATCGCAAGCCATCGCGTCGTCCACGGTCACCTTCAAAATAGTGCGTGTGGTTGGGTCCATGGTCGTTTCCCAGAGCTGGTCGGCATTCATTTCACCAAGACCTTTGTAGCGGTCCGTCTCGATGTTGGATCCACCGCCCAAAGCCTCAATACAAGCGTCGCGCTCGGCATCCGAAAAAGCGTACAGCGTCTGACCCTTGCCGCTTCTCTTGTATATCTTATACAAAGGCGGCTGTGCCAAATAAATGTGCCCCTCTTCGATCAGCTGCTTCATGTGACGGAAGAAAAAGGTCAACAGCAAAATACGAATGTGCGAACCGTCAACGTCAGCATCCGCCATGATAATAATCTTTCCGTAGCGGAGCTTTGCAATATCAAATTCCTCGCCAATACCGCAACCCAGCGCCTGAATGATAGGCAGCAGGGAGGGGTTGGAATATACCTTGTCCAGTCGCGTCTTTTCGACGTTCAGAACCTTACCTCTCAAGGGCAAAATTGCCTGGAAGCGCGAGTTTCGACCGCTCTTGGCGGAACCGCCTGCAGAGTCTCCCTCGACCAAATACAATTCGGTCAGATCGGTGTTTTTCTCCTGACAATCCGCCAACTTGCCCGGCAGCGTCGAGCCCTCCAAAAAACCCTTGCGGCGAGTCGCTTCACGCGCCTTTCGTGCCGCCTCGCGCGCACGGTTGGCCGCCAAAGATTTTTCAATCACGTTTTTACCGACCGACGGATTTTCCTCCAAATATTCGGCCAGTTTATTGCATACCAAATTGTACACAAACTGTCTCATTTCGCTGTTGCCCAGCTTGGTCTTGGTCTGACCCTCAAACTGAGCCTCGCGCAGCTTGACCGACACAACCGCCGTCAAGCCCTCGCGCACGTCCTCGCCCGACAGATTCTTATCCGAATCCTTGAGCTGGCCGATCTTGCGGCCGTAATCGTTCAAAATCTTGGTCAGTGCGGTCTTAAAGCCCACCTCGTGGGTACCGCCCTCCATGGTATTGATGTCGTTGGCAAAGGTCAGGACGGACTCGTTGTAGGTGTCATTGTACTGCAGTGCCACCTCAGCCACGCGATCTTCCTCAACGGCGCGCATATAAATGACGTCACCGTGAAGTACCGTGCAACCCTTTTGCTCGTTGATATGCTCGACAAAGGAGCGGATACCGCCCTCGTAGTTGAGAATATCCTCGCGAATGTTGTCGGCATCGCGCTCGTCGCGCAGCTTGATATAAATGCCGGCGTTGAGGAAGGCTTGCTCACGCAGACGCTTGAGCAGCGTTTCGTAATCGAAATGGGTGGTTTCGAAAATGGTATCATCGGGCTTGAAGCGGACGTACAGACCGTGCTGATCCGTCTCGCCCTCACAATGGAAGGGACGCGCCACAGCGCCGCGTTCAAATCTCTCGGTGTAACGTTTACCCTCGTAGCAGTTGTCGATCTCTACCCAAGTAGAAAGCGCGTTGACAACGGACGCGCCTACGCCGTGCAGACCGCCCGAAAATTTATAACCTTCGCCGCCGAATTTACCGCCCGCGTGCAGTACGGTATAGACCTCCTCCAGGGTAGGGATCCCCATTTTGGGGTGGATACCGCTGGGGATACCGTGACCGTCATCCTGAACGCTGACGCTGTTATCAGGGAGCAGGGTAACTTCGATTCGATTACAACGGCCGGCCATGGCTTCGTCAATGGAGTTATCGACGATTTCATAGACCAGGTGATGGAGACCGCGCTCGCTGGTGGAGCCGATATACATACCGGGGCGTTTCCGGACGGCTTCCAGGCCTTCGAGGACTTGAATTTGATTTTCATCATAATTCACGGCTTCGGGGGCGGTATTTTCCTCCATGAGTTCGGTTTCATTGATGATTTGATTGTCGGTCATTGGGGTAACCTCACTTTT
This sequence comes from Eubacteriales bacterium, assembly GCA_045631585.1. Classification (GTDB taxonomy): domain Bacteria; phylum Bacillota; class Clostridia; order Oscillospirales; family CAG-272; genus SIG644. The sequence goes on along the minus strand of JAZQUX010000152.1, from coordinate 542 downwards.
TTTTATTGATGGATAGAGATTAGCTAATTTTTTTGCGGCTTCGTAGACGGGGTATGGTGGGGGGATAAACTAATTTTTCTACAACTACTTCTACGGACGATCATACTGCGAGCCTTCGGCTCGCGCTGATCTGTACCGGCTTGTATGTTCATTCTTTCTCATGCGAGAAAGAACGAACCAAGAAAGAGCACTAAGGGGCAAGCCCCTTAGAACCCCCCGAGCGCGAAAACCGTTCCGCTATCGCGTCACTCATTTTTTCGCGAAAATGAGCAGTTTCAGCTTTTGCGAGCACGGCTTAAAGAAAGCCGCGCTCACTTGAGTGGCACGCAACGCGATTTAGCAAAATTTTTGCTTTCGTTCACCGCGCCCTATGTTGGCAAAACTTTTTTACTTTTTACGCCTGCCGCTCGTGGTGTCCACGCGGCGAGCGATGTACGAAAAACTTTTATGTTTTTCTCCTTTTCCTCTTTGCAGAGCGGCAAAGGAGCGGTTTCCAAAGGCGGCAGCCTTTGGCGTGTTTTCTTGGTTCGTTCTTTGCCACG
>JAZQUX010000151.1:0-1975 GCA_045631585.1 Eubacteriales bacterium | reverse complement strand
GTGATGCTACTATGATACCATTGGCAGTACTAAAAGAAAAGAATCTGTTCCGCTTGCCGGAGTTCAATCATGAAATGTAAGATTATGCTTAATATGCTTGCTAGGTCGGTTGCTTTTTTAACCGTAATGTTTGCTTTTTTGTCTGGATGCATAAGCATTAAGGATGACAGAGCAGTTGAAACCATTGTCACCGAAACTGCGGTCGTCAAGCCCGAGACGATGGAAGTGCTTGTAAATCGCGGTATCACGGCGAAATTCACTCCAGATCGTGGACAGATGTTCATGGAACTTTATTGGTGGACTAAAAGAAAAATATCCAAGACCGTAAAGGTCTGCAAGCAGGATGCAGTTCTCAAGACGACGTGCATCGGTTTTTTCCCAGCTGCAAAAGCGAATGATTCACTAATCGGTTGGCCTATTGCTTGTTTAATCCTCAATCCTTTTGTGGCATTCATTCCAACATTCTCAAGCATGATTTATGGCCCGTTTATGGAGCCTAATGAATCTGTGATGGGGGAATTAGGTCTTTTCGGTAATTATTCCTATTTAGATCACAAGAATCCTAAAGTGCTGAAAAAGTATGAAGAACAAAAGCTGGAAGAGAGAATTGAGGAGACTCCGATTCGTTTGTTGGATTTCGAGGTGGAAATAGATGGCCGCGTTTTTCGGGGTGAAAATGGTGTTGCCTATGTAGGAGCAATTATTGGCGACAGGACGGCGTTGAATGTGAAGGTACTTTCATTTTCTCCACCCGCAGGATTTACTAACGAGGGTGTATCGTTTGCATGCGGGAGTACATTCTTGGCTAAAGTGCCGACAGCTGCCGAGATTGCCATCGAAGCCGAACAGAAACGCCTTCAGGCATTAGCTATTGCACAGCAGAAGCAGGCAGAGCAAGCTGTTGCCGCTGCTCAAGATGCTGCTCAACGAGAACTAGCCATGGCCTTTGCCAATGCCGCAATACAAGGAATTAACGCAGGAATGGCAACACGAAATGGAGGTGCAAATGTTTCCGTACCTTCTACCGCTTCGGTTTCCGTATCACAGGGAGCCTCAACGTCCATTCCGAAGATCTGTCCAGTATGCTATGGAAACGGAAAATGTAGACCATGCAATGGTACAGGTGATAATATTGGTAAAAAATATTCAAGTGGACGTCTCTACGATTCAATGGTGCCAGCGAAATGCAGTCCGTGCAGTGGCACCGGCAATTGTTTGAAATGCCGAGGAAAGGGAACCTTGTAGATTGTTCAAACGGGTCTCCTTCTTCGCCGTGCATTGTGCCACGGCGGCAAAAGGTTTTGCCCCTTCGGGCTGGTGGCGGCAATCTAACGACTGCCGCCTATGTCAAAGATCATGTTCCAAGAATCCTTTTCCTTGAAACGGGGCGAATAATAACACTTTCGCTATCTTAAAGCAACCGAAAAGGACTTTTATGACGACTGCCCATGGAACATATGAGACATATGGGACAGTAGATTCCGGGAATCATACCAAGCCAAAGGCAAAGCAATACCATTAGCTTCACCTAATCCAATTCAAATGCCTGAAAAGTCCCACTTATCCCACTTGTCTCACGCGTCGCACACGTCCCACTTCCAATGGTAAAGTGCAAAGCTCTTGGGCGGCAAATTGCCCTTGCCTTAGATTCTGCGGGAGCAGATTCTTCCTTTATAAGGTATAATTACAAATTTGATGCGGAAATGGATTTGCAATTATAGGGAAAGCATATAGCGCGAGATCCCAGGGTAGAGGAAGTTCGTCCCGGGGAAACACGGGAAATTCCCGGGGTTCTCGGAGAAATGTCGCAATACGCGCAGTTTGACATCAGTTTTGGAAGAATTGTTTTTCTCCAAGCGACGGCGATCGGTCACCGGATTGATTCTGGAGCAGGTATACGGACACTCATCCGCAAGTCCCGGGACTTACGACCGTGCGCATTAGGACTTGCGACCGTAAGCTCCGAGACTTTTTG
>JAZQUX010000150.1:0-13272 GCA_045631585.1 Eubacteriales bacterium | reverse complement strand
TGAATTGCAGCGAGCAAAAACTTTTTTGATGGTTCCCGATTACTTGAACTATCGCTTGACGGGCAAGTGTGCGGTGGAATACACGGACGCATCTACAACGGCCCTTTTGAACGTGAAATCGGGAGATTGGGACAGGGAACTGATTGACAAGCTGGGATATCCTGTGGATATGTTCCCGCCGATTCAAATGCCGGGAACGAGCCTTGGCCATCTTCGCCGAGAAATTGCGGACGAAATTGGTTTTGACGTGCAAGTTCTTCTTCCGCCCTCGCATGATACAGCCTCCGCTGTGTTGGCTTTGCCGACAGAACGTATGGATGCTGCCTATTTGAGTTCAGGCACTTGGTCGTTGATGGGCGTGGAACGCACAGAACCCGCCAATGACGAGGCCTCTCGGTGTTCTAATTTTACCAATGAGGGCGGTTACGATATGCGTTATCGTTACCTGAAAAATATCATGGGGCTTTGGATGATTCAATCTGTTCGTCGTGAGCTTGGGGGAACGTATGGTTTTCCTGAGCTTTCCGCCATGGCACGGGCATTTGGCGAGCCGGATTGCCGAGTTAATGTCAACGATGATGCCTTCCTCGCCCCCGATAGTATGATTGAAGCGGTAAAAAGCGCATGCGGCAAGCCAATGGAATTACCCGAACTGCTTGCTGTAATCTATTACAGTTTGGCCGAAGCGTATCGAGATACGTTGAATGAACTGGAAACTCGTACGGGACGAAAACTCGGTGCATTGTATATTATTGGCGGTGGTAGTCAAGATACATATCTCAATGAGTTGACCGCTAAAATCAGTGGCCGTCAGGTATTCACCGGAGTGATTGAAGCAACGGCCACGGGCAATCTTCTTTGTCAGATGTTGGCAACTGACGTGTTTGCTAACAGACGAGAGGCAAGAGATGCTGTTGGACGTTCCTTTGACGTCAAAGAAACCATTGTAACCATATAAACGGAGGAAGATATGACACAGTTTGATTCGTATTTATATGCAAAAGAAAAATTTGCCGCTTTGGGCATCGATACCGATGCTGTGATTGAAACAGTGAAAAATATTCCTATTTCACTTCATTGTTGGCAAGGCGATGACGTAGGCGGTTTTGACTCCGATATGGCGCTCTCCGGCGGTATTCAAACGACGGGTAATTATCCCGGAAAAGCCAAAACTCCCGAACAGTTGATGGCCGACATGGATGTGGCGATCCGCAACATTGGCGGCGTTATTAAACTCAACCTTCATGCTTGTTATGCCATCTTCGCAGATGGTGAGTACGCAGACCGCAATGCACTTGAACCAAAACATTTCGCTCCATGGGTAGCATTTGCTAAAGAAAGAGGCATGGGAATTGATTTCAATCCTACGTTTTTCTCTCACCCCAAAGCAAGTGAATTTACGCTCTCCTCGCCCGATGAAGAAATCCGGAAGTTCTGGGTGGATCACGGCAAGTGCTGTTTGCGTATTTCCGAGTATTTTGCTCGTGAAACGGGTATTCCTTGTGTTATGAATATTTGGATTCCCGACGGATACAAAGATATTCCGGCCGATCGTATTGCTCCCAGAGCCCGTTTTGCCCGTTCTCTGGATGAAATGCTGGACGAGCCGTATGATCGCTCGCTGGTATATCCTTGCCTTGAATCCAAGGTCTTTGGCATCGGTCTTGAGTCATACACCGTCGGTTCGGCTGAATTTACACTCAGCTATGCTGCCAAGAAGGGCATTATGCCGCTGATGGATAACGGTCACTATCACCCTACCGAAATGGTCTCGGATAAGATTTCTTCTCTTTTGTTGTTCAACGAAAAGGTAGCACTTCATGTCACGCGTGCGGTGCGTTGGGACTCTGACCATGTTATTCGATTGGATGACGAAACGCGCGAGATTGCTAAGGAGATTGTGGCGAGCGGACGTATCCATGATTTTGCTTTGGCGCTTGACTATTTTGATGCCAGCATCAATCGTGTGGCAGCCTGGATTGTGGGAGCACGCAACTTCCGCAAGGCTTTGCTGGAGGCGATGCTGATGCCGCATGACGCATGGAAACAGCTGCAAAATGAAAGTCGCATGACAGAATTGCTTGTCCGACAGGAAGAATGGAAAACGCTTCCCGCGGGCGAAGTCTGGGCAGAGTTTTGCCGACGCGCCAACGTCCCCGAAGACGGCGGCTGGTTTGAAAACATTGTAGATTACGAGCGCAACGTATTGCTTGCTCGGTAAAATAAGGAGTTAACAGCATGGAAGTTTTACAAGCAAAATTTGTTCGTCAGTTTGTCGAGATGGCGAACGACGGTTATAATCATGGCTACCATGAACGTAACGGTGGCAACCTTTCTTATTGGATCTTGCCGGAAGAAGTCGAGCAGGTTCGTTCTCATCTGATTCCCAGCCGTCCTTGGATGGATATCGGTACGGAGGTTCCCGAATTGGCTGGCGAGTATTTCCTTGTAAGCGGTACGGGATGCTTCTTTCGTCATATTAAAGACGATACCGTCAATACTTGCGGTATTATCGAAGTGGATTCTACCGGTGAGAAATTCCGTATTTTATGGGGATTTGAAAGCGGCGGACGCCCCACGAGCGAATTGCCTGCGCATCTGATGAACCACGCTGTAAAAAAGGGAACAACTGGCGGCAAAAACCGTGTCATTTATCACAGTCATCCTGTAAATCTGATTGCGCTTACATTCCTTTTGCCGCTCAATGACTCTGCATTTACCAAGGAACTGTGGCAGATGATGACTGAGTGTCCTGTTATTTTCCCTGATGGCATTGGCGTGCTTCCATGGATGGTTCCCGGTCAAAAAGAGATCGCGGTAGCTACTTCAAAAAAGATGAAGGACTACAATGCGGTGGTTTGGGCGCACCATGGTATCTTTGTATCCGGCACGACCTTTGATGAAGCGTTTGGCCTTTGTCATACCATTGAAAAAAGTGCAGAGGTGGCGGTCAAGGTTCGCTCCATTTCGCATAGCAAACTGCAAACCATCACCCGTCCTATGTTGCGTGAATTGGCTGCGGCTTTCAAAATTAAGTTAGCCGAGATCTTCATGAGATAATTAGCCATACCCAAAGAACAGCTATGTGTCATTGTGGCACGTGGCTGTTCTTTTCTTTTTTGAAAAATGAGCCTAACCAAACCAAGTCCGGCTTTTTCATAGCTCCTGTGAAAAATAGTAAAAGCGCGTAAAGAAAAATGACAACAAACAAAAGAATAGTTAAATTTCCTACTCTTTCCGATGTCGCCCATCTGCCGGAAAATGCGGTGTATAACAATCGCCCTACACAAGTAGCCCCGATAATGCACAGCAAGGGCTTGGCAATCCATGAAATGATGGGAGGCTTGAGGTTGCCAATATCCAACAAGCGAACAATGCTTAATGCGGCATTCATGAGTTCCGTGATGTAAATGGTTAATATATACCCGTATATTCCCATGCGAGGAATTAAGATTAAAACAAGGATGACTGATAGCAGGGAATCAATAATATTAACCTTCATGCAATAAACCTGCTGTCCAAGACCTTTGAGCATGGCATCGGTTGCGCTGTCTAAATACATGACGGGAATGAGAGGAGATAAGAGACGGATAATATGAGAAACCTCGGAGTTTTGATAGAGAACGGAGCCAAGAATATCGGAAAACGCTATCATAATGCCCGAAGTTCCGATGGCAAAAAACAGAGTTAGCGAAAATACTCGTTGCATCATAAATCGGATGCGAGTTGTGTCTTTTTGAACGTGCGATTCTGTCACTTCCGGCACCAACAGCCCTGAAAAAGACCATAGTAGTGCGCAGGGAAAGAGGAGGACGGGAAGAGCCATGCTTTGTACTACCCCGTATGCGGCAAGGGCGGAACTATGATCCATACCAAACTGCTGCAATCCGCGTGGTATCAATGAATGTTCCAATGTAACCAAGCCGGAACGAGCATACGTGGTCAGGGCAATAGGGAGAGTAATGGATAACAGCTTTTTTATAATGGAAAAATCAAATAAAAGCCCTCTTAAGGGTGAACGCTCTGTTAAGTGAATTCGGCGGTCAATCAGACACAAAAGAGAGAGTATGCCGGCGCAGAAAACATCGGAAATGGCGTTACCGAGGGCGAGGGCGACCAGTGCCGCCGGCAACCCTTGGCCAACCATTCGTTCCAACAACAGCAAGGTGAAAGTAACTCGCAATACTTCTCCGACAATTTGAGCACAGGCGCTTTTATACACTCTTCGTACGGCGACAAAATATCCGCCAAGGCAGGAAGAAAGCGAAATGAACGGTAGTGTGATCGTTAGGATGCGTAGGGATGTAAGCGCTCGCCCGTCACGAATCCATAATCGCACAATTACATCTGCTCCAAAGAATAATAAAAGCCCGGACAGACTCCCGAACAGCAGAGCATGCAAAATAGAACAAGTCAATGTTTTTCTGGCACCGGCGATATCTTTCCGACCGAGATGCTCTGCCATCAAGCGAATACACCCCGGTTGAATACCGGATAGGGCGAGTGTCACAGCAAAGGCGCCCACGCCGCTAATCAGCGCAGAGATACCTACGCCTTCCGCGCCGATTTTACCTGCAATGATGATTTGCGTGCTTACACCAACAAATCGCAACAATAGTGAAACGCCCGTCATCAAGAATCCCTGCCATAAAAATTTTTGCTTGTTTTGCATCTTTTGCCCCCTGTGATTCGCTCTGTCGAATATATATGGTTGATTTTTCTTTGATAGAACGAAGAAAGAAAAAGGCCAATGTTGGATTTTCGTCTGTGTCTTGACAAATCAGAGAGAAAAATGGTATACTAATGACAATGAAAGACAGTGCCGAATCGGTCTGTCGGAAAGTGATGTATTCTTATGGATGTCAAAAAAGTTTTGGCCGTTGATGGAAACAGCATCTTAAACCGCGCTTTCTACGGTATTCGAGCTTTATCTACGCGCGACGGTCAACCGACCAATGCAATCTACGGTTTGATCAATATTGTCAGCCGTCATTTTGAAGCGATCAACCCCGATTATGCCGTGATGGCCTTCGACCTGAAGGCGCCGACGTTCCGTCATAAAATGTACGATGAATATAAGGCTGGTCGGCGTCCGTCACCGGAAGAATTGATTGCTCAGTTTGATTTGGCAAAGCAGTGCGCCAAAGCCTTGGGATTTCACGTTCTTGAAATGGAAGGCTATGAGGCGGATGATATCTTAGGAACCATTGCGACAAATGCAACGAAACACGATATGGATTGCTATGTTGTTACCGGTGACCGCGATGCTTTGCAGCTGACCGATCCCCATATTCATGTTTTACTCGCCACCAACAATGACACGATAGATTTTACAGAGCAGGTGTTTTTTGAAAAATACGGTGTCATGCCGTCGCAATTTGTTGATGTTAAAGCGTTGATGGGCGATACGTCCGACCACATTCCCGGAGTTCCGGGCATTGGCGAAAAAACTGCTTTGCGCCTGATTGCTGACTACGGTTCTCTTGATGGTGTATACGAAGCACTTCCTGAGGCTAAATTGACGCCTTCTGTAAAAACCAAACTGGAAAGCGGAAAAGAAAGTGCGTATCTGTCCCAAACGTTGGCTCGCATTTGCCGTGAAGTTCCTTTGGATGAAACGCTTGATAGTTATCGCACCAATGGTGTGGATCGAGCCATGGCCCTTTCCTTATTCACACGACTTGAATTTTCGGCTCACATCAAGCGAATGGGACTGGCAGATGACGTGAACGCACCTCAAAAACAAGAAAAAGCACCTGACGAAGCGGTGCCTGTCACGATTCAGGCGGAACAGTTGCAAGGACTATTTGCACCAGATCAACCGCTCGCTATGCAGACAACGGAAGATGGCGTGACGCTGTATGATGGAAAAACGCTGTCGCTTTTGCCGTGGTGCCACCTTGTGGGGCCCAATAAGGGGCTTTTAGAGCGTTTTGTAGCAAACTGCGGGAAAATCATCTGCCATGATGCCAAGGCTGTGTATCACGCTTTGGATGGCCAAGGAATACACTTCAGGACTTGCTATTTTGACACAATGCTTGCCGCCTACGTGATCAATGCCGGGGATGGCGTATATGATGCCGCACGATTGTCGATCGCCTATCTTGGTGAAGTACTGAAAGAAAATGAGCCTTTGGCTCGATTAAGTTATCGTCTGTATCCTGTTTTGGCGGAGAAAATCATACAAAGCAAGCAAGAGCATGTTTTATATGATGTGGAAATGCCTCTTTGCGCCGTTTTGACTGATATGGAGCGAGAAGGCTTTAAGCTGGATTGCCGTGGAATTGCAGCCTATGGTGATCAATTAAATACGGTTGCCTCCGAATTGGAAAGCCGCGTATTTACTTATGTAGGCAAACAATTCAACATCAACTCGCCCAAGCAGCTCGGCGAGATATTGTTCGGAGAAGACGGACTTGGATTGCCGGCTCCTAAGAAGACCAAAACGGGCTATTCCACCAGCGCGGACGTATTGCAAAAACTGCGCCCGTATCATCCGATTATTGAAGATATTTTGGACTACCGACAAGTGACCAAACTCAAGAGCACCTACGTCGATGGTCTGTTGCGAGTTGTGGATGAGGATGGGCAGGTTCATACGACGTTTAAACAAACAGGAACTGCTACGGGACGTCTCTCTTCAGCAGAACCCAATATGCAAAACATTCCGATTCGTACGGAACTTGGCAGGGAACTGCGCCGCTTTTTCATCCCAAGTAAGCCGGGGTATGTGCTCATCGATGCCGATTACTCTCAAATCGAGCTGCGACTTTTGGCTGCGCTCACGGAGGATGAGAATATGTGTCGAGCCTTCCGCGAAGGGCAGGATATTCACACTTCCACGGCTTCTAAGGTGTTTGGCGTTGCTCCGGAGGATGTTACGATTGAAATGCGCAAGCGTTCTAAAGCGGTTAACTTTGGTATTCTTTATGGTATGGGCGATTTTTCGTTGGCGGAAGATTTGCACATCACTCGCAAGCAAGCCAAGGAATATATCGACAATTATTTGTCCTCGTATCCCAAGATTGACGCTTATCTAACCAATATCAAAACGTCCGCCGCCGAGAAGGGCTTTGTGACAACGATGCTTGGCCGCCGTCGCTATATTCCAGAATTGTCCTCGCCCAACAAAGTGGTGCAGGCTTTTGGACAGCGTGTAGCCATGAATAGTCCCGTTCAAGGATCGGCTGCTGATATTATCAAGTTGGCCATGATCGCGGTTCACCGCCGCCTTTGCGAAAATGATATGGATGCCAAGCTGATCTTGCAGGTGCACGATGAACTGCTGATCGAAGCAAATATCAATTGCAAAGATGAAGCGCTGGCGCTACTCCGCGAGGAAATGGAGCAAGCCGTCTCTCTTTGTGTGCCTCTGGATGTCAGTGTTGCCATCGGTGAGAATTGGTATGATGCAAAATAACAGAAAAAGCAAGGCAAATTGCCTTGCTTTTTCTCATTTTAGGGCGTTTAGATAACGGCACACTTGACGTCGGTTATGGAAGACAACAACCGTCTTGCCTTCTTTTTTGGCTTCCTCCAGTAGCGCGTGATAACGCTTTCTGTTTGCCTTATTAAAACCAAGAATACTTTTGTAAAAGGATCGATCAAACCGCTCGGGACAGTAGCCCCCCATATCGTCTCGCGACTTGCCATAGTTGGTCAAAACTCGTTTTGTGACGCCCCAAAGACAGCGCAGGGTAGAAAAATCAAAGTAAAATACTGTGTCACAGTACGATAGACGGTAGGGGATGGTGCGATTGTAATTTCCGTCGATGATCCAGCGATCTTTTTTAAGCTCAGCCTGAAGCAACGCGTCAAATTCTTCCCTCGTACGCGTTTGCCAAGTTCCATGCCAAAGAAGACGATCGAGATGCACCAGTGGAAGTCCTGTGAGGGTATGCAGCTTTTTGGCAAAAGTGGATTTCCCGCTACCATTGCCGCCGATAATGATAATACGGTTCATACGAGTTCCTTTCGAAAAAAACGGATTGAATCATGAAGTAACAGAAAAGACACCGCGATTGCGGTGGCTCATCTATTGGTGGGAGCGGGTGGATTCGGACCACCGAAGTCAGTGACAACAGATTTACAGTCTGCCCCCTTTGGCCGCTCGGGAACGCTCCCATGTTGTTTCACAACGCTATGTATTATACCAAATAAAATGCGATTTGTCAATACCTTTTTCAAATATTTTTTATCGTTTTTAAAATAAAGTTTTTAACATTCAAAAATGGGTGAAAGGGTAGACAAAACAGATAAAACGTGCTAAAATGTCATCAACAAGATAAAACAAGGAGTACCGCGAATGCCAAGAATTATTATTACCTCCGATTTGCATTACTGCGAGCCTGTTTGGTATGCAGTGACGAGCGAAGACCGCATGGGACGAATGATTCGCGATTTGAGCGCCGAATATGAAAAAGAGCCTTTTGACATGATGCTCATGTTGGGGGACTATTCGCTCGATTTTTGGATCTGTCCGCCCTTTGGTTCTGTCCTCAATCGCAATACGTCCTATACCGAAAAGTTTATGAAGGACGTCTATCCTCATCTTCCGCCTTGCCCCAAATATATGATTGCAGGAAATCATGAGCAATATGGCAACGAAAACTGGAAGCGTATTACCGGACATGAGCGCCGTATGACTGTTCCTTATGGTGAGTATCTGTTTATCATCCTCGACAATTTCGGCGGTGATCTTGATCCAACTGTCAACAGTGACGGCACCTACACGCCCTCCGATCTTACCTACATCCGCGAGCAGATGGATGCCCATCCCAATACAAAGGTGTTTCTTTGCGCGCATGATTTTAATATGGAGAAAGAAACACCGGAATTTTGTGAATTGCTGAAGACGGAAGAGCGCATCGTGTGCTTGTTTGCGGGACATACCCATCTTTCTCATGTCATCGATTTGGGTGAAGCTTGTGGCCACAAATGCTTAATTCGCGACGGACAGTTCTCCTATTCTCGCGACATTGAGAACAGCCGCTGGGGCTGGCGTGAACTTTGTTTTAACGATGACGGAAGTGTAACAACAGCCTATATTACTCCGGATAGTGATATCGTCTTAAACAATGAGATGAACCATCATTCCTACGGAAGACAGGATGAAATGACGCTCATTGCGCCAAACAAATAATTATTGAAAGGAAAAGAAAAACATGATTTTTGCAAAATATGACCGCATCGTTTTTGCGGGAGATTCTGTGACGGATATGAATAGTGGAAATCCGGTAGGCGAGGGCTTGTTTGACAGCCTTGGTTTTGGTTATGTTCGTATGTTGGAAAACCTGTTGATGTCGGTATATCCCGAATACAATATTCGCGTGACTAATTCCGGTATTGGTGGCAATACCAGCCGCGACCTTCTCGCTCGTTGGGAACGTGACGTTCTGAATTTAAACCCTGATTGGGTCAGTATTATGATTGGTATCAATGATGTATGGCGTCAGTTTGATACGCCTGCGATGACAGATCGCGCTGTATCTCCCGCACAATACGAACAAAACGTAGAAAATATGATTTTGTCGCTTCAAGATAGAGTGAAGGGCATTTTTCTTATGACTCCGTATTATATGGAACCGAATCCTGCTGATACCATGCGTGCCCGCATGGATGAGTATGGGGAGGTTTGTCGTCGACTGGCAGAAAAGTACGGTTGTATTTTCATTGATCTGCAGGCGATGTTCGATCGCTACTTCAAACATCAGCACTCCACGTTTATCGCATGGGACCGCATCCACCCAAATCAGATCGGTGCTATGTTGATTGCGAGAGAGTTTTTGAAGCATTGCGACTTTGATTATAATCACGAAGCATAAGGGTAACACCAATAGCACCTTGACGGAAGACCATGAGAAAATTACTATACTGAAATAGAGAATGTTGATATGGAAAAATTATATAAGGATTTTAGCGATTTAATATGCCTGTTTTCTTACGGTGACCAAGCGGATGAAGAGCGATATGAGTCCTCTCGGTATAATTTTTATATTGATCGGACAACTGGAAAGTTGATTTCCAGACATGTTGTTAATAGAGATCCGTTTTCTATGAGACCTGGCTCTGTTTCGATATACGAGTATGAAAAAACATATGAAGATTTAAAGAATATTTTATCAAGATACAAAATCGAAAATAGTACGAAATATGAATCGCTTACTGAGGATAATTGGGAAGAATGGTTAATAAATAACCGCTTGGTATGATAAGTCCGATATTTTTTAATTGACTTTTATAGGCTGCAGTTTGAACGGCAACTTTCTATAAACAAAGACAACGGATACTAAATGTATCCGTTGTCTTTGTTTATTCTTGAAAATCAATCGCGATCCAATACAACCTTAATGGTTTGCGTAGCGTATGCATCGATGCTAAAGATCATTGTGCGCTTGCCTTGCATCATCACGGGGGCCTGTTCGTTTTGATTGAGATCAACGTATACAGCCTTTGCAATATCCATGGGCAGCGTGATGTTGGTGACCTTCATATCATCCGTTCGATTGTAGAAACGAAGCAGAAGGGAACCGTCTTCGGTCACACGAATACCGGAGGGGCTGATGCCCTTGATATCACTGACGGTAAACATAGAGCCTTGTGTGGGCAAAGTGCCTTTATGGGGCTTGCCGGATACAGGAATTAGCTCATGATTATAACAATCACCCAGCTTTTGGGCTTCCTCACCGTTTCTTACTACTGCAATGGCAGCATGGATGTGGTGCGTGGTCATTTCAGGATAGAGATCCGGATAGAAGGATGCATGAATGAGAGAAAGCTCACCGCGACCGTTCCATCCCTGGAAACCGTATTTGGTGTCAGCCATCAACTGCAAGTAAGCGGGGTGACCGCCTTCGGACGGAAGAATCTCCATACGTCCCAGCGAAGGAACGTCATTGGCAAACGCTTCGCGCACGATAACACCATTGGCGATTTCGTAACGATAAGCGCCGATGTTGTATGCGGTGGGCGTGCTGAAGGTCAGCAGAACTTGATCGTCGTTGTTTCCTGTCTCCAGCCAATTGATACGCATATCGTAATCAATAAGACGGCTGGCGGCATTCAAACGAACCGTTACAGACATAGTGGAGCGAGTGCCAAACGGCATTTCGTATGTAAACCATTGGGAAAGAGCGCCGTGAGCGTATGCGGATACGTGAACGCGGCATTCTTCGTTGAGAATCTCGGTCTTTTGGGCGGGACCACGGGTCCATGCGCTGTGACCGAAACGGGGGTTCTCATGAACCAACCGGAATTGACCGCCGCTTCTATCACCTGCAGGCAACAATTCGGTATTGCTTTCCTTGTCAATCAAGGATACAAGCGTGCAAGTTTGAGCATCGAATTCAGCGCGGATATATTCGTTCTCCAGCACCATGTTTTGGTCACCAAAGGTATCCTGACGGCGACCGGGGATCGGAGGCAAATTGAAGGCGTTGGGGTTGTATACTTCCTTTTGCTTGAGGATAACCGTCTGATATCCAAATGCAGGAACCTTGACGCGCATCAGAAGCGTAGCATAAGCATTATGGAAGTGACGCTTACCATTGTCAAGAATCTGGATCGGAATTGACGTGCCGTCAACCGTATGAGCTTCGATGTTGCCGACGTCGGCAGGATAGTCCCACAAAAGTACAGTGGCGGTTTCATCACGCTCGTAGGCGGTGGTATTTACCAAGTGCAAAATACGGACGCTTCCGTGTCCGCGTTCAGCGACGGCGATCGCATAAGAATGATCTTTGTTGTTCAAAAATCCTGCGCCGGAGCCTTCGGAACGCACCATGGCGTTGTCGTCGTAGGGAATATCTCCCGTATCGATGGCATCGGACAGCGCCCGCAACGCTTCGATAGAAGCAGAGTTGGTGTATCCAATGGTTTCCTGAAATCGTCCCATCGCATCTTCGCGGGTGTCAACGACACAAGAACCGGGAAGAATATCATGGAACTGATTGAACAGCGTGTTGGTCCATGCCTTAGTGAAGTCGATTTGAGGCATTTTTCCTGTCAAAGCGGCAGTTTGAGCCGCCAGGAACTCGGCATCGTACAAACGAGTCTCGGACTTGCGGTTCGCCATTTTGATTCTGCCTTGAGAAGTATAGCAACCGGCAAACACGAAATTGATTTCACCGCTATGCACCGGCAAGGTGTCGCGCAGAGACGCCAGATAGTTAAAGTAGGTATCGTAGCGGCTGAATTTAAGAGTGGGATACAGAGGCCACGACATCATGTCGGTGATCTTTTCTAAGTCAATGCGGGTAGGCCCACCGCCATGGTCGCCGACGCCGTAAACTTTTAGGAACTGATCCATGGTACCGTCGCCAAAGGTTGCGCCGATTTGCGGATAATAGGCAAAAGCTCTGCAATCAATGCCGCACTGATACCAGCTGGGATCGCTGTAAGCAATGACTTCTTTACCGGAAGGAGACTGCCAGCGATACGGACCGCGAGGATTGCAACCGCGGCAGTGATAGTAATAATCAACTCCGCCGTTTTGCAAAATTTCAGGAACCGTAGCTGCGTGTCCGAAAGTGTCCGGCTCGTAATCAATGCACAACGTATCGGGATCGATATCGAACAGCTCAGAAAGATACTTCTTTGTGTAGGAAATGTGGCGGCAGAGGGATTCGCCGTTGGGCATATTCTTGTCACACTCAACCCATGCGGTGGCGGCCAGTTCCCAACGACCTTCCTTGACTCTTTCCTTGATTTCTTCAAGAAGGGAAGGGTCATATTTTGCTACGATCTCGTACACAGAGGCCTGAGATTGCGAATATGTAAAATCGGGATATTCTTTCATCAAATCGAGCATTGTGCGGAAGGTTTCGGTCGTGATGGAAACCGTTTCCTGATAGCCCCACTGATAATTCATATCAATATGAGCGTGCGCAACGCAATGAACAGTGATCGACTTCGCAGTTTCTGACAAATCAGCAAGAGCAAGCTCGACATTCTCACAATCTTCTTTGATAATAGCACCATTTTCCTTGACACTATCCAAAAGATATGTCATGGCGCGATCCAGTTTTTCATCCCATCCTAAGTTTCTTGCGCGGTTGAGATGATACAGATACATAAGCTCTGAGAAAATGCGATCGGCGTATCCGTTGGCGCGGCTACAGCCTTCCAGTGCTTTCAGTTTGGTCGATAATTCCATAAGGGTTCATCCTTTCTCGAATATATTGGATATAGTATAGCACATTGAAATGAGTTTGGGAAGGGGAATAAGAAAAATTATAGTCAAAAACCACCCAAAAGGGTGGTTTTTGTTTGGTG
>JAZQUX010000149.1:0-2932 GCA_045631585.1 Eubacteriales bacterium | reverse complement strand
CCCCGACAAGTTTGGTGGACTGGAAGTGGTGACGGGGTAAATTGGGCTTTATCGATTTCTGTGCGGTAGCAACTTTTGCCATAAATGTGAGATATGTGCCAAATTGACATGTGATTCCGATGAAAACAATCCGCTTTATCGTTTTGACGCCGGCAAAATATCCGGCAAAGCATAAGATTGGCACGAGGAAAAGAAGGATTGCAAATCTTGCGCCTGCAATGCGGTCAGGAGTAATCCCTATGACAGCGATGTATCTTGCAAATTCCCATGAATACATCAAGGTCGCGCCAACAGGAATGGCGACGGCAAAGGGGAAAGCCGTGAGACATGCGATGCGCCGTCATTTCTGACGGGATATCGAAACTGCCAGGCAATATGCGAGTGCCGTAATTGACATTGTCAACAGAGTCAGCAGAAGCAGTCTTGTGAGCCCATTTTGATCCCAGCAGCCTCCGGCAATCACCGCTTCGAATTTGCGTTCGTAACATAACCAACAGTAAATTGTCTGGTATGCCTGCAATTGAATCGGAATAGACATCACTCCCAGAATGAAAACCCCAAGACATTTTACTGCAGTGATTATCTTATTCATTTCATTTCCTGCAATCATGATTTGAATTAGACACTGTAAAAAGTATATCATAAATTACAGGAAGTTGTTTGGTATTGAGGGATGCGGTTCTTTTTGATACAATGATGAAAATTTTGGATAGGGTGGGGTATGTCATGAAAACAGACTTTGATAATTTACGCAAATGGCGTCGGGCACAGGTAACGCTTGCGATTGTTGTTATCGTATTGGGCGTGATCGGCCTTGTGGAATTGTCTTTGGGTAGAATTTGCTGTTGGGCGCAGAATGTCGTGTCCTTGTCTTTTGTAGCTGTATCATTTTGCGTTTATCGTTGTTCGAGGTGTCCGTATTGCGGAAAATCCGTCTTGTCGGGATGGTCTGGCAAAGATGGTGCCGGACGCAATTGCATCAAGAGAATTGAGAAGCGTCTGCCGGTCATATGTGTGCATTGCGGAGAGGAAGTGGACACGTAATTCTCGATAAGTGTGGAATAATCAAAAGAGGACAGGGAAAATGAATAGCATAAAAGTGATAGTGGCGATGGTTGTCTTGTTGTGGGGTTTTGTTGCAACGGCTAAAATTGATGGGGATTGGGAAGGTCAGCTTGAAGCGGGGCTGCAGAAGCTCGGAGTCGTGTTTCATGTAAAAGGAACGAAATGTTCTTTGGATGTTCCGGTTCAGGGTGCATTTGGAGTTCCCGGAAATATTGTGCATGCAAAGAACGGGTCGGTGGAGTTCACTTTCAAGGTTATTGGAGGCCGTTTTACCGGAAAGCTGAAGGGCGAAAGATTGGTGGGCGTGTGGCGTCAAGGAGTGGGCGAGTATCCTTTGACATTGGTTGCGGAAACGATAAAGATGGCACGACCTCAAGAACCAAAGCCTCCGTTTCCGTACCGAATGGAGAATATCATGTTCAAGAGTACAGACGCATCTTTGGATGGTACTTTGACGCTTCCGGAGAAATGCGATGGAGAGACTCCGGTGTTGTTGATGGCATCTGGCAGTGGCCCCCATAACCGAGACGGGGAAATGTTCAATCACAGACCCTTTGCTGTCATTGCGGATTTTCTTGCGCGTCAGGGTGTTGCAACGCTTAGATATGATGATCGAGGCGTAGGCAAATCGTCAGGAAAGACGAAGAATATTTCTATTGAGGATATCATGCTTGACGCTGAATCTGGTGTGGAATGTCTTCGTTCTCGTTTTAGGAATGTCGGCGTTCTGGGACATAGCGAAGGGGGCACAGTGGCGTTTATGCTGGCGCAGAGAAGAAAGGTGGATTTTATTGTGAGTTTGGCAGGGCCTGTTTTGAAAATGGGAGATGTTTTGGACGAACAGTTGCGCATGCGGCTAAAAAGCGCGGGAAAGGATGAACGGGAAATTGCTAAAGCGTTACCGGCGCTGAAAAAGGCATTTGTCAAGGACGACGGGGTTCGGCGCTATTTGGATTATGATCCGATTGATGCCGTCAAGGCAACACATTGCCCGGTTTTTGCATTAAATGGCGAAAAGGATACGCAAGTATCGTGCGAAAAACATCTGTCCGTATTGCGGGATAACCTTGTGCCCAATGAGAAGATGATGATCAAGTCGTATCCTGGACTTAATCATCTGTTTCAGCATTGCAAAACCGGTGAGTTTGCCGAATATGCCATGATCGAGGAAACAATATCTCCTGAAGTATTGTCGGATATTGTTTCTTTTGTGAAGTCTGTCTGCAAGAAAAAGTGCAAAAGCACTATGAAATAAGTCTGGGCGGGGCTTTTGTCAATGCAATAAAATGCCGTAATCCTTGCATGGACAAAATTTTTCGTTGATATCCCTCTGTTGCGGTGGTGTTGACTTTGGATTTCGGTCTGTGATAACATACATCACATCCAAAGAGAATGGGCCGTCCGGAAGACGGGCGGCAAAGGAGTCCGCAATGATATTCAAGACATTGACGCTTGCGTGCACGGCAGCCTTCGGCTGCGTGCTGAATTCGGTCGCCGGTACGTTCAACTACGATTTTTCCGGAAGCGGCGGCTGGGCGGATTCCTCGCGCTGGAAGGAGGGCGGCAAGCCCGGATCTTCCGGAGACGAGATACGCATCGGCAGCGGAACCGTTGTCGCCTCGGATGGCGATCTGGAGATTCTCAAAAATGCAGGAACCGTAGTGCTGACGCAAAGCGATACGGTGCTCGTCATATCAAACGACAATGCGCTTGCGCTTTCGACCTATATCGCAGGCGAGGGAAAGGTTGTCAAAAATGGTGCCGGAACTTTGACCGTTGCCGCCGCCAACAAGGACAGTCAGAAGTATCCGCTATCGAATCCGGGCGGATGGGACGTGCAGTGCGGCGATCTTGCAATCGACAATCC
>JAZQUX010000148.1:0-3395 GCA_045631585.1 Eubacteriales bacterium | reverse complement strand
CCAAGGATTTCCGCGAGCTGGTCAGCGAGATCGGCATGCTGCTGTCCTATGAAGCAACCCGCGACCTGCCTCTGGTGGAGCGCGCCGTGGAGACCCCGATCTGCACCACAATGGCTCCCACCATCAAGGGCAAGAAGTTCGCCGTTGTTCCCATCCTGCGCGCAGGTTTGGGTCTGGTGGACGGCGTCCTTCGTATGGTCCCCTCCGCGCGTATCGGTCACATTGGTCTTTACCGCGACGAGGAGACTCTTGAGCCGGTCAAGTACTTCTGCAAGATGCCCAAGGATATTGCAGAGCGCGACGTTCTGATCGTTGACCCCATGCTGGCAACCGGCGGCAGCGCCAGCGCTGCAATCGGCTTTATGAAGGAGTACGGCTGCACGAACATCAAGCTGATGGTTCTGCTGGCCGCTCCCGAGGGCATCGAACGCATCCAGCAGGATCACCCCGACGTGCATATCTACTGTGGAGCGGTGGATGAAAAGCTCAACGAGAACGGATATATCGTCCCGGGTCTTGGCGACGCGGGCGACCGTATCTTCGGCACCAAGTAATCTCTCAATAGTTTTTTCACGGCGATCGCTTTATGCGGTCCCCGTTTTTTCGGCGGCAGTCCTGCATAAGATAATCCACTTTTGCAAGGTGCAGTTGCTATGGTGCTTTTTGAGTGTTATGTAAACTTAATGCAGTTTTTATATACTACGCAAACTTCATCCGTCGCGCGTGGATAACCTTGTGGAAAACCGCATATATTTTGCAGTGTAACAGTTTCCGCGTTGTGGATAACTTTGTGGATACTGTGTATAACTATTTGTAGTATAATATTATTATAAAACTTATGTAAACCGAATACAGGGGATTTTATCAGAAGTTTTCAGCACACTTAAAGATTGATCCGTTATATTTTCGTTGTATCTTACAGTTGACAGCGCGTTTTGACAGTGCAATTTTTATTCGACACACAACTCCCGTCTTCCGGAAAAACCATCCTTTTGCAGGATAAACTGACAAAATACCCAAAGTTATCACATACCAAACAACTCCATATCATTTGCATGATACCCCTTGACAGCACGCGGCAAAGAGATTATAATAGAGTAGATTTCCGGGTGTAGCGCAGCTGGTAGCGCGCATGGTTCGGGTCCATGAGGCCGTGGGTTCAAGTCCCGCCACTCGGACCATACGGAGTGTCCTTATAGGATTTGAGAATCCTACAAAGGCCACTCCGTATTTTTGTTTTTGACAATGCTATACTGCAATCTGTCCCGGGGCGTAGCTGACAGCTACGCCCCTTCTAGTTTCCATGATGATGTCTGCTTCCGGAATTTTTCTTCAATCCGGCACATCAAAGGCACCGATGCAGTTGTAGTAGATGACCAGCCGCTGATTGGTCACACCGTCACGCTTCTCAGCATGGTACACATCAATGTGGTCGATCAACTCAGACACCATGCGCCGGGTGATCGTCGTGGCGTTGGTATACCGCCGCACAGTTTCCAGAAATTCCTGTTCGTATTCGCTGGCAAATGCCGCCAGACGGTGAATCTCGTACAGCACCACCTGTTCCAGAAAGTCCAGACGGATGTAGTGTGTTGAGGAACATTTTCGCAGACCGGAGTTGTGATTCTTGCAGCTGAAAAACTTGATGTCATGGTTTCCTTGATTGAAATGGAAATTGAGATTCCCACCGCACTCCGGACATTTCAACTTTCCAGAAAACACGCTCGGCTCCTGCGAAGCGGACGGACGCTTGTGCCGTGTGCCTTTCATCATAGATTGTACTTTTTCCCATGTAGGCCGGTCAATGATTGGCTCGTGGACATTGAGGAGGATCGCCCGGTTTTCCTCCGGGTTCTCAATGCGGCGTTTGATCTTGTAGGACTTGGAGTAGCTCTTGAAGTTGATGACATCGCCACAGTATTCCTGCAGCGATTAAACGAACATCATGTAGAGGGAAGAACTCCTCCGTGAGTTTGCCAACCTCAATGTAGTTGCGACCCAAGCGGGACAGGTCTTTGACGAACACAGCAGAGATATACCCGGCTTCGATTGCGGTTAGCATCTTCTGAAAGCCGGGACGTTTCATGGTCGTACCTGTGATACCATCGTCCACGAAAAAAATCGTGTCCATATAGCCCTTTTCCCGGGCGACCTTTTGCAGGATCTTCTTCTGATTCTGAATGCTGTTGGACTCGCTGTCCATGTTGTCATCACGGCTCAGTCGGCAGTAGAGCGCGGCTGTGCCGATGTTGTGATTACCAGACTGTTTCAAATTGTCCTCCTTCCTCGGGAGTCAGGCAATCAGTATTTCCAAGTCTATTATACCTCCGCCCGCTGCCTTTGTTAAGGATGTCGCCGCGCTCCAAGTCCGCTATCATGAGCTTTAACAGAATGTCGCTCATGGGTTCGCCCCCGTCCTTGTAGACAGGGGTAACTATGAAATTGATTTTGCCGATCTGATACTGAATCTGCTCGGCATCTCACCTCCTTTCAAAATAGCAAAGGGCGGTGCCGAAGCACCGCCCCACAGCTTTGGGACAATTTGTCTCAGAGTCCCCTATATATACCAAGGACAAAAAGCGGGCAAAAGGAGAGTCTATTTACAAAACATTTTTCAAAATTTTCCTCATGTTCTCTAATCCGCATAGAACAGAACGCCGCACCGAGCTTTTATCTACCCCGTCAATGCCGGCAACATCGCAGTAACTCAATCCTAGGATCACACAAGCATCCACACGTCGGCCCTGCACCTCGGGCAAAGAGTTTAGTGCACGGCACAGCATTTCAAACCGTTCCTCATGCAGGATCACATCCTCCGGGGATGGCTCATGCACACAGGCAGAGTACTCGATACCGTCATCGCAGTCGAGAGAATACTGCGCCTTGTTGCGAACTACGCGGCGGCGATAGGCGGCTTCATACCGTTTGTCGGCTTTCAGTTCCTCCGCAACTTCATCGGGAACCTCGATGTATTCATCATGGGTATACCAAGGGTAAAAAGTTTTCAGATTGATAGTAGTCATTTATATTTTCCTCCGTTCAGATTTTGTGTTTAAGTAGTAATAGGTGATCTGAACGGAGTTAGCGGAGATCTGCACCCGGGACAACTGACTTCGGGACAACTTGTCCCAAAGCTGGCATCAGTCAGGATATTGAGGAAAAGATCCTGTCCATGTATGCCAAGGGCATGAGCACCAGCGACATCGAAAGTCATATCCGGGATATTTATGGCATTGAGGTATCAGATACAACGGTAAGCCGAGTCACAGACAAGATAACTGGCCTAATTTGAGTACATACTTCAAGTATCCACCGGAGATCCGCCGGTTGATCTATACCACTAACGCCATTGAGGGGTTTAACCGCCAACTTCGTAAGGTTACCAAGACCAAGAC
>JAZQUX010000147.1:0-18721 GCA_045631585.1 Eubacteriales bacterium | reverse complement strand
GATGTTGTCACAAGCAGAACAGTAGCTGTCACCCGTATACCCCTCTTCGGTGCAGGTGGCGTCCTTTTGGTTGATGGTGGTCAGGGTGTGAGCCACCGTATCAATGCTTGTACCTCTATGGATGAGCTCATGGCAGACAGTGCAATATTCATCGCCGGTGTAACCTTCTTCCGCACAGGTGGGTGCCTTCTGATTTTCAAGCTTGGGCGTGTGCGGTTCTTTGGAAATGGCGGTTCCTTCGGAAACAACGCTCTTACATGCGGTGCAATAGCTGTCACCGGTGTAACCTTCTTCAGAACAGGAAGCTTTCTTTTGATTGATGGTGATCAGCTTGTGATCCAACTTGCCAATGGCGTTGCCTTTGGTCACCGTTTCGTTACATACAGAACAAATGTAGTCACCGGTGTAACCCTCCTCGGTACAAGAAGGTGCTTTTTGATTCAGAAGCTTGGTGAAGTGCGGCAATTTGTCAATGGTCGTTCCTTGCTCAATCATGTTGTTACATTCTGAGCAGATGACGTCGCCGGTATAGCCCTCCTTGGCGCAGCTTGCCTCCGAGGCTCCAACGATATATGTGGTATGTGGGAGACGCGGGAGGGTCGTTCCTTGGTGAAGCACCGTGGAACATTCTTCGCAAACGATATCGCCCGTGTAGCCTTCTTGCGTGCAAGTGGCCGACTGTTCTCCCACGAGCTGTTGGGTGTGATCAATGGTGGGAATGGTTCGGCCCGATGCCATTAAGACTTGACATTCCTCGCAAATGATATCTCCCGTGTAACCTTCCGTCACGCAGGTTGCCTCTGTGACGTTGATCAGCTGCGGTGTGTGCGGGAGGAGCTCGGTTTCGCTTCCCGTTGACAGAATCTCGCCGCAATCGGCACACAACGTATCTCCGGTGTAACCGTTTGTGATGCAGGTGGCCTCTCTCTCACCGACGACACAAGGAGTATGATCCAAGACGGGAATCTCCTGACCGTAAGAGGCGATGACTTGGCAAATTTCACAGTACAAGTCGCCCGTGTAACCCACCTGAGTACAGGTGGGATCTTTTTGATTGATCAGCGTCGAGGGGTGCTCGGGGGATTCAATGACTTCACCCGGAACAAGAACGGTCTCACATTTTTCGCAAATGATATCTCCGGTATAGCCGGGGTCGCAACAAGAAGCGGGTTTTTCTCCCACCAGCTTTTCTGTATGGGGAAGAGTCGGGAGAATGCTGCCGGGAAGAAGCATGGCATCACAGACGGAGCATACAATGTCGCCGGTATAACCTTCCGATGTGCAAGAGGGATATTTATAATTGAGGGTTAGGGGCTTGTGCTTGGTCTTGGGGATGATTTCACCCTGCTTCAGGGTCACGTGGCAGTTGAGACATACCACGTCTCCGGTGTATCCGTCTTGTTCGCAAGTTGCGGGGGCGGCGCCGATGGTTTCGGTGATGTGATCATCTCCGTAGATGATGTGGCCCTCCGAAAGAATGGTCAGACAGGTGGAACAAATGATGTCGCCCGAGTAACCGGGAACACCGCACTGAGCTTCTTTTTCGCCGACCGTCAGCGGAGTGTGGTCTGTGGGAGGTAGGGTGTCCTGAGCCGCCAGTACGTATCCGCATACCACACAGCACTTCCAGGTGGAATATCCTTCTTCGGTGCAAGTGGGAGCCTTACCGGGCAGCCAATCACTTTCGGTGTGAGCTACCTGATCGTAGATTTCGCCACAGTCGTCGCAAACCTTGTAGTGGCCTTCTTGCGTCTGAACGTATATGCCGTCGCCGTTGAAGTGAACGTGACCTTCGGGGATTTCTACGGGATGCATGGAGATGATTTGGTAATTGTCATATTCGGTCCAGTCTTTCTGGAGCGTATCAATTACGATGTAGTAGTACTTGTGATCCAAACCTTCAAAGTCGATCTTGGAGCGGTCGATGGAGTAGATATAAACGTAGTTGGTATCCTTGGTCAGCACGCCGATGTTCTTCATGTCCAGAACGATACCGTCGCGGCTATCCTGAATGATGCTGATGGCCACGTCGGCGGGGATGTCAGACAGATTTTGAACGGTTGCACTCAAAATGATTTGATTGCCCACGGTGTATTGCTGTACGTCCAAAATGACATTGACGTAGCCGACCGCTACGGTGTCGGTATTGTCGGACCAATCCGCTTCATCTTGGGCGTAAACAGTGACCTCAAGCTCGGTATACTCCGTGATATGGGACAGGTCAACGACAGTTTCAAGAATGGCGCTCTGACCGACGGGGATGTTGCAGGGCAGGGTGGTGAAGCAAACGAGATTGCCGTATTCATCTACGATTTGAATGACGGTTTCGGTCAGCGTTGTCTGACCGTTGTTGGTTACATTCACATAGATGGGCTGCATTCCGTTTTCGCGTTTGGTTTCGTCGATGTCTACCAGATTGAGCGTGATGTCTCGTCTGGGCTGAATGTTGGCGTACATCAAAGAAACGTCCTGCGCGTCGGGATCGGAAGTGCTGGTGAAGACGATGCTCCAAGAGCCGTCATCTTCAAAGGTTGCGTCGAAGTACTGGATCGTCTCATAAGACTCGTAAATGGCGATGGGATTACTCCAACCATTCTCCAGTTCAACCGAGGCGTAAATGACGGACAAACCGTTAGAGTCGTTGGCCAGCCAAACGATGGTGTTGTCTACGCCGTTGCTGAGCATACGGAAGGAGGACAGAATAGCGGGCATATCGCCGGTGCGGATGATGGAGTATTCACCCGATCCGGAGTAACAGTATACGTCACCGGCCGCGTTCCATGCGAAGGTATCCTGATTGAAATAAAGGGAAGAACCGAGGTCCATCTGATTGGCAACGAGAAGAGAGGTGCCGTTGATGATTTGATGGACGTTGCCACCCTCCAGGACCGTTCCGTCAATGTACAGCACGTGCAACTCATCGTTGATGTATCCGGCGGCAAGCTCGGAGATATAATCGCTCGTCTGATAGATCGGCTGTGCGGCGGACCAGCCGCCGTTTTCGTAATGACTGGTATAAACGGTGTAGATGCCGGATTCACCGGTGGCATTGTTTTCGTCATTGGAGATCCAAACAATGCTCATCTGATCGTCATCCATGGCCAGTTGAGGATACATATCCAGTGCGGCGTCATCGGTGATGTAAGCTTGCTCAAAGGATTGGGTTGAGGGATTCCACTTGGCAAAGCTGACCTCGATGTTGGCGGTCATTTCGTCCAAAAGCTCGTTGATATCTCTGGATACCAGCGCCTGATCAATTTTTTGCCAAACAACGTACAATTCGTCATCGACAACAATCATCTCGGCGTACAAGTCGGAGGAGTCGCTCAAAGCCACAGGAAGAGGCGCGGCCCAGGTGTCGGTGGCATCGTCGTATACGGAATACATCAAAACGATATTGTTACCGACATCTCTTTCTGCATAGTCGGTGTGGAAGAACAAGATGTACTGACCGTTTACCTCCACCAGTTCGGGCATGGATGTAGGAAGGATATATTCTTGCAGGGTGCGTACGCTCTCGGGGTGATCCATCAAATCGAAGTAATTGACGTTCTCTCCGTACCATTCCGAGGTCAATTCGTTGTAATCTCTGGAGGCAATATCCATGGTGTATTCATAATCATAGCCGCCGGAGAGGTAAGCTGCATAGGGATCGGGTCCCCACAAATGGTAGCGCTTTTTGGCAATGGTTAAGCGCCAGTCGAATACCCAAAGCAGTCGGGCGCGGAGGCTTGCGCTGAGGGTAATGTCTCCGGTCTGATCGGGCAAAAGTCCGATGTCAAGCTGTCCTTTTCCCTCGACGCCTACGCTTGCCAAACCGGAAACGCCCAGACCGCCGCCAAGGGTAATACTGCCTTCAATATCCAACTTGCCGTCGAACAGCCACTTGTCATCCTCGTGGTTGTATCCGACGCCGAGTCTGATGTTCAGCTTAATTTCGCCGCTCAGATCCAGATAAATCGGAACAGGACCGGCCAAGAATTGGCGGGTATACACGGAGCTGTTGCCACCGGAAATGATGACACCGCCGTCTCGTTCAATCAAATTGCCGTAGGCGTCGAATTTTTCCTGATAATAACCAACGACCTTGATTTCCGGATTGAACAGCTTTTTCTCGATCAAAGCGGTACCGGCCCATTTTTTGCCGCCGTAAGATTTCAGAATCTGATCCAATGCCTTATCGGCAGCTACACCTTTGTCCACCCAACTTTTTACCTTGTTTTTGATGGTTGCCCATTCAGCTTTCTTGTCCTTTAAGTTGAAATCGACAATACCGATCAAAACCTGATCCTCATAGGAGCCATCCTCATGAACAACGCGGTTTGCTTCGAAGGGGAGTGCGGGGAATTCCAACTTGAAATCTCCGGGGAATACCAAAGATACGGTGGGATCACCGACCGAGCCGCCTTGGTTGGTGCCAATCTGCATATCGGCAAATGCGCTTTCATTGTTGAAGGCGTCCTCCCGCTTGGGGTCCACGGCCAGCTGAATGTCAATGGGCGTGGAGGAGGTTCCGTCTTTGGAGATCAACTTGAGCTTGACGGGAACGTTGGGCGCCAAGACCTGGCCGGGTGCAAAGTCAAAGGTGCCATCTGCGCTGGTGATCGTCTTTTGATAGCCCTCTTGATAAATGACATACTGACCGGGGGTGTGACCCATCCAATCGGCCGTCACCTTCAAGGAAATTTTGGTTGTGGAGGCCTCTGTGTAACGCTTGGTTTGATATCTCAAATCGAACAGACTGTTGGTATCGGAGACCATGGTAACATAGGGTCTGCCGTCCTCGGCGTCTTCGTTCAAAAAGACCAGCTTGAACTGCGTGGGTTGCAGGTCGTAACACAGCGTGGTGGTTTGGTAGCCTTGAGCAGAAACGGTGACGGTTTTGACGCCGTAGTCATCTCTGTAGACCAGCGCGCCGTTCTCATTCGTGCGGTATTCCACGCCATTGATGGTAATGGTGGCATTTTCGATGGCATTGGACTGCTGGTCGGAAACAATGATATGGTGGGCGTTGAGGTCGAGGTAATATTCTTCCAGAACATGAACGTCATCTACATCAATACTACTGACGCGGATGGCATAGCGGAACATATCGTCCATCGCCTTTTGAGCGTAATAACCGATGAATCCGTAGGCACCATTATCACCGCCGCGGTCATAAGTGAATTCCCAGGTAAGGCCGGATGCGATGACGCGTCCCTTACCCAGAGGATATTCGATCAGTGTGGGGCGGTTGGTATTGCTTTCGCGAAGAATGATTTTTGTTCCCGCAGGAAGAGAAGATTCGTCGAAAGAAACGTGGCTGCAATATGAACCTGTCAGGTCGCTGTTCAACACGGCGTTGTAGTCAGACAATGAGCAGCTTACGATCGGGTGAGTGGCATCGGCAATGTAGTTTTTGACAACGTAATGCGTCTTTTTCGTGACATCACCGGGGAGCTTTTCCGTCAGCGTACCGTTGGCCCATCCGCTGTCGCAGGCACCGAATACAATGACGCCTCCAAGGCTGGCAAACAGCTCCATATATTCCTTGAATGCGGTGTAGTTACTGTAAGAATTGAACGGCTGGTCATTGGCAAATACGATGACGCCGTACTTGGAAAGGTCAACCTTCAAAAACTGCGAGGTAGATACCTTGTCAAACTGAGTGATCTTGGACAGTACCGTTTGATTGGCGCGCGAGTCCCAGGGAAGGACGTCCTCGACCAACAAAACGCGAGGCAATTCGCCGTCGCCCGCCGCATAGGTGACGGGGTGGTCGTGCTCGATATACTCATTCTTGGGAACGTAACCTTGCGGTGCTGTTGTTGTGGAGGGCACATCGGTGCCACTCTCCTGATGGTCGTGGTTGTGGTCATACTCGAATTGCAAGGCGCTGATGGGAAGCAGCAGGGTGCTCATGCAGACAACGAGCGTGAGTACGATCGCGATGATACGTTTGGTAGCTTTCATGGAATGATCCTCCGATTATGTTCGTTTATGTTTTGGTACTTAAATGATAAAGGAAGAGAAGAACGATGAGCATCACAAGTGTAACGAAGGGAAGTGATGCCATGTATCTGGATGAATGAACGTGGCGAGAACACCTTTTTCGTATCTTCAAATATTTAATGTCAACAACATCTCCCTTTGAAAATTCTTTTTCGGGAGAGTTACGGAGAATTTTTCCCCGATGCTTCTTTCCGTTTTTGTCGTGGTACTCGTATACATAGTCGTAAGCCGTATGTTTTTGAGGCGAGCTGCCCACATATTTTTGTTTGGCTTCTATTTCTATGATCGTGGCTTGTGTCTTATGGCTGAAACATCCGTACAAAATTTGGATCGTGGTGGCAACTGCGGTTGCCAGGGCCGTTAGAACGATCAAAACCTGTAACAAAGGTATCGGCAACATTGTTCCATCTCCTTTCTTGGTTGACAGACGATCTTAACTTGCCTATATCTTAGCACAACTTGAATTGTTTTTCAATATGTTTTCGTAAATTTCGGCACTTTTTTGTCTTTTGCGCGACAAAAATGTCTTCAATCTTACATTTTTGTTGCATTACCGTCATAATATTCGCGATATTTAGAATAAATATTCAAAACAAGAGGAATTTGATTAAATTTTCACCCGACATCGCCGGTTTCGATATGGGCAAACTGCACAATAACATACGATGAAATCCTCCCAAATCGCCGGCCGAAGAATCAATCAAAGAAAATGTCGCTGTTGGACGCTTGTTGCCGCTCGTCCTCTTTTGCTTTTTGTGACGGCGTTCCGCGAATGATGGATCATGAAAAGAGGGACAGATAAGAAAAGGCCTATTTTACGGCGAGGGGCGTTCGTTACATTATTTATAGATCCTGATTTTGCAGAGTTAATATTTTGAAATCTTATGCAAATCATATCGAAAAATTCTGTTTTATTCCTAAAAAAAATTATTTTTTTCCAAAAAACCATTGACAATCTTGCAAGTCAGGGTGTATAATGATGACAACCTTATCTACAAGGAAGGAGTAGACAAATTATGAATAACAATTACAATGCACCTCAGGATCCTCAGTTTGGCCAGCCTCAGCAGCCTCAGCAGCCTCAGCAGCCTCAGTATGGCCAGCCCCAACAGCCCCAGTACGCACAGCCTCAGCAGCCCATGTATGGTCAGCCTCAGCAGCCTCAGTACGCTCAGCCTCAGCAGCCCATGTATGGCCAGCCTCAGCAGCCCATGTATGGTCAGCCTCAGCAGCCCCAGTTTGGCCAGATGCCTCCCTCTGACGGTAAGGGTATGTCCATCGCAGCTCTGGTTTGCGGTATCATCGGCGTCCTGAGCGTTCTGTTCAGCATCGTTGGTGGCGTTATTGGTATCATTACCACCATCCTCGGTATTGTCTTCGGCGCTATGGGTAGAAAGAAGTCCGCGCTCGTACATGGTAGACCCTCCGGTCTGGCAACTGCCGGTTTGGTTCTCGGTATCATCGGCGCGTCCTTCGCAACTCTGGGCCTGATCTGCAGCATCGCTTGCGTTTCTTGCTATACCGATCTGGTTGGCGATCTGCTCTACGATCTGTATTGATCATATAGCAACGCTTCAAACATAAGATTTTAATTCAACATTGCTTCCCTTCGAGGGAAGCAATGTTTTTTCAATGAGTTAGAAGGAGGAATCCGCCATGTATCCAATCATTACCATACTTGGAAAACAATTCGGAACATACATGATTATGTCTCTCATTGGGCTCTTGGTTGCCGGCTTTATTTTCTGCCGTATGATTGCGCGCCAAGGTCTGGATGACAATGACGCCATCATCTTTTTATTGATTTCGGCCGTGGGCATTTTGATCGGCGGACACCTGATGTTTGGCTTAACTCAGCTCAAGCTTCTGCCTGCATTTGCTCGCGTTCGAAATTTCAAGGAGTTTTTTGGCGTGCTTACCGTTATATTCGGCGGTATGGTCTTTTACGGTGGCCTGATTGGTGCATACGGAGTGGCAGAGCTGTGGATTCGGATCAAAAAGCTTCCTCGCCAGATTTATCTTGACCGAGCAGCTTTTATGGCTCCGTTCTTTCATGCGTTTGCCCGTGTCGGATGCTTCTTGGCCGGTTGTTGCTATGGCGTTGAATCCAGCTTCGGATTTTGCGCTCACGGAAACACCTTGACCCAAATCGGCGAGGTTCGTCGTTTTCCTGTTCAGCTGCTCGAAGCGGTGATCAACCTTGGCATTGCATTTTTGATGCTGTATCTGTTGAAAAAGCAAAAATGCAAAGGAAAGCTGTTTTTCGTCTATCTTTCCATCTACGCAGTCGTTCGTTTCTTGGATGAGTTCTTGCGCGGCGACGAAATTCGTGGCTTTATCTTCGGCATGTCTACTTCGCAATTTGTCAGCATTTTGGTAGAAACATACGCGCTGTTTATGCTGTTTATACTGCCTTTGTTGAGAAGAAAATCAAAGGAACCGATGCTGCCTTTCCAAGATACACTTCCTATGGAAGAGCAGTGATAAATATGGAATGAAAATGTGACCGACGGACTATGACTGTCGGTCACATTTTTGCGGGATCAATGGCAGGATATGACCCCGTGGTTGTGCGCCCCACATTCTCTTGACAACAAAAGAATATTATGCTACAATAATATCAATATCAATCTATGGAGGTTGCGTATGAGAAACGTCATCATCACACGAGAGAAGAGCGGTGTTGCAAGCCTTGTCAGAATGAAGGTTTACATTGAGGATTCCATTTCCGGAGATGTGCCGATCAAAATGAAAGTGCGCGATGAGGCGACCGGCTTGCCGGTTACTCAAAAGGTGATGTGCCGTCAGCTCGGAACGCTCAAAAACGGCGAGCAGGCGACCTTTCCCATCGGATGGGGCGCGGCTAAAATTGTCGTAATTGCGGATAAATTGAGCAAAAACTATTGCAATGAATACTATCAGATTCCGGCGGGCGAGGAGGATGTCGTTTTGTCGGGTAAGAACAGATATCATCCCTTTTTGGGCAATCCGTTCCGTTTTAACGGCGTTTCCGATGATATGGTGCTGAAAAATCGCAAGCGCGGTACAAAAATCGGCGTTTTGATTTTTGTTTGGTCGTTGGTGATCGCTTTTGCACTCGGGTTTGGTTCGACTTGGGTTTCGAAAAACAGACCAAGGACATTTTCAAATCAGGGAATCAGTATTACGCTGACCGGAGAGTTTTCTAAGGTGGATTTTGAAGATTACACGGTTTGCTATGGATCGAAAGACGTTGCCGTGTTTGCCCTTGAGGAAACATTCTCTCTGATGCCCGGCGCGAGCTTGTTGAACTTGAATCAGTATGCGCACATGGTCATGAACTCAAGCGAGGTTGATTCCACCATCGAAACCAAGAACGGACTTACTTATTTCGAATACGAGGGGACCGACCCGGATACCGGCGAGATATATGCCTATTATGTCTTTATGTACAAAGAAACGGATGCGTTTTGGATTGTTCAGTTTGGTATGGACCTTGCCAAGAAGGCAAAATACAGCGAAAAAGTGTTCGAATGGGCGGCCAACGTACAATTTAACTAAATAAATAGCAAAAAGGACGCGATTGCGTCCTTTTTTTGCTTTACAAATGAGAAAAGTTATGGTATAATAAAATATCTGTATACTCTAAGGAGAACAAAGATCATGAAAAACAAATCTTTTGTACGTTTACTCTGCTTTTTGCTGGCAATGATGATGTTGCTTGCGACGGGCTGTGGCAACAACCCGCCGGAAGAACAGACACCCAGCGATCCTCCGTCGGATCAGCCGGGAGATCAGCCCGGGGACGATCCCCAAAACCCGCCCGAGGATAACCCTCCGGAGGTTCCGGAAGACCAAACGGGCAAGCCGACCGACTTGCGTATTAACTTGCTGTCTACTCCCTTGGGCGTGGACAAGGACGATCTTCGTTTCTCTTGGGTGATGAACGATGAAGATCAAAATGAAGTTCAAACGGTGTATCGCATCACCATCGCCAAAACGGTGGCTGAACTTGCGTCCAGCGATTTTGTGTACAACAGCGGCTGGGTAGAATCTTCCAACAGTTCGGGTGTTTATGAGCCCGACCTTGTCGGAAAGCTGGAAGACAACGAGCTGTACTACTGGCAGGTTTCTGTGTGCGACTCGACGGAAGCTGTGGCAACGTCCGACCCTCAGGCCTTTACGACGGCTGTAGGCAAGGAATGGGCTTCGGAAAAGGGGATTTGGGCCGGAAAATCGAGGGGCTCTAACCTTGATGTCTCGACCGATTGGACGGATTATCAGATGGATGTGGAATTTATGATTGATTCCAGCGCCGTCGGTTTCATTCTCCGCAGCGCGAATAAATCCAATTTCTATATGTGGCAGTTTAAGGTGGAGGGAACGACCGCTCTGCTGTGCCCTCACGTCTATAAGGATGGCAAATTTGTGAACAATGCAGCGATTGCCAAGATCACGGTGCCGTCCGAGGTTGCCTTTGACGTTGGCGACATGATTTACGCGCGTATCGTTTGCGACGGTGACATGGTAGAGACGTACATTAAAGATAAGAACGGTGATTACGTTCTCGTGGACGAGCGCGATATGAGCGAGTACGGCATGAGCGAGGGCGCGATCGGTCTTCGCACGGGCGGCTCGGAATCGGGTAAGATCCGCTACATCTACGTCACAAGTCTGAATGACGAAGGTGTTTTGTACGAATCTAGCTTTGAAGTAGGAGAAAATCCTTTCAGCAGATGTACCATCGAGAAGCGCGCGCTGATCGTTCCCAAGGGACTTAGCACGGGTGACCTTCTCGACCGTGAGGCCGTGAAGGATTTCATGAGCGGCAAGAGCAGCGATGCATTTGTCTTTATGCGTACCGAGTTTTCGCTGACCGAGGCGCAGATGTCCAAGCTGGATCGCGCTGTGCTCAGCGTGACTGCAACCTCCCCTGAGAATACCCGTCAGTTCGTATACAATATGTACGTCAACGGTACGATGGTTGGCGTTGGTCCCTCCCGCTATGGCAAGACGCCTGAGGGAAAGGACGTATTGTATTATAATACTTACGATGTAACCTCGCTGTTGACGGCAGGGGACAACTGCCTTGCGGCGATCAATTATACCACGGGCGGTCGCGCCTTCCTCTCTCAGCTGACGCTGTATTATACCGACGGTACGAGAGAGTGTGTTTCCAACTCGGGGCGCGACGTGGATCAATGGAAAGCTCTGCCCGCGGATGACGTGTTCGGTATGTCCAACTCCATCGGTACGACCTATTATCTCGCACATGCCAACAATATCGATTCTTCGTTGTATCCGTACGGCTTTGCTACCGTCGGCTTTGATGATTCTGCATGGATGCGTTGCAACTTGGGAAATACTTCCATTGCCAACGGCATGGTATTTGCTCCCAGCCAGACGGATAACGTCAACCGCTACGTCAGCGAAGGAAAGGTAACGGTTCAAAAGCTGGACAACGGCGATTACATCATTGACCTTGGTCAAGAAATCGTCGGCGGTATTCGTGTCACCTTTGATTTGGCCATGGCCGCTACGGTCAAGGTGTATTACGGCGAGCAGCTGAACAGCGATGGCTCGGTCAAGTATCAGATGAATACCACCAACGTCTATGAAGAAACGTGGAAACTGGTCGCGGGTAAGCAAGTCATCGAAACCATCGATATGCTGACCTATCGTTATGTTCAAATCTCCGGTTGCCCTGCCGATATTACGCCTGAGATGGTACAGGGGTTGGAGATTCGCGCGCCCTTTGATGAAGAAGAGTCCTATTTTACCTCGGATAATTCCTTCCTCAACGATCTGTATGAATTGATGAAGAACACCATCAAGCTGACCACGCAGGATTTGTTTGTTGACTCCCAATCCCGCGAGCGCCTTGCTTACGAAGGTGACTTGATTATCAACCTGTTGGCATCTCACGTATTCAGCAATGATTACAGCATTGGCCGCTTCAGCGCGGAGTATTTGTACACTCACCGCACGTGGCCCGCAGAGTACCTGCTGTTTACCGCCATCTCTGCGATGGATGACTACATGGCAACGGGCGACGTCAGCTCACTGGAAGTCTACTACGACGTGCTGAAAACGCGCGTATTTACCGATTATTTGGATGAGGAAACGGGTCTTTTGACTTCTGGTACCTCCGCAGGTCCCAGCGCGATGAATGCGGTTCTGATTGACTGGCCTACCGCGGAGCGCGACGGTTACGATAGCAAGGTGAAGTTCAACACCGTTCTCAACGCGGTTGCCGTCGGTTCGTATGAAGCATTGGCTGAGATTGCCGCTCTGACGGGACACGAGGAAGACTCGGAGATGTTCTATGAGTTGGCGGACGATATTCGCAGCGCCATGATCGACTTGCTGTATGACAGCGAGAAGGGTGCTTTTGCGGATGGCTTGCATGAGAACGGCTCTCGTTCCGAGCACTACGCACAGCACGCAACCGCCTACGCTTTGGCGTTCGGCATTTATGATGGTCAGGAGATGGCGGATGCATTGGCTGACACCATCGCCGAGCAGGGAAAGATTATGACCAGCGTATATGGTTCCTTCTTCCTGCTCAAGGGTCTTTACGAGTCCCGCAATGGTGACATTGCCAATCGCCTGTTGCTTGATCAGGATACATCCGAAGGCGCTCGTACATGGGCATATATGCTGTATGTGTTGGAGGCTACTATTACGGCCGAGGCATGGAACACGACCATTAAGAGCAATATGACGCTGTCCCATCCTTGGGGCGCGGCTCCCGCATACGCCATCAAGAACGGTATTTTTGGTATCAATCCGACAAGCGCCGGTTATTCCACCTTTGACGTACGCCTGCAGACCGAAGGTCTGAGCGAGGCAACTCTGGTTGTTCCGACAATCAAGGGCGAGATTTCCGTTTCCTTCGAAGATAAGGGCCACGCTTATCTGGCACAGGTCAGCGTTCCTGTCAACACCAAGGCAACGGTATATCTGCCGGCCGAGGAAGGTGCTGTGGTAACAGTCAACGGAGAGACGATTACGGCAACCATCGTCAACGGTTTTGCCAGAGTAACGGTTGGTTCCGGCACTTGGAATTTCGAAGTGAAGTAATATTCTAAATAAAATGAGAAAGAACCCTTCCGAATGCGGAAGGGTTCTTTTTGATGTCAAATATCAGTTTTCCTCGGCTTTGCGCAGCAAAAACATTCCTCTGGTAAAGTCGGGGATGGCCACGGGGGCGCCGCCTTTGGCGATGGATTCCTCGCTCAAGGGGGTAATGCACATCATGGCTGCTGCATCGTAAACGTCCGTTCGGAAGGATTCGCCTTTCATCAATCGTGTGATAAAATCGCGCATCATAAAATAGTCCATGCCGCCGTGTCCGCCGACGATCAAGCCGTCATCTGCCTCGCACCAGTCAGCGTTGCGGTAGTCTTTGCTGTACTCCTTGAAGTTGTCCCACAATTCATACGCCTTGAAATCATACGCCTCATGCTCGTCCCCCAAGAACAGCGTGTTATTGCACTCCGTATACAGTGCCTTGGTTCCGTGAACGGCCAACCCACGCGAGTAGTAGCGAGGAAGCGTTGTGTCCAGACGCAGGGTGATGGTTTCACCGCGTGCACAGGTGATGACCGTCGTGATGATGTCACCCTGTGCAATGCGCTGATGGAGCAAGGGATTTTCCTTATCCTTGTCCTGCATATAGGCTTCCAAACCGAATGCACCCGATGCCACAGAGACAAGAGAAACCATACGGTTGCCGCGGTTGATATCCAGCATTTGCATGATAGGACCCAATTCGTGCGTGGGATAGTTTTCGCCACAGCGGTTGATGTAATTTCGTTGGCGGTAGTGGCGGTTACGCTCTCCGCCCGCAACCTCGGCGCGCAGATCGTGCATATAACCTCCGTCGCAGGCGACAATTTTGCCGAAAATACCGGCCTTAATCATAGCAAACAGACAGGTTTCGCGACGGTTATAGTTACAGTTCTCAAGCATCATGTAAGGAGTTTTTGTACGCTCCCACGTCTCAATCAAACGGTAGCAATCATCCAGCGAATAGGCTCCGCCCACCTCGCAACCGACGGCAATTCCCGCTTCCAATGCGGCACAAGTGATGGGAAGATGCGTCTCCCATGCCGTGGCAATGATCACAGCGTCAACACGCCCGGAAGAAAGCAATTCCTGATAGTCGGTATAGCCGAGCACGTCATGGGTTTTATCGGATAGAAGATCCAGTACCTTTTGTACACGGTCTTCGTATAAATCGCAAACAGCGGTGATTTTAACATAGGGGAGAGTGAGAAGAGAGGTGCGAATCAGATCTGTTCCTCGATTTCCAAGACCGATGACACCAATTCTGACAGTTTCCATAAAAGGTCTCCTTTGACTTGATAAAAAAGTTTTTTCTTTGATACAAGCATATCACATTTTCAATTGTTTTTCAATACTTTTTAACAAAAAAAGAGTAAAATATATATGCAAAAATCGAGATTTTTTGGTGCAAGTTATCAAACGTCACTTTCACCAAAGAACACAAGATAAGCAAATATGTAATAAAATAATTTCAATATATTGTGTTTACCTATTGCAAAATTTGAAAAGATATGGTATGATATAGGGTACAAGCTTATTTTGGCGAAGGAATATCGCTTTGATGATGCCCCGAACAAAAGCAAAGGAGCAAATACAATTATGAAGATTATTAAGAGAGACGGATCGGAAGAGAATTTCGATCGGAAAAAAATCAAAAATGCCATTCGTAAGGCCAACGAGGACACCGAAGGGAAACCCGAATTGTCCGAGGGCCAGATTGACTACATTTCGCTCGTGATTGAGGACCACTGCAACGAGGTCGGACGCGCGTTCTCGGTAGAGGAAATTCAGGAATTGGTCGAAACGCACATCATTTTGCAAGGCGCGTCCGAGACGGCCAAGCGCTACATCCGCTATCGTTTTACTCGAAATTTAGCTCGTGTGGCCAACACGACGGACAATCAGATTTTGTCGCTGATTGAGTGCAACAACGAGGAAGTGAAGCAGGAAAACGCCAACAAAAATCCTACCGTCAACTCGGTTCAGCGCGATTACATGGCAGGGGAAGTATCAAAAGACCTGACGCGCCGCATTCTGCTTCCCGAGGAGATCGTGAAGGCACACGAGGAGGGAATCATTCATTTCCACGACGCGGACTATTTCGCTCAGCACATGCACAACTGCGATTTGGTTAACCTTGAGGATATGCTTCAAAACGGAACGGTTATCTCGGGAACCATGATCGAAAAACCTCACTCTTTTTCCACCGCTTGCAATATCGCAACCCAAATCATCGCGCAGGTTGCATCGAATCAGTACGGCGGGCAATCCATTTCATTGACTCACTTAGCCCCCTTCGTTCAGGTGTCTCGCGAAAAGATCACTCGACAGATCACGGCAGAAATGCAGGAGCTGGGCATCGCCGCTACTCCGGAGCAGATCAGCGCCATGGTAGAGAAGCGCGTGCGCGAGGAGGTTCAGCGCGGCGTTCAGACCATTCAGTACCAGGTGGTCACGCTGCTGACGACCAATGGTCAAGCTCCTTTTGTTACCGTCTTTATGTATCTGAACGAGGCCAAGAGCGAGCGTGAGAAGGCCGACCTCGCCATCATCATTGAGGAGGTGCTCAAACAGCGCATTACGGGCACCAAAAACGAAGTGGGCGTGTGGGTAACGCCGGCGTTCCCGAAGTTGATCTACGTGTTGGAGGAAGATAATATCCATGCGGACTCCAAATATTTCTATTTGACCGAACTGGCCGCCAAGTGTACGGCCAAACGCATGGTCCCCGACTATATCTCGGAAAAAATGATGCTCAAGCTTAAAGTGGATACCAAAGGCAACGGCAACTGCTATACTTGTATGGGATGCCGCAGCTTTTTGACACCTTATGTTGATGAGAAGGGGCAGCCTAAATACTACGGCCGCTTCAATCAGGGCGTTGTCACCATCAATTTGGTTGACGTTGCTTGTTCGGCATGCCGCAACGGAAGAAACGAGTCAAAGTTTTGGGAAATTCTGGAGGAGCGCCTCGAACTGTGCCATCGCGCACTCAAGTGCCGCCACGAGCGACTGGAGGGAACCTTGTCTGATGCCGCTCCCATTTTGTGGCAACACGGCGCATTGGCTCGCCTGCCCAAGGGACAGAAGATCGACGAATTACTCCACGGCGGCTATTCTACCATCTCGCTGGGCTTCGCGGGATTGTGGGAATGTGTCTTTGAGGTTACGGGCAAAAAGTTGACTGAGCCCGAAGGTGAGACGTTTGGCCTTGCCGTCATGCAAAAACTCAACGATGCCTGCGCGGCATGGAAAGCGGCGGAGAATATCCACTATTCGCTCTACGGTACGCCGCTGGAATCGACCACCTATAAATTTGCTAAGTGCCTCCAACGCCGTTTTGGTGTCATTGAAGGCGTGACAGATAAGAACTACATCACCAATTCCTACCACGTACACGTCACCGAGCCCATTGATGCGTTCCGCAAGCTGGCCTTCGAGGCCAAATTCCAAGCGCTCTCGCCGGGCGGTGCCATTTCTTACGTTGAAGTGCCCAATATGCAGCAGAACATTCCTGCGGTGATTGAAGTCATGCGCTTTATCTACGATAATATCATGTACGCCGAGCTCAACACCAAGAGTGACTACTGCCATGTATGCGGTTACGAAGGCGAGATTGAGATCGTCAAGGAGGATGGTAAGCTTGTTTGGCGCTGTCCCAACTGCGGCAATGAGGATCAATCCAAAATGAACGTGGCTCGCCGCACTTGCGGATATATTGGCTCGCAGTATTGGAATCAAGGGCGCACCCAAGAGATCAAAGAAAGGGTACTGCACCTCTGATGAATTACGGGACCATAAAATTCTGCGACATTGCCAACGGCATCGGTATCCGAACGGTACTGTTCGTTTCGGGCTGTACCCACCATTGTAAGGGTTGTTTTCAGCCCGAAACATGGGACTTTGACTATGGTCAGCCCTACACCAAAGAGACTGAGCAACGGATTTTGGATTCCCTCGCACCATCTTACATCCATGGCTTGACGTTGCTTGGCGGCGAGCCCATGGAACCCGACAACCAACGCGCATTGCTCTCTCTCTTACGCCGCTTGAAGGCGGAGTATCCGACCAAAACCGTATGGTGCTATTCGGGCTACACCTATGAAGAGCTGACAGGAGAGAGCCGCGCGCGGTGTGAAGTCACAAGTGAGATGCTCTTGCTCATTGACGTGCTGGTCGACGGCGAGTTTGTGCTGGGACAAAAAAATATCTCTCTCCGTTTTCGCGGTAGCGAAAACCAGCGCATCATCGACTTGCCCAAGACAAGAGACCAGGGCACGGTCGTGTTGTGGGAGGGGTAATATAGAAACCAAAGAGGGGAGTTAAACGCTCCCCTTTGTTATTTGTTTCTCTTGACAAATCTACTGTGGCAGGGTATAATATCAAATATCGAAAACCAAATGGCACGGAGGTGCATGACCAATGAATTTTGATTATAAAAGAATACTTGTGGTGCAGGATATTTCATGCGTCGGACAATGCTCGCTGACGGTGGCACTCCCCATTTTATCCGCTTGCGGCATGGAAACGGCGATTTTGCCTTCTGCGGTGCTGTC
This sequence comes from Eubacteriales bacterium, assembly GCA_045631585.1. Lineage (GTDB taxonomy): Bacteria > Bacillota > Clostridia > Oscillospirales > CAG-272 > SIG644. The sequence goes on along the minus strand of JAZQUX010000147.1, from coordinate 1,124 downwards.
TACTCATACGGCGGCGGGGTTCGGTGGCTTTACCTTCCGCGACTTGACGGATGATATCCCTGCGATTTTGGATCATTGGCAAAAGCAAGGGATCACCTTCGATGCGCTGTATACCGGCTACCTCGGCTCGACCCGACAGGTGAAAATGGTGGAACGTATTATGGATACACTCATCACGCCCGGCGGTGTCAAAATTGTAGACCCTGCTATGGCGGACAACGGTAAGTTGTACGTTGGATTTGATGATGAATACGTCGCGGCCATGCGCCGTTTGTGTGCTCGCGCTGACATTATATTGCCCAATATCACGGAGGCGGCCATGATGACGGGGCGTTCTTATTCGGAGACGCACAGCGAAGCGTACATCTCTGACCTTTTGAGCGGCCTTGCCGAAGTGGGAGACGCCGCTGTCGTATTGACGGGTGTTAGCTATGAACCAGATGTGATTGGTGCCTTGTCGGTGAAGGGTGGGGATGCCCACTATTACGGCCGTCACCGCATTCCCAAAATGTTCCACGGAACGGGCGATGTGTACGCCTCGGCCTTTACCGGTGCCTATTTGCGCGGGCATTCTCTCGACAGCGCGGCGGCTGTTGCGGTCGATTTTACCCTCGCCGCTATCGAAAATACCGTCACGGCGCCGGATCATTGGTACGGCGTCCGCTTTGAACCGGTGTTGCCGATCTTGATTGAGCTGCTGGATAAGTGAATTACCGTAGTATCAATATTGGAGGAACGATATGAAAAAAACAAAAGTAATTGCATTCTTTCTTGTTATGGTGATCATGATGAGCCTTTGTTCATGCAGTATGATTAACAAAATAAAAAAGACCATCGAAAGTATTAGGAATGAAGGTGAGTGCGTGGCTCACGCTGACGATGATTTTGACGGCGTATGTGACCTTTGCGGCAAGCAAAATCTGTATGGTGAAATTTTGGACAATGATCCGACCAATCCCGATCAGCCCGACACGGATGAACCTGGCATGGATGTACCCGACACGGATGAGCCGGGTATTGACGAGTCTGATAAGCCTGAAGATATTGAGTTCATTGAGGTGAACGAGATGGTTACAGCTGTGGAAATGGTGGAGCTTCGCCGTGCTCCCTCCGTTGATGCTGCC
>JAZQUX010000146.1:0-5523 GCA_045631585.1 Eubacteriales bacterium | reverse complement strand
GAAGTGCTCGGCATCGGATGTGGGATCGGGCGTGAAATAACCCTTGTCGCACCAATTTTGATAGATTCGCTCTTCAAAATCGGCGGGGTTGTAGGTTTTTGGCAGTTCATGATAAGATTGTGCCATGATTGTCCTCCATATACTGTGATAATTGAAAATGATGTCAAACTGCGATGGAAAGAAAAAAGCCCATCCATCCTGATGATCAGGACGATGGACGCGGTACCACCTGATTTCGCGCACAAGGCGCGCACTCATGGAAGTCAGTGACTTCCGCCCCAATAACGGCGGGCAACCGATCCGAACTACTGCGCGTAAACGTTTGGCACGGACAGCTCAAAGGCGACCTTCGGAAATGGGCTTGCAGGACTTACACCAACCGTCCGCTCTCTTGGCCAAGCACACTTTCTTACTCTTCCTCATCAATGCTTTTGACAACATTCATATACGATTGTATTATAGCCCAAAAGACAGAGATTGTCAAGAGATTTGCTAAATATTTTGATAAACAAGGGCGAAAGGGTTTACAAATAGTAAGATCTTGTGGTATAATACGATCAGACCTTACAAAGGAGGCAATTTTATGCGCGCACCATTTCAAATTTTAGCCCTTCCGTACAAGATGATTGAGGGTGAACCGCACTATTGCCTGTTCCATCGAGCCGACCACGACCAATGGCAGTTTGTCGCCGGTGGCGGTGAGGATGCGGAAACACCCATAGATGCCGCCCGGCGTGAGATTTTCGAGGAGCTTGGCGTTGGCGCAGATGGAATTTTTGCGCTTCAAAATACAGCCTGCGTTCCCAACACTTGCTTTGCTAAAGCCCATCGATCGCATTGGGCAAAGGATATGTACGTAATTCCGGAATATTCGTTTGCCTTTGAGTGTCCATCGGAGGTTACACTCTCGGAGGAGCACAGAGAGTATGCTTGGTTGACCTACAAGCAAGCGCGTGACTTGCTTTATTGGGATTCCAACAAAACGGCGCTGTACGAATTGGATTGCCGATTGCGCGGCGTAGATGCGAGAGGATGAAAATGAAACAACCACCCGTTCAAAAACAAATCATTTTTAACGGTATCAGCTACCGTTACGAGCTGTACGTCGGCGGTGTCAAGCGCATGAACCTGCGCATTCGCCCCAACGGAAGTATTCGCCTGTCTGTGCCGCGAGCAACCACCCAACAACAGATCGATGCCTTTCTTACGGGTAGTATGCCGCAGGTTTGCGATACGCTCGCACGAATTAAGGCAAAGCAAGACAAAGCAAAAGCATTGCCGTCAGAGGAGGAACAAGCGGTCCAAAAGGAGCAACTGCTCGCTTTGATTTTAACCTGTCATAAGAACGTGATCCTTCCGCGATTTGCCGCACTGAATTTACCGCTGACCGATCAGCAACGAAGATATATCGCCTCACCGACGGCCATTCGAATTCACCCGATGAAGAGCCGTTGGGGAAGTTGCAATTACGTCAAGGGAACACTCAACTTCAACTTGCATCTGTTGGAGCAACCCATTGAGAGCCTTGAATTTGTGGTGATGCACGAGTTTGCCCATTTTGTCCAACCCAATCATTCCACGGCATTCCATGCGCTGATGACAGCACTGATGCCCGATTGGAAAGAACGAAAATCTCGTCTGTCCACTTGAAAATATAGCATTCCACGGAAATAAAACGGAAAGGAAACCATAGAGATGAACACTGTTATTGACACCCAAACCGCCGCACAGGAGCTGCTTGATTTTATTCAGCGTTGCCCGACAGCATACCAGACTACCGCTACGCTAGCGAGCATTCTTGAGGAGAATGGCTTTGCCGAGCTGGACGAGGGAGAGAGCTGGAATCTTGTGGCAGGCGGCCACTATTTTGTCACGCGCAATCAGTCTTCGCTGATCGCCTTCGTTGTACCCGCCAATGTTGAAAAGACTACGGGATATCAAATCATTGCCACCCACGGAGATTCGCCTTCCTTTAAGTTGAAAGCGGAATTTGAACAGTCGGCGGCGAAGTGTGCCAAGTGGAATGTGGAGCGCTACGGCGGTATGATTTGCTCCTCTTGGATGGATCGCCCCTTGTCGATCGCCGGCCGCGTAGTTGTTTTCGATGAGAAGGAAATTCGCTCGATTCCGGTACATCTGGAAAAGGATATTGCCCTGATTCCCAACGTGGCCATCCACATGGATCGTACCGCAAATGATGGCAAAAAATACAACGTACAGGTGGATATGTTACCTCTGACCGGTGCGGCTGAGAGCGAAGCGCATTTGCTGGATGAAGTGGCCGCGAAGCTGGGCTGTGACAAGACAGCCATCGTCAGCCACGATCTGTTTCTTTACGTCCGTGATGAAGGACGCGTCTGGGGGCTGAAGGACGAGTTTGTCTCTGCTCCTCGACTGGATGACCTGATGTGTACCTTCGGCGCACTGAAGGGATTTCTCAGCGGCGCTCACGAAGATGTTGTCACCGTCTTGGCTGTTTTTGATAACGAAGAGATCGGAAGTAGCTCGCGTCAAGGTGCAGCATCTTCCTTCCTTGGGGACATTTTGTCTCGCGTGGACGAGGCCGTCGGCGTGACCGATGAGGACACGCAAGGGCTGTATCGTCGTTTTATGAGTAGCTGCATTTTGTCGGCCGATAACGCTCACGCACAGCATCCCAATCATCCTGAATATGCGGATGCACAGAACGCTCCTCACATGAATGAAGGTATTGTGATCAAGCATCAATCCGAGCAGCGCTACGCGACCGACGCGGTCAGCGGTGCAATCTTCGCTCGCATTTGTCATGCCGCCGGTGTACCCACGCAAACGTATCTGAACCGTTCCGATATTCGCGGCGGATCCACCCTTGGCAATATCGTTGTATCGCAAATCCCCATGCTGACGTTGGACATTGGTTTGGCCCAGTTGGCGATGCATTCTGCCTATGAGACGGCAGGTGCCAAGGACGTCCTTCACATGATCAACGCCGCAAGTGCGTTCTATCATTCGGCGATTCGCTCGAAACATCAATCTCAGTACGAAGTGGATACACAACTTTCATAACAACAAAGCCGCTCTCAAAAAAAGAGCGGCTTTGTCTTGTGAAAATAACTTGAAAACAGCTGAAAATATGGTATAATAAGGTGTTGAATCGTCGGTTTCAGATGGATACGTTTCGAGTATCTTGCACTGACGAAAATACAAAGGGTAGGAGAATTTTATGTTTAACTTTGAAAATAAAGTCGTAGTCGTTACAGGGGGAGCCAGAGGAATCGGCAAGTGTATACGAGAGAAATTTGAAGAAGCGGGCGCAATTGTTTGCGTCATTGATCTGCTCGATAACGATTATTTCGTTGGTGACCTCTCGAATAAAACAACGCTTGAGACATTTGCCAACAAAGTCATTCAAGAGCATGGCCGTGTTGATTGCTTGATTCACAACGCCGCTCCCAAAATGTGCGGAATCTCCAACGGCAGCTATGAAGATTTTGAGTATGCGTTGCGCGTAGGTGTCACGGCACCATTTTATCTTTCTAAACTGTTCGCGCCGTGTTTTTCCGAGGGGGCGAGTATTGTCAATATATCGTCGTCAAGAGATCGAATGAGTCAGCCTCAAACCGAAAGCTATACGGCCGCCAAAGGCGGGATTTCTGCGTTGACGCACGCGCTTGCCGTCAGCTTGGCCGGCAAAGCGCGGGTCAACTCCATTTCTCCCGGTTGGATTGATAACAATTACACGGTATATGAAGGAGCGGATGCGATTCAGCAACCTGCGGGCAGAGTGGGCGACCCGACCGACATTGCCAATATGGTGCTGTATCTTTGCTCAGATATGGCGGGCTTTATTACGGGAGAAAACATTTGCATCGACGGTGGCATGACAAAGCAAATGATATACCACGGCGACGGCGGATGGACACTAAAGGCGTAACGGATCCGGACGAAAGGGAAGGTGAAACCCATGCAAAGTCAAATCGTGGAACGCGCGCTGACCTACGTCAAAGAGACGTTTGAGAATGAATACAGCGGGCATGACTATTTTCATGCGTTGCGCGTTTTCAAGATGGCCACCCGCATTGCAGAACTTGAGGGAGCAACCGTAGAGCTGGTACAGCTGGCGGCCTTGCTACATGACGTGGATGATCGAAAACTGTCTCCCCAAACGCACGAAACCCTGAGCAACGCCCGCAACTTTTTGAGTTCCAACGGAGTGGATGGAGCAACGGTCGAGGGGATCTGCCAAATGATTCGCGAGATCTCGTTTGGTGCAAATGATTCTGCTCCCACGACGTTAGAAGGGATGTGCGTGCAAGATGCCGACCGCCTCGATGCCATCGGCGCCATCGGAATTGCCCGTGCATTTACCTATGGCGGCCATCATCAAAGAATGATGTATCACCCCGACATCAAGCCCAACTTGAATATGAGTAAAGAAGAATACGTCAAGAGCCAATCTACGACCATCAATCATTTTTATGAAAAGCTTTTTCGACTGACCGCCCTGATGAATACCCATACGGCCATCGAGATGGCGCGTGCGCGAGAAAGCTATATGAGAGAGTATGTCGAAGAATTCTTGAAAGAATGGGAAGGAATACAGTAGTTTCGATCGGCTTGACTAATATAGCGTGACTTGCGGAGCGGTCTTGACCGCTCCTTCTTTTTTAGAATTCCTTCGGTTATCCAAAAACACCCAAAACGCTTCTTGAATAAAGGAGGATAATGACAGACAATACTCTTTTTTGACGGGAAATGGAAGAGATATCTCCTCGTCGGAAGGAGTATTGATATGTACTACAACAAAGTGGAGATTTGCGGCGTGAACACGTCAGAACTCAAGGTTTTGAGTGATATGGAGAAAAAGGATCTATTGCTTCGTTCCAAGGAGGGAGATCGATCTGCACGCAGTGAATTGATATGTGGTAATCTTCGCCTGGTTCTCAGCATTATTCAGCGGTTCACCAATCGAAAAGAAAATATGGACGACCTGTTTCAAGTCGGGTGCATTGGGCTTGTCAAAGCCGTCGATAACTTTAACGTTGAACTTGACGTTAAGTTCAGCACGTATGCGGTTCCAATGATCATAGGGGAAATTCGGCGCTATCTGAGAGACAGTAATACCATTCGCATCAGCCGTTCGGTGCGTGATTTGGCCTACCGAGCACTGCAAGCCAGAGAAGAATGGATCAGAGAAAAGGAAAGCGAACCTGACCTGGATCAGCTGTCGTTGGTCCTTGGAGAAAAAAAGGAGGCGGTTTTGCGGGCGATGGAGGCGATTGTCGAGCCGATTTCTCTGTACGAACCTGTGTTTTCCGACAGCGGTGACGCAATTTACGTCATAGATCAGTTGCGTGACAGCAGTGCCGACAGCTCGGACGAAGTTTGGCTGGAAAACATTTTGTTGCGCGATGCACTGAAATCACTGACGGATCGGGAACGAAATATCATCATGAAGCGATTTTATCAAAATAAGACGCAAATGGAGATCGCCGAGGAAATCGGTATCTCGCAAGCCCAGGTATCCAGACTCGAAAAAGGTGC
>JAZQUX010000145.1:0-4952 GCA_045631585.1 Eubacteriales bacterium | reverse complement strand
AGTCCACAACGTTGATGATGTACGTGACTTTGCCATCCGCGGGCGGTTGCGGCGTATCGGATGGCGTTTGTGTCTCTGTGCAGCCTACGATGGTTAGCAAAAGTGTAACCAGCAAAACGGCCGCCAAAAGGGCTCTCCGTATATGTTTCAAATCCATGTTTTTTCTCCCATCAAATAAAAAGTCATGCGGCAACGAAAATTCGCCGCCGCATGACGAAATATCATATACAATGCTACGATTGCGGCTCGATCAATAGCCCAGATATACGTAGTAGTAGCACAGCTTAGTCCAAGAATGTTCTACCCCTTTGAAGGTGTACTTATCCATCAGCATCTGCAAAATTTCAGCCAATTGCTCGTCAACCACAACACAACCCTGGCGCTCGGGATATCCTTCTTCATCCAGCATCTTGTCAATGTAGGTCTTGAAGATCTCGGTCATATCCTTGCCGCTACCGTGGTAGATGCCCTTGATGATATCATCCATCTGATACAGTTCCCAATAGGCATCAAAGTTATCTCCCCAAAGCTCGCGCAGCTTATCCTCGTCCTTCTCCGCCAGTTCCCAAGCCGACAGAGCCATGTGGTCATATTCGGACAAAGCAAAGTTGAAAGCATGCGTGTTCGCCATATCCTTGAGGGATTGGCTGGGGAAAATATTGGTTGTCACATAGAAATCTGCATACAGCAAAGATCCCTTGGTACCGTCAGCCTTCTTGTGATAGTAGTAACCGTCTTCTCCCAACATGACATCAATACCGCCGGCAATGGTGTTACCCATCGAGTCTCCGGTGCCGAGTTCAAACTCAAAAGGACCGTGGGAAGCAACAACGAAGTAATCAAACGTAGGCGCAATATAGTTGATCTCAAAGGTGAAAGAACCTGCGCCATAGATATCGTAGTAAGCGAAGTCAATATAATAAGCAGTTCCTGCTTCCATGTAAGCAACCATGGAAGTATTTTTGGTGTCTCTGACCAACATGGTCGTCACATTGCCATGCTCATCCTTAACCTCGGTCTCGATCAGCAAATCAGGGCAGAAACGTTCACCCTCATCGCCGCTGGTGTACAGAATTCTGTCACCGTGCGCCAGCCAAGAAGCATCATCACCTATGAAAATCCATCCGACAACTTCCTCAGATACGCCCTTGGAAGTAACGCGGTACACACCCGACTTTTCGGGAACGAACTTGTACAGATAACCTCTGGGCAAGATGTTCACGCCGATATATTCAACTCGGTTAGGCTTTCCCTCTACGGCAATAAACGCACTATTGGTAGAAAGACCTCTGATGGGGTCTTCGAATTCGGGCACGGGAGTACCGTCCGCATTCTGACCGTAAGAATCATAGTAGGCACACAACTGCAACCAAGTATTTTCATCTGTGTTGAAGCCATACTTCACAACGTACTCTTCCAGATAAGTGCGCAAATTTTCGGTCACACTGCAATACGTATAGATCTTGGAATTGGCCGCATAGTTACAATACTTTTCCAACTCAGCAAAACGATCAACACCATCGACAGTGAACACACCGTCCTTATACAGGTTTTCCGTTACGGAAGTATCGGAGAAGGTAGTGCCGTAGATCAGCTTGGCCAACAGGATGGGGCCGTTTTCGCTACCGACGTGATAGTAACCGTCATTCTTGTTCAAGAAAATCTGAACATAGCTGAAGATCTGATTTTCGTTTTTGACAGCGGCCTCTCTGGGAATATAAGACGGAACCGCTACGTCATTTGCATCAACAACGCGGAAATTCTTGAGATAAACCACGTCATCTCCAACACTGTCAGATACGTCTTTGTAGTAGATAAAGGCCACATCATAAACGCCGTCCTCAATGGCAACCCACGGGCAGCACTCGTTCCACTTGGAGCCTATACCGGAAATTTGATAAATGTCCTCTCCGTTGACTAGCACGTACATAATATCGTAACCGGAATCCGTAGAAGAGAAATAATCAAACATAAACGCCTGTCCCGCCTTGAGAGTCACCTTGGCATGAAGGGTTGCAAAAGAATTATCAAGATCCGCATTGGAAGGAATGATGCACTTCTCACCGTCCTTCTCGACGATCTCAAAGGGCCAGGAGTACTCCGCATCCGCAGATTCCGTCTCCGGCAGGTAGGTAACCGTAATATCACCCTTGTTCAATACGCCAGAAAGCTCCTCGTTCGAGGGCATCTCCTTATCGGGCTTGGCCGCGGGGATCAATTCGGAAACGTCACCATACAACCCTTGTCTATAATCGTCCGAAACATAGTGCGCGAACATATTGGTGAAATACTTTTCACTGGGAATCGCGCCGACGTGGTACAAGGAAATCATACCATAACGGTCGATCATAACGGTCACAGGGTTACCGGGAACGTTGAACGCATCCTCTACACCCATGGTATCCTTCGCCATGGGGAAGGCCAGCTCATAGCCGTAATAGCTTTCCTTGAAATCGGCAACATCCTTTGCGCTGTCGCCGCCGTAATTATTCAGAGCAACGATCTCGATCTGATCCTGATACTGCAAGTACGCATTATTCATATCAGGGAACTCTTGTACACAATAGGTGCAGGTGGTGTACCAAAAGTTGAGCATTACTGCTTTTTTGGTTTTCAGCAACTCAGACAGCTTAATGGTCTGACCATCCGAGGTGGTCACCTCGAAATCATGCATAATGGAACCCAACTTATAAGACACACCGCTCAGATCGGTGTCTTCAATCACCTCGGAAACCAGCACAATGTTGGTACCGTTCGTACCAAGATCGTATTTGTCCTTGAGGATGTAGCCTTCGGGAACGCCGGAAAGCTCTGCCTTATAATCGGGAGAAGCAGGCAACGTAAAAGAAACATTACCGTTTTCATCCGTCGGATTTTTGGCAACAATATAACCGTCGGTATTGTAAATGTAGACCATGATGTCCTTCATGGCCATGCCGCCGATGGTTTTGATTGAAATGGAATAGATTGCCTCGCCCGGCTTAACGTCGGGGGTGCCCGGCGTATCCGGGGTATTACCGGGAGCTTCCTCATCGGATGGTGTTTGGGGATCCTCACCGCAAGCAGACAGTACGGACATCAAGCTCAGCAGCATCAGAAGTGCCAGCACAAGGGACAAAAGTCTCTTGACATTGCTCATAGTATTTCTCCTTTTGTATTTGAAGTATATCAACAGGTCAAAAACGCACATAGATGTATTATTATATCATGTTCTGCGATACATGTCAAGTTTTATTGCGCCAAAGCCTCAAAAAAACATCAGAAATTTGCACTTTTTTTACACATTGTGTCTTTTTGATTGACAAAATTCGCCCAAGGTGATATAATCAAACCAAATGCGGCGGAGTGTCCGTCGCTGTTTGATCAAACGGGAGAGAATTATGACGCTGTCGAAACACATCGTTCAAACATATCAAAGCATTTTGAAGGAAGAGCTGGTCGTTGCCATGGGCTGTACCGAGCCGATCGCCATCGCCTACGCGGCAGCCGTTTTGCGCCATGCCTTGGGAGAGCTTCCTGACCGCGTCCGTATCGGACTGAGCGGCAACATCATCAAAAACGTCAAGAGCGTGATCGTTCCTGCAACGGGCGGTATGCGCGGCATTGGCGCGGCGGTGGCTGCAGGTCTTGTCGCAGGTTGCCCCGAGCGCAAGTTGGAGGTGCTGTGCGCGCTCAAGCAAAGCGACGCCGAGCAAATCCGCGCGCTGGTGGAACATCTCCCCATAGAAATTTACGAAATCGACGCCAAGTCTCCCTTTGAAATCGATCTTTGCGGCGAAACGAAATCGCACAAGGCTCGCGTTCATCTGGTCAATCGCCACACCAATATCACCGATGTCAGCCGCGATGACGAAGACCTGACCTCCCTGTACCGTCTCAACGAAGCGGCCACCGAAACTTACGCCGCCGACCGCGCCCTTCTCAACGTAAAGGATATCATTACCTTTGCAGACGAGGTCCCGCTGGACGACATCGCTCCCCTGCTCCGCCGTCAGATCGACATGAATATGGCCATCGCCAAGGAAGGCCTGACCGAGAGCTACGGCGCGTCCATCGGCCGCATCATTTATGCCGACGGCACTTGTATTTTACGCGATCGCGCCCGCGCCTATGCGGCGGCCGGTTCGGATGCTCGTATGAATGGTTGCGAGTTGCCGGTATGCATCATTTCCGGCAGTGGAAATCAAGGTATTACCGCCTCCGTCCCCGTTGTCATTTATGCCGAAGCGATGGGAGTCGACGAAGAACAGTTGCTCCGCGCGCTGATCGTTTCCGATTTGATTACCATTCACCAAAAAACAGGCATCGGGTGCCTGTCCGCTTACTGCGGTGCCATTTCGGCAGGTTGCGGTTGCGGCACGGGTATTTGCTATCTGGAGGGCGGTAAATACTACGAAATCGCGCACTCCTTGGTCAACTCCTTGGCCATCCTCTCGGGCACCATTTGTGACGGTGCCAAGGCCTCTTGCGCCGCAAAAATCGCAATGGCAGTGGAGGCCGGCATCATGGGCTTTGAGATGATGAAAGCCGGCAAGCAGTTCTACGGCGGCGACGGTATTGTCACCAAAGGGGTGGAAAACACCATCCGCAACGTCGGCCAGCTGGCTCGCGAGGGCATGAGTGAGACCGACCGCGAGATCATTCGCATCATGCTGTCCTGAAAATCCCTTTGAAATCAGGTGTACTATGAAAAAAATTCTGATGATCGGCACCGGCGGCACCATTGCCTCGGATGTCACCCCCACCGCCCTTTCCCCCGAGTCGGATCCTGAACGTCTGTTGAAGTTCATCCCCAACATTCACAAATACTGTGAGGTGGATTGCGTCCAGTGCTATAATCTTGACAGCACCAACATCCGTCCCAAGCATTGGGTGGGATTGGCGGAGACGATCCAAAAAAACTACGACGTTTACGACGGTTTTGTCATCTCGCACGGCACCGACACCATGGC
>JAZQUX010000144.1:0-14008 GCA_045631585.1 Eubacteriales bacterium | reverse complement strand
ACGGCACCGACACCATGGCCTACACCGCTGCCGCGCTGAGTTATCTGATTCAAAACAGCAAAAAGCCTATTGTCATCACCGGCGCACAAAAGCCCATTTGGTTTGATAGCACCGACTCCAAGCGCAACTTGACCGACGCATTTTTGTATGCTTGCCACGGTAGCGGCGGGGTTGTCATCGTGTTTGACGGCAAGGTGATTTTGGGAACAAGAGCGAGAAAAACGTATTCCAAAAGTTTTCAGGCCTTCTCCAGCGTCAATTATCCCATCTTGGCCGTTTTACAGGATGAAAAGCTGTTACAATATATCTCCTCCGACCATTCAGCCCCCGCTCCCACCTTTTACCATTCTCTCAATGCGGGCGTAGGACTTCTTAAACTTTTCCCCGGCATGCGAAGTGACGTTGTGGACTATATGTTGGAGCATCACGACGGACTGATCATCGAAAGCTTTGGCGTGGGAGGACTACCCGAATATTCTGACTTTTACGATAGTGTTCGCCGAGGGGCCCAAGCGGGCAAGGTGATTGTTATGACCACCCAAGTTCCCAATGAAGGCAGCGACCTTTCGGTCTACGTTGTCGGTGGGCATCTGAAAAGTACCGTTCGCATTCTGGAAGCGCACGATATGACCACCGAATCTGCGCTGACCAAGCTGATGTGGATCATGGGACAAACCAACGATTTCGAGCGCATCAAATCCATGTTTTACCGCCCTGTCGCCAAAGATATTCTCTACTCCGAGAGCTATGGAGAGTAAACAAATGTAACCGCGATGAACCTCTCGGTTGCATTTGTATCATTTGGACATATTCGTGTGTTCTTTTGAAACAAAAACGGGAAAGCAGCCCCAAAGGGGCTGCTTTCCCGTTTTACAAATTATTGGAACTTAACGGTAGTTGTGACCGTTAGGGTGATTGAACCGTAGGTGGCAACCGTCCCCTTGGCAGTAACGGTGCTCAAAATGCTGATGATGGCCCCGTCCTTAATGGTAACCGTAATACTCTGACTGACAGAGTTCATCTTTCCGTTGCTGCTGGCAAAAAAGGTCTCGTATTCATCTGTATTCAAACTACCACAGGTCAATTTATACACACCATCGCCCTTATCCTCTACGTTCGTGACGATGCCGGGCGCATACTTAGCCGCATTGATCAACGATTTAATCCACTCACGAGCTTCTTGCTCCGTCTGTGCGTTATCCTGGGTCTGAGATCCCGTTTTGACTATCTGCTTGCCGTTTTTGTAGGAAATATCATAGCTTGCCTTGTTGATGTAAGCGTCAATATCGTAGAAATACCCGTTGTCCCCCTCGCCAAAGGAAATACTGTTTTCTTCCGTATAAACGGACAGCTGCTTTCCTTCGGAGGTTCTGATCAGTTGCTTGAGATCCAGCGTGAACTTACAGGAGTCACTTTCATTCCGCTCCTTCAGCAAATCCTCGATGGTATCCAAAACCCTGATATCATCGACCTTGGTATAATCCTCGGTATTCAGAGATGCACTCGGCGTGCACGTTTCGTTGTACTGAGAGTAATTTGCTGTCATGGAAACAGCAGGCACATTCTTGCCCTCTTCAAACATAAAATCGATTTTGATTTGAGTCGCGCGGTAGTTCGCATCCGCTAAAACCACCAACTTCAAGTCCATCACGTCAACGGACAAGGCGCTGTCATCCAGCCCCATCTGTCGGCTGATTTTATCAATCGCAGTCTTGGTATAGCCGGAGCAATTCAACTCCCATGTGCCGTCCTCTTTCTTGGAGAACTCCTTGGTTGCGCAATCCTGAATCAGATCAATGGTATTCAATTCGCTATCTAAGCGGTATTCTTTTGCCTCCTCCGCTGTCATGGCTGAGTACAGCTTTTGCGCCTTACCATTCTGCTCGTCGGAGATAAAATAATTGCCCTTGTAATAGCCCTCAATATTCTTTTGTGTCTGATTGAGCGACAAATCATTGGTTGTAATCTTTGTGGTTGTTTCTGTATAAAAGTAGTAATCCCCCTCCAAATTGACATTCTCAACGGCATAGCCTGTTCCCTCGCCGGTTACCTTGATGCCATTGAAGTAGAAGGTCATTTTCATATTCATATCCGTACGGTAGGAGTTCAGCGCATCCATTTGCTCATCAATCTTCTCGTAAAGCTCTTGCGCGCTCGCGGGTTCACTCACTTTGGGCTCATCGCCGCCACACGAAATCATTGTCATCGTCAATAACATACAAAGCAACAAACAAAGTATTCTTTTTTTCATAATCACAGTCCTCCTCATCAGATTGTATTTTTATTATAGCATCTTTCCAAGCAAACTGTCAAGCGCCTCATTTGTAAATAAAGTATCATGGCCGACGATCAGGATGCGTTACAGCCCCTTCCTTGCTTTTTTATTCTTCGCACAACAGCTTTTCGCAAATATAGTAGTCCGTACCGTATCGGTAGCACTCGCCCAAGAAATCAAATCCGAGGGAGCGGTAGGTTCGATACGCCGGCGGGTTGCATTTGGCCGCCAACAGATGAACGGAACGAGCCCCCTGCCGTTGGAGTTCTTCCATCAAAAGGAGCATCATTTTGCTCGCGTAGCCATGTCCGCGGTGGCAAGGCGCGATCGTTAGCCGTGCGACCTCGCGGTGCGTGCCGTCACAAATGCGCCAAGGCAAATCATCGTCCTCCGGCACACTCTCCACGGAAACGCAACCGATCACATCATCGCCGCGCACCAAAAGATACAAGCCCCTCGCCGCCACGTCGGCCGTCACGTGCTCGATGGTTGGATAGTGTTCGTTCCACACGCAAAACTCATCTTTTTTGGCTTCCTCGTACAGCGATAACACGCAAGGGATATGCATCGCGTCCGCATAAACCAACCTCAATTCTTGTTCGTTTCCATTCATACTCAAGCCTTCGGACGCTTTCTGAGCAAATATTCGTCCAGCTTTTGCTTGACATTATCGGGAATTTCGCGAGCCACCGGACAATGCGCCGCATTGACCATACGATCGGTAAACGCGATAATAAAGTCGATGTCCTTTTGCACTTGCTCTGCCTTCATTACAGCCGCGGTATCATAGCTGTTATGAATGGGCGCCAGCTCGCGGCCGGCGATGCGCGCAAACGAGATGGCAGGCACGCCAAGATCGGCAAACGGAGTAGAATCGCTGGAATAGACGTCCTGATACGGCTTGATCTGGAAGCCCAGCTCATTTCCCATGTAGGAAACGTAATGAACCAGCGGCATTTCTCCCGTGACGCAGGCGATAAAATGCCCCATAATCGAACCGATCATATCCAAATTGATCACCAAAGGAACTTTGTCAAGCTGTTCCTTGTTTGCCTCGCAGTACGCTTTGGAGCCAAGAAGTCCTCTTTCTTCACTGCCGCAGAAAATGAAGCGCAGCGAATAGCGGTGGGGATGTGCCAAAAAGTACTCGGCCAGCCCCAAAAGGCCGATACAGCCGGACATATTGTCATACGCACCCTGAGACAGCGACGTGGTGTCGTAGTGGGCGGTGAAAATAACGGTCTCTTCCCGCTCGCCCGCCAGATCAAACACGACGTTATGCGATGTCCCTTTATATTCATCCTGCTTCAAGACAATCTTGGCTGTTTTCGCACCGCTGTTGACAATATCCACGGCATCCTTGGCGTTGATGTTGACGCCCGGAATCTTGTCGCCCTTGGAAACGTAGGAGCGCAGCTCGCGGTGGTCGATGTCACGGTCAGCATAGTTGACATTTCCGTCATAGGAAATAAAGCCAAGCGCGCCGTGATCCAACAGATCGCGATATCTCCAATAGCCAAGATAGCCGTCAAACAAAACAATCTTTCCGCGGCATGAGGACAGCGAGAACGAATCGTTCCCGGTTAAATAGTACAGCGGCGCTTCCACCTCGCCCGAGCCGGCACAAAGATAGCCCTTGCAGGGAATATCACGGCCATCCACCGTCAGAGTCGCTTGATGCACGGTAGCCATATCCACCTCAAATTCTTCCAGGCGGGCATCCAATCCCATCTCGCGGCACAAGCCCTGCAGATATTCGGCCGCCTTGTGTTCTTCTGCGCTGCCGCCCATGCGGACATACGCGGTATCGGCAAAAATCTTCTCAATGTGTTCTAATTTCATAAAATCATACTCCTTGTTCGATTGATGATGTATTGACATAGCTTGTTATATATGGCTGAGCAAATAATCCAGCGCGTGTTGGATGTACACATCCCAAAACCGCCAGGAATGGTCTCCCTCTGAGGACTCGTAGCAATGGGGCACGCCAAGATCGGCAAGCATCCGGCTAAACCGCTCACTGTACTCGTGCCCGCGATCCTGCTCGCCGCACCAAATGTACATGGCAGGCATGGGTTTTCCCTGTGCCATGCACGCATCGGCCAGCGCGAACAGATCGTGCTTGGTCCCCTTCAATTCGCCCTGATCCTCCATATCAAAGCCGAAAATACCGCGCCACTCGTCCATCGGTCGGTTGCGGGAGATGTCCGCGATGTCCAACGTGCCCGACAGCGACGCCGCTCCGCCAAAGCATTCGGGATAGGTCAGCGCCGCTTTGAATGCGCCATATCCTCCCATGGAAAGCCCCGCGATCAAATTATCTTCTCTTCGATCGGACATTCCTCCGAAAAAGCCGCGGCACACCCGTGGCAATTCCTGAGCCACAAACGTCAAATACTTCGCACCGGTTGCCGTATCCGTGTACCAGCTTCGTCCCACGCCCGGCATAACGACAGCAATATTGCGATCGGCAGCATAACGCTCGATGGCCGTACGACGCATCCACGTGGTGTGATCGTCAGACAACCCATGCAGCAGGTAAAGCGTTTTGTACGTCTGCCCATGTTTTGCGCCTTCGGGCAAAACAACGTTGACCGTCACCCCCATACCCAGCGCATCCGATTGATAGTTCATTTCAAAAAATGCCATATTGCCCTCCTGATTCAAGTCATTTCCTTTTGTTTTTTCCAATGTTTCATCAAAAAGCGAGCGACCCCGTCCTGCTCGTTGCTCTCGATCACGGCCGTGGCCATCGCTTTCAATTCTTCGTCGGCATTGGCCACCGCGTAGCACTCATCGGCCATTTCAAACATAGAAACATCGTTTTTTCCATCACCGAAGCAGACCACCCGATCACATTCCAACAATCGTTTCAGCTGTCCGATGGCCTCCGCTTTGGTTGCCCCGCGGGGCTGAAGCTCCAGCCATTGCTCGCCGCTGTAAATATCTTTGTGATAAATGCACTCAAAGCGGTGGCAATAGGCTTGGTACATCGGCAGCAACCGCTCGGGCTCGTCAATGCACGTCAGATGAAATATCTCCCCATCATACAACCCTGCCGAATCGGTCAGCGGTCGCTCCCGCACATCGCCCCGACGGGTGCCGTTGAACCACCGCGCGCCACAGCTTTGCTTATCCTCAACGTAAGAAAACTTTTCCACTCCGTCCACGAATGCATAAACAATGGGATAGATCTCTCTGCTCATTAGATCGTCCAGGATCTCTCGGGCATCGTCGGGAGCAAACGCACCCGAAATCAGCCGTTTTCCCGTCGCGCTTTCCACCACGAAGGAGCCGTTGTAAATCACCACGGGAAGGTTGGTGGTCAATCCCGCCGTCACCCGACGCGCCGTTACAAGTGAACGGGCGGTGGCATAGGAAAAGATCATTCCACGCTCAACCAATGCGTTGATGGTATCCACCGTAAAAGGCGAGAGCGTTTCGTCTTTTTTGAGCAGTGTACCGTCAAGGTCGGATACGTACAGCGTTTTCGACATATTTGCCCCTCCGATTCAACATTCTATTTTTATTATACTAAACAAGCGGGTCGTTGTCAAGCAAAACAACGGGCCAAGCACAGCGCTCAGCCCGTTGTTTTTCATAATTGTTTTTGCATGATGTACTCTCTTCGGTTCATCACGGTCGTGTCGTACGCGATGGTAAAACCGAGTTTTTGATACAGCGCCACAAGCGCATCAAAATCCGAAGCATCTTCGGGGAAGATCATACGCTCCAACAGATAGACCTCCGCATGAGTAAAGCCGTTCTTTGGGGCCCAGGCAAGGGCGGTGTTCAGCAGTTTTTCCTCGACACCGCAATGCTTGAGATTGTCCGCCAGCAAAATTTCCACAATGGAAAATATCTTTGCATCCGGACCGAGCTCACAGTACCCTTCCGGGATGGGCAAGTTGATGTACTTTTCCTTAGCACCGCAGTTGCAATATGCCACGATGGCATTCATGAACCCTGCCAAAAATCCGCTCATTTTTCCTCCGCCGACCAACCGCTCAACCTCGTATCGGAAGTATTCGAATATGCCCTCCATCCCGCGATTGGGACGCCGCGTGGCATAGTAGTACATATCCTCGCGTTGCTCTTGCTCCGTGGTATGACAACCAATGCTGAAATTTGTGTACCCTTCCTTGCAGATATGTTGCTTGCAGAACTGATAATAGGCCAACCATTCGTGTTTGTGAAGACGATAATAATTCAGCTGCTCCCCAGCCACGCGTTGACGAAGCGGAAGCGAGGCAGGATGTCCCATGTTCGGCGAGCTCCACAGCTCCGACAAAAAGCCATACAAACATTCCGCATTTTCTCGACGGCATAGCAAACGGTCAAACAGGGGATCGGGATTTGTCACCGGCTCGCGCGTCAGCTCCATATATCTCAGAAGTGCCTCGTATGCCGCCGTGAGCTTCTCGGCGTAAGCATCCGTAAGTCCTTCTTTCAGGCACAGATGCGCATCCTTGACGTAAAGGTCACACAACCGTTGACCGTGAAGATCTTTTCCCTCTTTCAGCATGGCGTCCAACAAGCCGTATGCCGCGTTGATGGACTCACGGGTGTTATATGACAAAAGCAAGTAAAAAAGATCCTCGGTTGCTCGCTTTAGCTTTTCCTGCGCGTATCTGGTCGTCTCGTCCCCGCCGAGATATTCGGCGATCATTCGATCTCTTCGTTTGTTGTCCTTGATTTTATAAGCAAGGCTCAAGGCCTGCTCCTTTTCTCCCAAGGCAAACCGAACATCGGCCAAAAAGGCGGTATAGGTGTCATCCTCAGGAAACTTATAGTGCAAATCCGAAAAATGGCGCTCAGCGTCATGCAAATATCGGAGCGAGCCGCCTTTTGATTTTCCTTCCTTCGTGGCTATCAAGTATTCGTCACAAGCACGACGATAAAGGAAGGTCTCGTCATCGGGAAATTCCTTGAGAGCATCCTCTGCGACCAGCAGCGTCAATTCTTCACCAAAGCAAACGGCCTGCTGCCAAGCGCGCTCCAATTCCGTCCGACGGTCGCCGCCCAGAAGATCGTTCACGCCGATCTCCAATATCCGCGACAAGGGGAGCAACAGCGAGATATCCGGCATCGTCAAGCCTTTTTCCCATTTGGAAACAGCCTGAGACGAAACATGAAGCTCTGCCGCCAACGCGTCCTGCGTCATTCCCTGTTTTAGTCTTGATTCGCGGATTTTGTCACCGATCGATTTTTTCTGCATACCGTTCCCCCTTCATTGTAGTGACTTTATTATATCACGCCGGGCGAAAAAAAGCAAGTAACCATCCGCATACCGTTCCTCAACCGACGGTTGAAAGAACAACGAAGGAGTGCCCTCACTCCTTCGTTGTTCTATGCGTTACCGTCTGAGAGCGGCTTACGCCGCCCCTTTACAAATAGCAAATCGGAATCGCGCTCCAGCCATGGCAAAGGCTTCCCGCATATCCGAACGCGGGAGCGCCCTCCATCGTTTCCCAGACGCTTGTCGCGCCTGTGTCCAACATTCGCTCGTAATTTTGTCGGATCTCATCGACAATATACGGGCGCCATTGGGCATCGTTTGTCTGCAGCATCGCATCGTACGGAAAGCACTTCATGCTCAGCGAACATTCCGAAAATCCACCCTGAGCGATCCGCTTGCAAAGCGCCTCCGCATCCTCCGAAAGCCCTGCCAAAATGGCCATAGCGTTACCCAGCGCCGTAAAGTCCGAACCGCCTTGCGTCATAGAAAATGCCATAGCGTTGCGGTCATAAAACGCCCGCGCCGCTTCTCTTTGAGCCGTATTCTTTGCGCCTTCATAAGGGAAAGGCTTACCCAGCGCCTCAGAAATTTTTTGCAAATGTTCAAGCGCGATGACAAACAGCGCATTGATCATCAGATCGGGAATTTCCTCATCATCGCCGCCCAAATGCCCTTCCAAATGCGCCGACCAGTCATAGAAATTCCAATGATTTCTTCCCGAAAAGCGAACAACCAGCCCGCCTTTTCTGTGATTCAAGAAGGTTTCCATGACCGAAATCAGCTTATCATAGACCTCCTCGGCAAGAGAGATATCCCCCGTCGCATCCAAATATTCGCGGACGGCCATAAAGTAGTACAAGGAGAACGAAGGAATGGTCAAATCCATCCCGCACGGATAGCAAATAGACAAAAGCCCATCCTCGCGGACATCCTTGCTCATCAAAAGGAGATTGGCCCTGGCATACGCCGCGTTTCCATTCTCAAACGCGCGGTAGCCGCAAAGCATCTGATTGCGCGAATCAAACGCATACAAGCACTGCTCTCGCCAAGGCGTATCCACATAATGCTCCATCATGCAAAGTTTGAGGGTTCTGACGCACACGTCGTAAATGCGCTTGTCGAGAGGATCCATCGCCCTCACCTCTGTCTCCTTGACGGGATAGATCTGCGGAATCAAGCCAAGGTGCCCCAGACGAATGGGATGCTCACAGTCCAATTCCAAATAGCGGCATCCTAAGCGAAGCATATAGTTCGTGTACGAATTTTGGCCTTGTTTTGCCATGTATTCAAAGCTGAAATCCCGACCGCCGATCATTCTTCGAACGTGTCCGTTTTGCAGGTCCTCCCCCCACGACACAACGATCTTTTGCTCGGTATCGGACACAAGCTCCAGCGTGGCAAGGCCCACGGTCTCCGCACCCAAATCAATCAGATAATGGGTTCCCGTCGCTTCAAGCACTCTCCCGTCCATCGGAGGGCACAGTTGCAAGCGCGGTGTGGGACGGGGATAAAATACACACGCTTTCCCCACACAAACGGCGGGCGCAAGGCCACCCTCGCCTTCCTTGGTCGCATCATACAAAAAGCTGAATCCCAGCTGTCCCGTGATTCTTTTGGCATACCCGCTCAAATAGGCCGGGCTTTGGCGACATAAGATATGCTCGTCACTAACAAGGAGCACCTCTGCCCCCTGCGCCACTTCAAATATCACGCCCGCTTGGGCCTTTTTGTAGCGTTGAAAGTCTTCGCCGTAATGCCACACCAAAAGGAGAACTCGATTGACGCCCTCGCACAGATATTCCGTGATATCGATTTCGTCAAAAATCTTGTAGTGCTCGTAATCGCCGTACTGATTGCTCGCCGCATAGCGCCCGTTGATCCACAGCGTATAGTCTCCGTCGCAGGAAACGCGACAAACCGTCGGCGCTCCGACCGCTTCAAAGCTGCCAAAAAACTCGCCGTATTCATCCACCCCCACGCGCTCGGAGATCCAAATCCATTTTGCTTTGCTAAAAACATCAGACATATTCGCCCTCGCTGTTTGGTTATCGTTGTGACCATTATATCACACGCCCCACCGGGTGTCAAGTTGGGGTTAGAAACAACAAAAGCAGACGCACCTCTTTGCGCCTGCTCTTGATATAAAATTCACATCGTGCGACTCCGCTCCGCCTTTGGTTGTTTTATTTTATCATTTTTTTACTTTGTTATAAAACCGCTGTCCCTTCGGATGAACACACAAATCGCAGATGGTAAAGACAGAAAAGTAAATGATAACGGCAGCCAAGCCAATCACGGGGTAAGTCAAGAATGCGACGCCTTCAAACGGAGAATGAATCAAAAACATGGAATTCACGTCATACGCCGCCTCCTCGGAGACAAGCGCGCGGAATATCAGGTTGCAATAACAGCCGATTACCGCCATTTCCAAAATGGAAATAATCATATTCTTCATATTTCTCTTCACATCAATCTTGATGTATCCGAACACAGGGAGCAAGAGAACGTTGAACAAAAGCGTGGCGTGCGCCGTGATGCTCTTGAAATTTCCATAATCGGCCAAGGTCGGATTTTCTATGAAATCCACGTTGGCAAACATACCAACCAGCGTGGAAATGACGCCAAACCAAAACAGATAATCGGCAAAGAAGTCTCCCAATTTCGACTTCTTATGTTTCAAGAGCGCAAAGATGAGCGCCGACCACATGACCACGTTGCAAGGATAAATGGGCAAAATCAAATTCGGTGTTTCCTTTAGATACGTCATCGCGTCGCCGCCCGATAACAGCTTGAATATAAACGAGCTGTAATGAAGGAGAATGGTGACAAGCGCCGCCACGAGAAAAACGATATGTTGCGTCCGCTCCCTCTTGACACATGTTTTCACCAGCCACAGTCCAAGGGCAATCAAAGCCACCAGGATCGCATTGAATATCATCAGTTTGCCCATCAAAAAGCTCCCTTCGCGCGTTATCAATTTTGTGCCAACCGGTCACTTGGCGCGTCGCATTCCATTATACCGCAATTTTGCGGCCATGTCAAGATTCAAGCTCGCATATTCTGTGGCAAAGGAAGAGATTGCCTTCCAAGACAAATCCCCGAGCGCGGCGAATCGGACAGTGAGGGTTGACATATCTTTTATATTGTGCTATAATTGATAGGTAAATAGATTATTCCGACAACGTATGTGTCGTTGCCGAGATCGCAAAACCAAATATCGGCAAGAAAATATGCGCATACGGTTGCAAGCCATCCGTATGCGCTTTTTGTATCAAACATATTTTTTGAAGAAAAGCATAGATTTTTTTAGTATTCTGTTATGTGAGCGCGTCTGGTTAGATCATGTTATGATATCTCAGCCGAAAACAGCAACAAACAATGCTGTATGTAGGATAGGCCAATGAACAGCCAATGAGTTGATGTATCCATCAGCAAATACAATTCATGGAGGAAAAACTATGAATCGTGCAATGAAAATAATTCTTGTATTGGTGTCTATGATACTGATAGTGCTATTTTAGTGCATAATAGGTGCAGAGGAAAGAACAATATCAAACCGGGCCCTTCTGCCACAGGAGACCACACATCTTTCAAGTATGATAAAAATGGAACTATACAACACTATATTACCTATAAAGTTAACCCCCAAAGTCCTACAGGGTTTGAATGGGTAAAGAAATATGATGGAGTGGGCAGACCACACGGCGGAGTTCCTACGCCTCATGTGGTTACACGCGAAGGTGTTCGGAGTCCGTATGATTGGAAATTCCAGGTGTTAAAAATTTCGAATGAGGTTATTTATGGGAAGTACATTATCTAAACTACAAGCATGGTTTCGCTTACACTGTGATGGTGAATGGGAACACTCCGAAGGAATAATCATAGAAACTTTAGATAATCCGGGTTGGCAAATTAGTATTTCACTGAAAGGAACATTGTTGGAATATATTGATTTTACCGAGGTTAAAATTGGAAATCCGGACAAAGATTGCCTACAAAACGACTATTGGGAAAAACCGGGCGAAAGATGGATGCATTGTTATAAGTCGGATCATTTATTGATTGGACAATGTAGTCCAGAAATGTTAGAAACTACGGTTAATGCATTTCTTAAATGGTTTGACGAGAATACCGATACGTTTGCTTGGGATAATAAGGTTCGATTGCTAATAAACAAATGTAATTCAATGGAAATAAATCAAGATAATATCCCTGCGTTTAGAGAACTTTATCAAGACATTCTTGTTTTGCCAAACGAGCATCCAAAGAAAATGGAATTGATGCAGATGTTTTATCGTCGTTGGAATGAGTTGAGAATAAAAGGAATTGTATAGCTTGTGAAATGTGGTTACGGCAGAAATAAAAGATACGCTCTGATATGGAGTGGGGCACGCCTACAACATTACCTACGACCAGATCGGCAACCCTCTCACCATCGGTTCTGCAACGCTAACATGGCAGGGCAGGCAGCTGATGCAGTACGTCAATGGCAGCAACACCTAACGATCATTTTCCTAACACGTAAATGGGTGGAAAAATTTTCTGTTGGAAGTGTCAGCGCAAACCTTCATCCTACATCGCATAGCGATGTTGCTCACTTCATTCGCAGTGATGTGATGTGTTCCGTAGCACGTGCCGAAGGCACACTTCACTTCCAAAGGAAACATCACGCCCGAAGGGCACATCACGTTCCGCTTGCGGAACACATCGTTGAAAAAAGCACTTGCTTTGGGGTGCCTGCGATAGAGCAGGTTTCCCCCAAGCGGCGTGCTTTCAATCAGAAACGGTATAACATTTCGGTGTTATGCCGTTTTTACTTTTATATTATCTTTTCTATCACGTAAATGCTCTTGGAACATTTCTTCCACTTCCTCGGGCTCGGGGATAAATACATATCCAATGCCGTGGTAGTAGATGTCGATTCGCTGATGCCGCTGTTTGTTCTCGCGGTATGGAGCATATACGTCAATTCTTGAAATAAATTCGCGGACGATTTCGGGGGTAAGTTCTTGTATATCGGTAATTGCTTTAACCTTCGCTATGAACTTCTCAATGCCGTCGTTCTGCTCTTTGTCCTTGTCAAGCTCCGTGCGGAGTTGTTCGGCAATGGCTTTCTTTTCGTGTTGTTCATCCTCATACATTCTTGACATCTGAGCAAAACGATCATCAGACAGCTTTCCCGATACATTGTCCTCATAAATACGCATAAAAAGTGTATCAAGCTCTGTAATTCGTTTTTCGGTCTTTTCAAGCTCACGCTTTTTGCGGGCAAGCTCCTTTTTGGCATCTTGCACGGATTTCTCTTGAAGCTGCTTTACGAACAGATCTTCATAGCATCTTGCGAACCAAAAGACTCGGCGCATACTTTCAAGAACCGCTTTTTCCAAATAGACCTCTCGTATGAAATGCGCCGTGCATTGCTCTTTGTTCTTGCGAGCTTTAGCACAGGTAAACCAATTTTGCTCCTTGGTGAATTTTTGCGCCGTACAGAAATACAACTTTGATCCGCAATCTTTGCAAAACACAAGTCCCGAAAACATACTGACCTTACCTTCTCTTGTTGGTCTACGCTTGTTTTTGCGAAGTTCCTTAACGATTTCAAAGGTCCCTCTATCAATGATTGCGGGATGAGTGTTCTCAAAAATCTTCCATTCTTCTTCGGGTCTTATTACCTTGGCTTTATTCTTAAAAGACTTTTTTGTAAAACGAAAATTAACAGTGTCCCCAACATACTCTTGACGTTCAAGCAAATCTGCAACACAAGTCTGCACCCACTTTCCGGGAACAGCAGGTGGATTTCCTGCTTTTAGTCCTTGACATATCCAATATTCGGTAGGTGTAGGTACTTTGTCATTCGTAAGAATATCAGCAATCTGCGTGGGGCCAAACCCCTTGATGCAGAGGTCAAATATTCTTCGCACCACCTCGGCAGCAGGCTCGTCTATGATCCACTCTTTCGGATTTTCGGGGTTCTTCATATATCCGTAAGGCGGTTTCGTTGCAAGCGGTATGCCCGACTCGCCTTTGTGCTTGAATACCTCGCGCACCTTTTGGGAGGTGTTCTTGGCGTGCATCTCGTTGAACCAATCCTGCACAGGAAGAAAATCACTAAGTCCTTGTGCGGTGTCTATATTGTCGAGAATGGCAATGTAGCGCACACCGAGGCGGTCAAATTCTTCCTCCAAGAGCTGCCCGACGACCAAGCGGTTACGTCCAAGACGGGAATGGTCTTTTACGATAATCGTTCCAATCAATCCCGCTTCCGCAAGCTCCATGATCTCCGTAAAGGCAGGTCGAGCGAAATTCGTTCCCGACCAACCGTCATCCACGAACACTCTTATATTTCTGAAATTATTTTCTTTTGCGTATTTTTCAAGTATAGATTTTTGGTTTGTTATTGAGTTGCTCTCTCCTTGCAGTTCATCGTCGCGCGACAGTCTGCAATAGAGGGCTGTTATCTTATCCGACTTATTATTCATTGTTCTCCTTTCCTC
>JAZQUX010000143.1:0-2607 GCA_045631585.1 Eubacteriales bacterium | reverse complement strand
AAGTACATACCCATGTCCATGCCCTGCATACGGAGGCGGTTGTCGAAGTCGCGAACCTGGTTCTCGACCTCAGCCTCGCTCATAGCCTCGGGGATCTCCTCACCGCCCAGCTTCTCAACGAGAGCCTTGACGATGGTCTCCTCGAAAGCGGAGTCAGCAGCGGACTCATGTCTCTTCAGGATCTTTGCCTCAACGTCGGCGCGATATTCAGCGAAGGTATCGAATTCGGAAATATCCTTGGCGAAATCGTCATCCAGCTCGGGCAGCTCGATCTTGGTGATGGCCTTCAGAGTTACCTTGAAGGTGGCAGCCTTACCGGCCAGCTCTGCAGCGTGGTACTCCTCGGGGAAGGTGACATTGACGTCGAACTGCTCACCGATCTTGTGACCGGCGATCTGATCCTCGAAACCGGGGATGAAGGTGTTAGAGCCGAGTTCCAACGCATAGTCGGTGCCCTTACCGCCCTCGAAAGGAACTTCATCTACGAAGCCTTCGAAATCAATGGTTGCGGTATCGCCGTTTTCAGCGGCACGGTCGGTAACGTCGCTCTCACGAGAGTTGCGGTTGCGAACGCCGAAGATCTCGTTTTCGATCTCTTCTTCGGTAACGGGAGCTACCGTCTTAGAGACTTCAATACCAAAATAGTCATTGATCTCAACCTCGGGCTTTACGTAAACAACGGCAGAGAATACAACGCCATTGTCATCGCAAGATACAACGTCAAACTCAGGCTGACCAACAACCTCAAGAGAAGCTTCCTTTACGGCTTCATCAAACGCGCCGGGCAGAATGGCATTGAATGCGCCTTCATAGAATGCGCCCTTACCGTACATTCTTTCAACGACGGAGCGGGGAGCCTTACCCTTGCGGAAGCCGGGAATCGTAATATTCTTTACTTCCTTGCGGTATTCCTTTTCGACAGCTGCGTCGAAAACGTCTTTTTCTACTTTGAATTCCAGGACAACCTGGCCCTGTTCATTCTTTTCATTCTTTGTCAGTGTCATTTTTGTTCCTCCAAAACATAGCGGTTGGCTAAAAATTTACATACATCCTATATTTTACCTAAAGTTGGTCTGAATGTCAAGTGTTTTTGTTGTTTTTTCTTTGAAAATCAAGAGAAATTAAAGCGTTCGGTCGGGAAAACGGGCAACGGTGTAAAGCGGAGATGATCCGCAGAGCACAAAATGTAGCGAATGCCATCGACCGTATGAGGATGTCCTTCGGGAAGCTCGCTGTGAATGTGACCGAAATAACAACGTCTGACGCCGTACTCGGACAAAAGATCCATAAATTCGCGGCATCGAAAATCCCCGAATACCGGTGGGAAATGCAAGAAGGGAATGATCTCGCAAAGCGTACCGTCCGCTTTTGGATTCTCCTGTTGTAGGGTACGGGCCGCATTCAAACTCAATCTTAAGCGTCCCAACTCACGGTTGATGATCTTGGTATAATCCACCTCTCCCGTTGTGTTTTGCAGCTTTTCATCGTAAAACCAGCCGCGTGTACCGCAGACGATCATGCCTTCCATCAAATAAGCATTATTATATAAAATATGCAAAGAATGAAATCCGCACTCCTGAAAAAACGCATTCATTTTGGAAGCCGTAGACCAAAAGAAATCATGGTTTCCTTTTCCCAACAGCTTTTTGCCTGGCAATGAATGAAGAAAAGCCAAATCATCACGAGCGCCTTCCAGCGTAATCGCCCAAGAAATATCGCCGGGCAGGATGACGGTGTCGTTGTCGGTGACAACGGCGCGCCAATTCTTTTCAATGCGATTGACGTAATTTTGCCAGCGACTACCGAACGCTTCCATAGATTTATCTGCGTGACGAATCGCTAAATGAGGATCGGACAGTACAAAGAGCGCCATGATGACTCCTTTCATAGAGTTTTGTCGGTGAGGAATAAACGGTTCGATTTGGGGAAAGATAGAGATGTCCGCCCGGTTGTGGCGGCAACTACCACGATGGATAGGAGTTTAGGAATATGATGGACGATAAGAATAAGCGTACCTGCTGTGGCAATGACCACATCGACGGCATTGTATGTAACGTGACCAACTGTGTATATCATGATTGCGACACTCACTGCACCGCAAAGCAGATCGCGGTTGGCCCCAGCTATGCAAGCACCTCGCAGGATACGGTTTGCGCGACTTTTAAGCAGAAGAAGGACGTTTGATTTTTTTCGACGGCTGCCTTGGGGCAGCCGTCATTTTTTTATTTACAGACTGAGCGTCTCGTAAACGGACGTGGTCATATCGGTGGCGTCAATGACGTCACGGAAGCGTACGGCGCGATCCGCAAGTCCTGCCAATGGGTAGGGGATTTCGGTATTTGTTGCACTTGCCAGTTCGTCGAGTGCGGCCAAATCGTCGGTGGGATCCTTCTGAGTGACGGCGCGATAGACGTTGTTGGCAAACTTGTAGGGGCTTGCCGTGGAGGCGACAACCATGGGAGCGGTGTCACCGGATTCGGCACGGTATTTTTCGGCGCAGGACAGAGCGACTGCCGTATGGGTGTCGGACAAATAGCCGTTCTCATTCCAAACGCGAGAAATGGCGGCGGCGGTTTCTTCTTCGTCTGCAAAGTAACCGACAAACGT
>JAZQUX010000142.1:0-4483 GCA_045631585.1 Eubacteriales bacterium | reverse complement strand
CTGCTTGACATTTGATATGGCGCGTGATACAATACAAATATCACTTCTAAGGAGACCGTTATGAAGTACTATTTCATCGTGTTACTGGCCGTCATCGGCCTGGCTGTCAACTTCTGTTTGACGAAATTATATCAGAATCGGACCGGAACCGGCTTCCGCATCAGCGTACTATTCAATATTATCACCGGTGCTTTTACGGCGATATTGTTTTTCTTCATCAACGGTTTCATGAACGGATTTTCGTTGCATTTCACTTCGTTCTCTTGGCTCATGGCCGCGCTTCTTCTTTTGTTTTGCGGTTCTTATGCCCTCATCGGCTTTAAAATCATCGCCATAGGAAATATTGCCGTCTACACCCTGTTTCTCATGTTGGGCGGCATGATGCTTCCCTACTTTTTCGGATTGATCTATCTGGAAGAGACCTTCTCTTATCTGCGCCTTGCAGGACTTATACTGATGGTTGTGGCCATTGCGCTATCCGGCATGAGTGACAGCAAACAGAAAAAGCGTCGTTCTTCCCTGCTCTTTTTTGTTCTGTGCATGATCGTATTTTGTCTGAACGGCGGAGGAAGCATCGTATCCAAAATTCATCAGCTGCCCGAAAATGAATTTCGTGCGGTTCTCTCTCCTGTATTCGTTATGATGGCCGGTATCATTCGCGTCGTCGTATTTTCTCTGATCTATCTTGGGATTTGTATCAAAGACCGTAAGACGCCCCAAGACCAGCGCTCGTCCCCCATCAAGCTCTCTCCCTTCGTTATTGGTATTATGCTGGCTAGTTCTGCCGTTGACGGTGCTTCTTATCTGTGTCAGCTGATCGGAGCCTCTCACCTCCCCGCCACCGTACTTTATCCTATGATCACCGGAGGCAGTGTCGTCTTGACCGCCTTGGCAGGTCGTATCTTCTTTAAGCAAAAGCTTTCTGTTTTTGCAACTGTCGGCATTGTTCTATGCTTCGCCGCCACACTGTTTTTTCTTTGATATCCGGTCGCAATACATATTTGAAAGGATGGTAACGTATGAACTCTTCCTATCGTATCACGGCTCAAGACATGGCCTTGCTCCCTCGTATATTCAAATTTACGACTCCCGAGGAAATCCCGTTGCAATTCACGCTGGGTGAACGCGTGGTACGCGGTATCCCCTCCGAGTTTTGTCCGACCGTCACGCACCGCTTGCTTGACTGCAATATCGTACAATATCTGATCGAGGGACAAAATAAGGATGGACTTCACATCCGTGCCGAATACCTTGAATACCGAGATTTTCCCGTAACGGAATGGGTAGTGACGCTGATCAATCGCGGTTCTACCGACACACCGATCATCTCCAACGTGCGCTTGGGCAGTACCATATCCTGCGCACAGCCTGTCTTGGAATTCGGTAACGGCGATACGTGTACGCCCGACGGCTATCACTTTTTCAAAACACCCGTTAATATGGCCATACGTTTGACGCCCAACGACGGCACCTCATGCAATGGCGCGTTCCCTTACATGACCCTGCACACCACGGATTGTGAGATCCGTGCCGCGATCGGCTGGCCGACGAAGTGGGGCGCGGACATCGCTCCTGTCGAGGGTGGCATCGCCTTTTCCTGTGGTCAGGATCGTTGCCATACAGTACTGCACCCGGGTGAATCGTTCCGTACGCCGAGACTCAATCTGATGGCCTATACCAAGGAAGATGCCCCTTTCCGCGGCATCAATCTGTGGCGAGCGTGGTACATCAAGCACATTCTTCCCCGCGAAAACGGCCAGCCCATCGGTCCCAAGCTGTGCCTACACAACTTCATGGCCGACGGGAAACCGGAATTTACGGGAGCAACCGAGCAAAATCAGATCGATGCTTTGAACGAGTATCTCCGTCGTAACATGAAGCCGGACATTTGGTGGCTCGACGCAGGATGGTATCCCTGCGACTATGATTGGCCTCGCACCGGAACCTGGCATCCTGATCCTGTTCGCTTCCCTCGCGGTCTGGCTCCTTTGGGGCAGGCTTGCGAGCAAAATGGCGTACAACTGTTGTTGTGGTTTGAGCCGGAGCGTGTGCGTGGCGGCGAAGAGTTAGAACGCGAGCACGCCGATTGGTTGCTTTATCAGCGCGACGAAAACGGAAATCCCGTTGGCGATCGCCTACTTGATCTTGGCAACGAACAAGCGAGAAACTGGCTGATCCATCATGTCAACAGCCTCATCAAAGAATCTCACGTTGGCATCTATCGTCAAGACTTCAACTTTAACCCAGCTCCCATTTGGGCGCAAAATGAAGCCCCCGACCGCATCGGTATGCTGGAAAACCGCCATGCGCAGGGCTATCTTGCCTATTGGGATGCTCTCATTCTCGCAAACCCCGGCCTTTGGATTGACTCCTGTGCCTCGGGCGGGCGTCGAAACGATTTGGAAACCATGCGCCGTGCCGTGCCGCTTCACTACACAGACGTGGGTTACGGCCACCATCCCATCAAGCAAAAGCAGCACCGCGAAATGTTTGAGTGGATCCCCTACTTCCGCGCCCACAACATGAACTGGGACAATGCCCAAACGGGGCTTTACGAAAACGGCGGCAGACCGACCGATGTTTTCTCTTTCCACTGCGCGCTTGCCCCCTCGCTGACCTCTATGATCACCTACAACGATTCGGAAGAGATGTTCGAGATGGGGCGACGTATGGATGACATTTGGCGCGAAGCTGCTGAAATCGAGCTGTCGGGTGACTACTATCCCATGACAGAATGCCGTCTGGATGCAAGTGATTACTACGCTATGCAGTTCGACGACCCTGACTCGCATCGTGGATTTGTCCAAGTCATTCGCAACACACAAGTCAAAGAAAATTTCTACACCGTCACCCTGCCTTGTGTCCATCAAAATGCGCTCTACACGCTGACAGACTACCAGACGGGTCAATGCCTCACAAAGACATCCAAAGAGCTCTCAGAGGGCTTTACGGTCGCTCTGGAGCCTCGTTCGGGTGTGATTTACTTCTACACTTATACGGAAGGGCTGTGATCGATATGAACAGTTCTGCATGGCGCGCCCTTTTACGCGAAAGTATTTCCCTTGGCACGTCCCCCTGCCACGCCGCAGCGGTGGGACGAGGCGACGAGGTATGGTTTACCGACGTCTATGGCAACCGCACCGAGCATCCGACGCCGGTGCCCTTGCATCGGGACGATCTATTTGATCTGGCCTCCATGACCAAGATGATGGCAACCGCCCCCGTGGCTCTGCGGTTATATGAGGACGGTCTCCTCGATCTCGATGCCCCCCTGTCCGCTTTTTTCGACACACCAGACGATAAAAAGAATATCACCATACAGCAGTTGATGGCACACATCTCGGGGCTTCCTGCCCACTTGCCGCTTTGGCGCATGGGAATTGAGCCGAAGGATGCTGCCGATGCCATTCTCCGCTCGCCCCTCGCCGCCCCCTCAGGTTCGAAGGTAATTTATAGCTGCATGGGCTTTATTTTGCTTGGAAAAATTGTCGAACAGATTGGCAGCGCTCCCTTGGACGTATTGGCTAAAAAATATGTGTTCGATCCTCTCGGTATGACGCACACCACATTTTGTCCGTCGCCTGACACCGTTTGTGTAGCAACCGAGAAAAAAGCGGAATATTCCGACTACATTTGCGGCGCAGTCCACGATGAGAACGCCCGCTTTTTGGGCGGTGTTTCAGGTAATGCGGGATTGTTCGCCCCGCTCGATGATGTGATCCGTTTTGCCTCCATGCTGTCCAAACGAGGTGAGGGACTATTCAAGCACGACACCTTTGAGATGGCCATCCGTGACATTACGGGCAGTACGGTAGAACCGCGCGGACTCGGATTTCATCTATTTGGCGGCGGACTTTATCCCGGCGGCTCTCGTATGTCGCTTGGTAGCTACGGGCATACAGGATACACCGGAACATCACTCTACGTTGACAACGACACGGGCGTGTGGGTTGTGCTACTCACCAACCGCGTTCATTATGGTCGCGACCGCGATATTTTCTTCGTCAGAAGACGCTTGTTTCACGACACAGTATTTGAATAAAAAAATCCCAAGAGGTTTTCGCTCCTCTTGGGATTTTTTTATTGAGTCCATTCTTTCAGTTTGGCATACATATCCAGCTCCGTACGCTGAATCGTCAACGGCGTAATGGAGATGTATCCATTCATAACAGCGTCACAGTCCAAATCGAAATTCTTGGTATCCTTGAACACCATCATGCCCTGCTGGCGCACCATGTTTTCACCGGTAGAAACGAACTCATCCGAATAGTACGCGCCACCTTGGCGAGTAATGCGGATGCTTTCGGTATATTCCGCGGGAATATTGACATTGTACAGATTGTGCTTTTCAAGCAGCTTGTGCTCTTCAAAATACTTCCAGATCTCATCCAAATGAGGAACGGCACGCTCCAGCGAAGTAAATTCCGTTGAGAAGGCCACCGCGGCAGGAGCACCAAAGCAATTGGCCTCAAAAATAGCGGCC
>JAZQUX010000141.1:0-6111 GCA_045631585.1 Eubacteriales bacterium | reverse complement strand
TCTTCCTAAGACCGCTTGGCCTCCGACTTCCCGACTTTGATATGCACCATATCACCGGCTTTTATATGATGTTCGATGGTCACGCCGGAACTATCATTGAGCTGGACGACTTACGCGTGGTAGAGTATCAGACCGATTACGTCCCATCTCCCGCGCCCGATGGCGGCCGTTTGATCACGGAAGGCGAATACGACGCGCTCGACGGTGCCATCGTGCAAGAATGGTACGGCGCCTCCTACGATACGGTAGATAAGATGCAGGGAAAATCCTCCTTGCGCTGTATTGGCGATGCAACGGTCAATGACTTCCGTACCAACGTGACCAACATGGAGATTCCCATTACCTACGCCGACGACGTACTGGTTCTTTGGGCTAAGATCAAAGAAATCAACACGGTCAAGAGCATTTTTATCGAACTCAACGAGGTACAGGACGTACACGAGTACGAAATCAGCATCCCCCGCGAAAAATTTGCGCACTACGGTCTTTGCGAAGACGATACCTGGAGCCGTATGATCATTCCACTGTCCGATATGCGTCGCAATCTTCGCCCCGCCCAATTTGGCAACGGAGATACCATCACGCTTCGCAATTTCCGCTATTGCCTGACCGCGGAAGGGAATGCCACCTATGACACGCACATCGATCTCGTTTACATCACCACAAAAACGGCACTTGCTTTATAATTTTTTTCCAAATCCACTTGACAAGCGAGGCAACACATGGTATAATACCATCTGTTGAACACATACTCATCATAGGGGAGTAGTCAGCGCACA
Source organism: Eubacteriales bacterium (assembly GCA_045631585.1). Classification (GTDB taxonomy): domain Bacteria; phylum Bacillota; class Clostridia; order Oscillospirales; family CAG-272; genus SIG644. The sequence goes on along the minus strand of JAZQUX010000141.1, from coordinate 5,332 downwards.
TATTTGTGTGGTTTAAGTCAACATCCTAGCCGATTCGGCTTGGCTTAAATGAAATGACCAGACCTATGTACAGCATTCTGTTGTACATAGGTCTTTTCTATTCGGTTACAATATAGGATAAATAATAAACATACAACAAGAAAGGATCGAACACATGAAATTTTACTGTTCCCCCACGCAGGACGTCATAGACAACCTGCAAAGTTCCGAGGATGGCCTTAGCGTTCAAGAAGCGCAAGACCGTTTGGAACGAAACGGCAAAAACAAATTAGCTGAAGGCAAAAAGGAGTCTCTCCTTCACCGTTTTCTTAAGCAGTTGGCTGAGCCTATGACCATCATTTTGATTGTCGCTGCAGCCATTTCTGCCGGTCTTGAAATCTATGAAGGCATCTCTAGTGGCCATTGGGCATTCCCCGCTGACGTGGTGATTATTCTCGCCGTCGTTCTCATCAATGCCATTTTGGGCGTCTTCCAAGAGAGCAAAGCGGAGCAAGCTATTGAAGCGTTGCAACAAATTGCCGCGGCAACGAGCAAAGTCATCCGTGACGGCAAGCAAATGACCGTCAAAAGCGAAGATCTCGTTGTAGGCGATATCATCGTACTGGAAGCAGGTGACTCCGTTCCTGCCGATGCCCGTATCATTGAGTGCGCCTCCATGAAAATCGAAGAGGCCGCGCTGACGGGTGAGTCGGTCCCTGTCGATAAAAAGGTAGACGCTTTAACCGTTGGCGAAAACGGTGACGTGCCGCTGGGGGATCGTAAAAACATGGTCTTTATGGGTTCCACCGTTGTATACGGCCGCGGCAAGGCTGTCGTTACCGCAACCGGCATGGATACCGAAATGGGCAAAATTGCCGATGCGTTGGCCAACGCAGAAGAAGGCAAAACGCCTCTTCAAATCAAGTTGGCCGGTCTTTCCAAAATTTTGACCTACCTTGTCATCGGTATTTGCGTAGTGATTTTCGGTGTACAGCTCGCCCGCGCTTATGTGGCAACGGGATCCATCGGATTTGAGCCTGTCATCGACTCCTTTATGGTTGCGATTGCACTGGCTGTTGCCGCGATCCCCGAGGGATTGGCGACGGTTGTTACCATCGTTCTCTCGATTGGCGTCACCAATATGTCCAAGCAAAATGCCATCATTCGCAAGCTGACCGCAGTTGAAACGCTGGGCTGTACCCAGATCATTTGCTCTGACAAAACAGGTACGCTGACACAAAACAAGATGACGGTTGTTGAGCACTACGGTGAGGACGAAATTCTGCTCGCTACTGCGATGTCGATGTGCTCCGATGCCGAATTTGACCGTGAAATCGGCACAGCTGTAGGCGAACCCACCGAGTGTGCACTGGTCAACTACGCCCACACGCTTGGTCACGACAAAAACGATCAGAAGGTCGAATACGTCCGTATCGGCGAGGTTCCCTTCGATTCTATGCGTAAGATGATGACGACTGTTCACAGAAAGACGGACGGTTCTCTGATTCAATTTACCAAGGGTGCGCCTGACGAAATTCTCAAACGTTGCACCACTGCACTGTCCAAGGATGGCAAAATTGTTCCCGTCAATGATGCCATTCGCGCCATGTTCTTGAAAATCAACAAGCAAATGGCAGACCGCGCGCTCCGTGTGCTGGCCGCTTGCTACAAGCCGCTCTCCGAAGAGCCCGAGGTCTACGACTCCGAAACAGTCGAAAATGATCTTTGCTTTGTCGGTCTTGTCGGTATGATTGACCCCGTCCGTCCCGAAGTTAAGCCTGCCATCGATGAGTGCCGTTCCGCCGGCATCCGTCCCATTATGATCACGGGCGACCACAAGGATACTGCTGTGGCGATTGCCATGCAGTTGGGTATCATCGAAAAGCCGACCCAAGCCATCACCGGCTCGGAGCTGGATCGAATTTCGGACGAAGAATTTGAAAGTGCCGTAGAAAAATATTCGGTTTATGCCCGCGTACAGCCCGAACACAAAACACGTATTGTGAATGCTTGGCGCAAAAAAGGCCGTGTCACCGCCATGACCGGTGACGGTGTCAACGATGCACCCTCTATCAAAAACGCCGATATCGGTATCGGCATGGGTATCACGGGCACCGACGTCACCAAAAATGTCGCTGATATGATTCTTGCGGATGACAACTTTGCTACCATCGTATCCGCCGCCGCTGAGGGCCGCCGCATTTACGATAATATCCGCAAGGCCATTCAGTTCCTTTTGGCTTCTAACTTGTCCGAAGTATTGGCCATCTTTTTTGCAACGCTGCTGGGCTTTACCATCTTCCAGCCTGTACAGCTGCTCTGGATCAATCTAATCACCGACTGTTTCCCCGCTTTGGCTCTTGGCATGGAAAAGCCGGAAGCCGACGTTATGAAGCGCCAGCCTCGCGACAGTAAGGAAGGCGTCTTTGCCGGTGGACTTGGCGCAGCGGTTGCTTATCAAGGCATTTTGGTTACCATCATCACCATGATCTCTTATTTTGTAGGCCACTGGTATGAAGCTGGTAATTTTGAAATCACCAACAGCGTCCACGGCACAACCATGGCGTTCTTGACCTTGGCTATGTGTGAGGTATTCCACTCGTTCAATATGCGTTCCTTGCGTGCCTCTATTTTCACGCTCAAGGGACAAAACAAGTGGCTGTGGGGCGCCGGTTTGCTCTCGCTTATTTTGACCTCGCTCGTGGTTCTCATCGAGCCTGTGGCAAATCTCTTTGGTATGGTTGCCATCGGCTGGCAGGAGTACCAGATCGCTATGGGTCTGGGTCTTTGCATCATTCCCATCGTGGAGCTGGTCAAATTCATCCACAGAATGATTGACAAGAAAAAGGTATCGTAAAATGAAAGGGTCCTTCCTACGGGAAGGACCCTTTCATTTTACCAAAGCAGTATTCGCTCATGATTTGTACCAATTAAAAGTCTTATAAATGACCGTTATAATACAATTAACGGTAGTATTCCCATATTATGTATTGACAGCACAAATATATTGTGATATAATCGTTTATAACATCTATATGTTGCCTATTTTGCTTGATGTGCAGGATGGGTATCCAATAAAAGGAAGGAATTTGTCATGATTCTCAATTTCAAACGTTTGATGAAGCCGTTGATCATTGCAGGTACAGGTCTTTTGTCCCTGCTCTTCATGTTCTTCACCTACATCTCCCCCTCTCTTTTGGAAGATTATAGTGCCTATGCTTGCATGGGATTGGGAAGCTCGTCCCCTGCTGCGATCGTCAATTCTCTTGGATTTGATGCCGCAGGAGTCATGTATGTCATCGCCATTATGATGATCATCCTGTTCATCACCAGCCTCGTTCTGTTGCTGTCCGGTATAGCAATGATCGTTCGCGAAGTGTACGGCGTCAACCTGATCATCAAGGTCAATCCCCGCTTGGTTGACCGCATCACCCAGTATTCGCTGCTGGCGCATTCCGCAGCTAACCTTTTCGGTATGCTGATGGTTGTTATTTTCTGCGTGGCCAACGCTCCTGGCAAACTTTCAATTATCATTGGTGCCTCCCTGCCCGGCGTAAGTACGTTCTTCCTCTTCCTTCTCTCGGTCGGCGCTTCAGTTTCGCTTTTCGTTTTGGAAAGAAAGCTGTTCTCCAAGCCTTATCTGATCAAAAAAGTACATATCTGCACTCGATGCGGCGCTTACTACGCAGCTCCTTTCCAGTGTTGCTCCGTCTGCGGTGGCGCATTGGCCCTTCAGCTGGTGACCGTTCCCAACGATTTTACCGCGAATCCCCCCGCTGTCAGAGATTTTAACTATGCGCTGATCCCTCTGTTTTTGAAGAACACCTGGGAAAAGGTAATTGCTTTCTTTGAGAAGAAAAACATTTCCCGTAAAACTGTTCAAATCGGATGCGCCGCACTGGGCGGTATTCTTCTGATTTCCATTGTCCTTCTTTGCATTTTCGCCGGTCCTTCCCCCAAATACATCGTTCCCGAGGATACTTGTTTAATCACCGGTGTAGATGATGGAAAGCTGATCATTCTGACCGACGGAAAGATGGAAACCGTTGACATGGAATCAAATCCGTACAATCAGCAATACTCCTTGGACGGCTCCGTGATCGCATGGACAACGGCAGATGAGGTGCTGTATATTTATAAAAACGGCAAACTGACGGAGGTCGCTCAAAACGTTGATAACTATCTGTTGTCCGCAGAAGGAACCGGTATCGCTTACGTTGATGACGAAGAAACTCTGTTCCTCTACTCCATCAAAAAGAATTCTTCCAAAGAAATTTCTAAGGACGTTCCCGAAAATGCATTCTGCCTGTCTCCCGACGGTCAGTCTGTTGCTTATGTGAAGTTTGGTGACGAGAAAACCGGACTGTACGTCTCCGTCAACGGAAAAGACAGCCAACACGTTGGCAATAGCTTGTATCCCTTCGCCATTTCCGACAAGGGAGAATTCCTGTATTACAAGAACGAAGAAAGCAACGCACTTTACATCATGGAAGACTTAAAGGATACCATGAAGTTGACCAAAGGGGATTCGTACTACGGCGTGAGCCTGTATTTCAACGCCGATCATACTCAGCTTTTGTTTGAAGATGACAGCAACCTCTACGTTGTTGATAACGGCAAGGAAAAAGTCAAGATTTCGAGCTCCGGCCTTGATCAGTTCGGCGACTTTGAGAAATATGGTATTGTTCAAACTGCTCGCGGTTCTTGTCGAACCCTGCCGATCGAAGAGTTTGGTGACCAGTATTTCCTGAATGACAGCGAAACTTTGTTCTACCTTGACAGCCGCTTTGAAACTCACAAGGTAGCTACCTACGTTTCTTATTTCCACACCTCCGACGCCGGTGACGTTCTTTATTACGTAGCAGGATACAGTAGTACTCTGTATCGCGGCGAGGGCAATGGTAAGACCATGAAGGCCAAACAGATTGCCTCCGATGCATATGCTTTCAAGATCACGACCGACGGAGAGCATTGCTACTATAGAAACTCTGCCGGTGACTTAATGTACGTCAAGGGAAACGGTGCCGCCAAGCGAATTGCAGAAGATGTGAATGGTTTTGTACTTTCCCATGACGGATATGCCTTCTTCATGTGCGATTATTCCTCTCGTACCGGCGGAACCCTGTATGAGTCTCACAATGGTAGCTCCAAGACCCGTATTGCTGAGAATGTAGACAGCGAAGTACTTACGACCGTCAATGGAACATACTACGCTCAAATCGACGGTGATTCCGAGATTCTCTATGGTGCAGCCAAGAAAGCAAAATTCTCTAAGCTGTACACTGCAGAAAATCCCTGATCGCAGTAACACCGTTTGATCTCATAAAAAAGTTACTATAAAAAAACATGGGAG
>JAZQUX010000140.1:0-4435 GCA_045631585.1 Eubacteriales bacterium | reverse complement strand
AAGTTGCGTGCCACTTCCGTGTTCGCATTTTTCTTTAAAATGCGAACGCAAGCGTTGAAGATGTGTGCTTTTGCGCCACAATCAGGCAAAATTTATTTTGCCGTGGCGCACCGCGGGGTTCTAAGGGGCTTGCCCCTTAGTCCGTTTTCTTGGTTCGTTCTTTGTCGGATGACAAAGAATGAACACAAACCACACAGCGAGCGCCCATTTCGCCAAGGCGAAATATGGAAGTTTTGTTCGCCCGCTTAACACGGGCGTCATGCAAGCATGAACACAAAACTTCGCGCACGAAGTGCAGTGTGAGCGTGGTTAGAAGAAATCGTAAAAAGATTTAGCTAAACTCCTTACAACTACCCCGTCGTCCCCTCTTGACATTTTTTCCTCAAAACACTATAATAAAATCAATCAAAACCACAGGAGGCTACCTCTATGTCTTTTTACCCCGGACTTGTTTCCATCTCCTTCCGCCGTTATTCGGTGGATGAAATCTTAGATGCCTGCCAAAAAGCAGGCCTTGCCCTGATCGAATGGGGCAGTGACGTCCACGTCCCTGCCGGCAACGCCCACGTCGCCGATGAAGTCGCCGCGAAAACGCGCGCCGCCGGCCTCTCTTGCGTCGCCTACGGTGCCTACTTCCGCCTCGGCCAGCATACCCCTGCCGACTTTGCCCCCTATATCGACAGTGCGATCCGCCTCGGTGCCCGCGTCATCCGCGTGTGGGGCGGCATCAAGGGCTCTGCCGAAACGACGGACGAAGAAAGAACGAGATTGATTGCCGATGCCCGCGCCATCGCCGATATGGCACAAGCCGCAGGACTGCTTGTCACGCTGGAATGTCACGGTGGCACCATGACCGACCACGTCGACAGCGCCATGGCCTTTTACCGTGACGTGAATCACCCCGCTCTGCGCGCCTACTGGCAGCCCAACCAGTGCTATGACGAGGCCTATAATCTGGCCGCCGCCAAGCGCTACGCTCCCATGACCGAATGCTTGCACGTCTTCCAATGGAGTGCGACCGCTCGCTATCCTCTTTCGGACGGCAATGAAATTTGGGCGAAGTATCTGGACATTTTCCGTGCCGAAGCCGAAGGGCGCGACATTGGCTTGTTGCTCGAATTTATGCATGACGACCGCATAGAAACCCTGCAGGAAACCGCTGCGACGCTGAAGAGCTGGATCGAATAAATTTTTTGCAGAATATCAGCCAAAAACAGTTGCTTTTTACATCGGTTGTTCGTAATACTCTGTGAAGACCGCTTTGACGGAAGTGAAACGACTGAAAAAGGAGAAGAACGATGAAAAAATGGATATTACTGCTCGTTTGTTTGGGCCTTTTGAGCTGTCTTATCGGGTGCGAGGGCGATTTTCCCACCCCGCCCGTGGAGGACAATCCCCCCGGATACCGTCTCATGTTCGGCAGCTATGACGATATTTTGACCAAATACAAGGAGCTTTTGGAAGGGAAGGAAGAATCTCCCGTCGATCTGCCCGCCGATGACCGCGACCGCGCCATTTTGGCCGCGCTGACCGATGCTGTTGCCTATCCTCACGATAAATCCGAACAAAAGGGCTACGGGTATCTCGACGTCAACGGTGACGGTGTCGAGGAACTGATTTTGTTCTCCGAGGAATATTTCCTTTATTCTATCTACACCATGCAAAAGGGAAAACCTGCCCTTGTGTACGATTGGCTCGAGGGAAATTTCATGCACCGCGGCATGATCGACCGCGCAGGATATATCTACGCCTCCTCTTCGCCCGATTTGTATGGAAAGCTGGAAACGCCTCTGACCGAATGGTACACCTCCGTGTGGCGCCTGACGGACGAGGGGACTTTGAACGGAATCACGCTTCGTACGTATTATGATGACGAAACGGCCGACGACCCCTTGCTCACATACGTCGGGTCAGACGGCGAGGTGTCCTTTGATATTGAGGAACAAAACCACATTTACTTGTGGCGTCAGTGGGAAAGTGACCAAAGAACCGGCCTGATGAGTTCGCGCCGATATGTCGGGGAGGCCGGTTTGCGCTTCTCTCCGGTGCTGAAAGACAAATCCGCGCCCGACAACAGCTTGCCTGCCATCGATCTGTCCACCTACGACGGCATTCTTTCCGCGTATCGTAAGATGGTGGCGCTCTATCCCGACTACAATCGATACGATAGCTATCTGATTTCGGAAAAGTACACCGCCGGCTACCGCTTTGAAACGGATGCCGACTTTGCCCTGTATGCGCGTCTGTTGACCGCCGGCTTTGACGTCCGTCCCGAGGAAAACCGCCAGGGACAGTTTGCCGAGGGCGGGCAGAACGCCTACGGCTATGCCGAGCGGGATCTCAACGGTGACGGCATCAAGGAGCTCATCCTTCTGACCGATGCCTATGATATCATCGCCCTTTTCACCCTGCGCGGGGACAAAGCAGAGCTGGTTTGCCTGCGCCCCGACCTGATCGACGAGAAGGGTAACATCTATGAAAGCTACACCTCCGGATATTATTTGCCCGACGAGCGCAAGGTGATTTGGTCGCTCGACGAGCAGGGAAACAAGGTGATGCAGTTTGAAGCTTGGAGCGGCATGGTCGGCCCCAACCGCTTTGCCTACTATCGAAGAATCGACGGCCAGACCATCCGAATCCCCGACGAAGAGGTCGAACAGTTTATGGCGCTCTTTGACGAAAAAGTCACGACCACGGGCTGTGCGGAGTATATGCGCGGAGTGACGGAGCTTTTGTTCCTGTCCGCGTATGCGCGAGCCGTGCCGAGCGAACGTCACGTGCTGTCCTGGACGCATTTTGAACATTACGGCGACACGCTGCAAATCATATCCGTCACAGATAAGGACGTCTCCTTCCGTTGGCATGAGCAAACGGGTGAGGCGGAATTGACCATTGAGGCCGTCGTTTCCTCCACCAATCGTTATGCGTTCGAAGCAAACGGTGTCAAAGGCCGACTTGCCTTCGGCGTGCGCTGCGTGTGGGTGCTGGTCGAGGAGAGCGAAAACGAGACCATCTCCCCCGGCGCGTATCTGTATGATATTTTTGATATGGGAAATTCTTGAATGGAAGCGTACCGCCCTCCTTCATGGGTGGGGACGTGACGCTCTGAAAAAAACAACCCCCGACAGACCGTAACATCTGTCGGGGGTTGCGTTATTATCATGATTCCTTGATCTCCAAATGCAATCGGCAACGCTCGGCCTGCGCGCCGCGGATTTCCACGACGTAGTCCAAATCCAGCGTGCCCTCTTCTTGCAAGAGGCGATTATCCACCTTGATGGTGTGGACACATACCTCAAACGGCATATAGGGCGTTTTGTAGGTGCAAAAATGGCGCTTGCCGGGTTCGAATACCAGCGCGGTGCTAACGCTTCCGCTGCGGATCATCGTCAAAAGATGCGGCTGGGAACGAACAAAGGTCAACTGAGAGGAGGTTCCCTCCATACCGGTCAGAGCGGTTTCCTCGTAGCTGAGCGAGAACATATCGTCCGTCAGGCGAAGTCTAGCATCGCTGTACATCTCCATGCTTTGAGGTTCTTCTTCATCCGTTTTCATGGGGTAAAATGCCCCCTCGACGTAAGCATCGGCCTCCGTCATGCCGGCCATCATATCTTCAAACAACTGCGCCGCAACGCCAAAACGCTCCGAACGCAGAAAAATGCGTGCTCTTTTCAGCATCTTCTGTCTCCTTTTCCATGCTTCATCGCCCATACCTTCAAAACGGCCGTTTGGGTTTTGGCATCCGGCACCTCGCCCCTCAAAATCATGTCGACCAAATCGGCCAGCGGAATGCGGACAACATCCAAGAATTCGTCGCTGTCCAGATCGGTCTTGCCGAACGTCAAGCCCTCTGCCAAATACATATCAATCACCTCGTCCACATACGCGGGTGTGGCGAGCAGGGGGCCTAAATACGTCAGGCGTTCGCATACGACACCCGTTTCCTCACGCAATTCGCGCAGGGCAGCCTCAACGTGATCCTCGGTTGCGCTGTCCAGTTTCCCGGCCGGGATTTCAAGAAGCACCTTGGCGTTGGGATAACGGAATTGGCGCACACATACGACCTCGTCCTTGTCTGTCAAGGGAATGACACAAACGGCGCCGACATGACGAATGACCTCACGCACGGCGGGCTGTCCGTTGGGAAGGGAGACGGTGTCGCGGTATAAGTGGACGATCTTGCCGTCGTAGATGAGTTCAGAGGTAAGGGGTGTTTCGATCAGATGGGAATCGTTCATGGGTGGCCTCCGGGAGGGATTTTATGGCGGGGGAGCTAATTTTTTTGGATTATAACTTTTTGCAACTTCTCCTAACCACGCTCATACTGCGCGGTTTCACCGCGCGCTGAGCTGTTGAGGTTGATGCCTATTCTTTGCCTTGCCGCAAAGAATAGGCGAAGAAAGGGCACCAAAGGGCCGAATGCCCTTTGGAAACC
>JAZQUX010000139.1:0-2828 GCA_045631585.1 Eubacteriales bacterium | reverse complement strand
TTTTCCATATCAATTCTCCTTTGATATCCCGGATTTTTAGCGTGTTGGATACACCAACAGCGGCGAATATCCCAACGAAGTATATTATAACACTATTTTTTTTATTTTTCAACTCAAAATCATAAAAAAAATTACTGAAATATTAAAAAAACATGAGAATAAATTAGTTAAATCATTAAATCGATAGATTTAAGATTAAGATTTAATAAAATTTATCTCTTAACTTGAAAAAAACGTTGGAGCGTGTTATACTGATATCAGAAACACTCCATACAGTCAAGGAGGACAATATGAAACATCCGAATTTTTTGGTGAATGCCAATGATATTGCGCAGCTTCGGGAGAGATTGGCTCACGGAGGCGAAATGGCAGAGCGATATGCGATGATTGCTGCGCGTCGAGTAGACTGTCTTTCCGAGGAGTTCTTGACGGAGGAATACGCCAATCGCGTGTATTCTCAACATGGAAATTATTACGAAGTTGGTGCTCAGCTGCATCGGCTTGTTACGGTTTTGGGCACGTTGTATGTCATGGAAGACGATCGGCAGGCCGGGGAGCGGTTAAGAGACGTTATTCTTCACGTTGCCTCCTTTGAGGTATGGACGGGCCCGCAAAATAAAGATCGCGACGTGCCGTGGCGATCTGATCTGAGTACGACCCGCATTGCGATGGAGTTGGCCCTAGGGTATGATTTGATTTATGATATGCTCACGAAGGATGAGCGGGATACCATTGCCCATGCTGTTTTGAACAAAGGCGTGATGCCTTTGCTCCAAGATTGGGTATTACCCGAAACGCGTATTCATGCGCTGGATTCGATGGGACACAACTGGTGGTCGGTTTGCATTGGTCTGGCCGGTGCGGCGTTGCTACCAATCTCTGATTATTTGGAACACGAAACTTTTTCCTATTTGATTGGCCTCATCGAAGAGGCACTAATCGGATTTTTGAATTATCCCGGGTGCACATTGTTCAATAAGGTCCCCAATTATGATGAGTATAGCCTCTTTTATGAAAGCGTAGGATATTTTTGCTATGGTACAGGAGAATTGCTCCGCTATCTGTGGCACGCAGAGCGCTATCTTGGACGTCGTGAGTCTCTTCGAGCTGCGCTTCCTCCTCATCTGGGAGAAGCAATCTTGAGTTTTGCTTATCCGTATGAAAAGGATGGCAAGACGGAGATTGGCTTTTTGAACTACGGCGACAGCGCGTATACGGTAAACATTATGCCGATGGTGCGCTGGCTCAGACTGGTTGGTTATGATTCACCGGCACTGGCGGCATACGCTGCAACGGTTTCTTCGGAGGAAGATTTGCTGTCTTTGCTTTCTCCGCGGGAAAATACTTCCTACGGATCCCTGAATCAATTACCCAAGACGATGACGTATCCCGAAACAGGCTATGCCATTACGCGATCGACCTGGGAAAATAATGCTACGCTTTTTGCCATCAAGAGCGGATATACCTGGAACCACGCACACGCAGATGCGGGAAGTTTTGTCTTATATGATCGTGGCTTGCCATTGTTGATTGATAGCGGCAGCTGTCCTTACGGCGACGCCTTGTATCGCTCGTACTATTGCAATGACGTTTCGCACAACGTATTGATGCTGGATGGCATGGGTCAGCGCTACGAGGAGCAGATCCGCGGAAGCAAATTCTCCGGCGGTATTGTTGAACATTTTGAAAAAGAAGGCTTATTTTACGTTCAAGCCGATGCGACAGGACCGGTAGCTCACCTGTGTAGCCGGATGTATCGCAATTTCCTATGGTTGGACGAGAGCATCCTTGTGATCGTGGATGACGTACTGTCACATGAACCCCACACATTGCAGTTTTTATTGCACTACGATGGAGATCGGATGCAGCTGGGGGACGGCTCGCATATCATTGCCAACGCGCAAAGCCGTGCTCGCTTGTACAGCGTATATCCCAAGGACGTACAAGTTGCGTCGCGCCTGGGATACTTGACATCCAACTATGGTACGACCACGGGCAAAGGGCAACAAGAACGGGACTATTTGTGTCTTTCAACACCTCAAGCAGATCGGGTACACGCTATGATTCACGTGATTGCTTTGAATGAGGCGGCGGATGATTTGGTTGTGGAATCGTTGGCTGGTCAGGAGTGTATCGGTGTGCGCTTGATGCGTGGGGAAAGCACCCGCGAGGTGTGGTACAACCTACGGGCAGACGGTCGAAGAATGCATATCAATTCCAACAATACATTGGGCGAATGGGATACGGACGCCTACTTGTTGATGAAAGAGACGAAGGAAAATCATACTGGCTTTTTCATGGTGGCCGGAAGTTATTTGCGTCGGCAGAATGATGTTCGTCAAGCTTCGTTCGAAAAAACAACAACTTATCTAAGCTGAAAGGGATCAACTATGGCAAATGTTTTTGATTATTTGGATTGGAGAGGAGATATTCCGTTTTCGGTCTCTCCAATGAATGAAATTGATAACCTGATTTTTTGTGAGCTTTGCTTTATGAATTTTAATGGCATTGTCCCCTCAGACGTGGTCGAGGAAGGCATACCGTTGCGCCTTGCCTCGCAGTTGTACTCTCAACTTCATGCCGCGGAGCCTCCAACTATGGGCTTAATTATTCCTGCCGACATTCCTGTTTTAGTAAAGAGAATGGCGGAAACGGAGCGATTTCGTCATCTGTTGTTGCGCGCCTATGTGGATCGCATTGATGAGGATTTGCAAAAGCAGTTCGCGGCCTTGACGATTCAAATCAGTGAGGATGAGTTGTATGTTGCATACCGCGGAACGGACGATACCATTGTGGGGTGGAAAGAAAATTTCAATATGAGCTTTATG
>JAZQUX010000138.1:0-3494 GCA_045631585.1 Eubacteriales bacterium | reverse complement strand
CACAGAAGTTAAGCTTTGCCGTGCTGACAATACTTGCTTGGAGACGAGCCGGGAAGATAAGTCGTAGCCGACACAAAAAGAATCAGGAGAGCGTTCGCTTTCCTGTTTCTTATATTCCTCCTTAGCTCAGTCGGTAGAGCGAATTAAGCTCATTGCACTTGAGGAAAACTGTGTGGTCGCGCCACACGGGAGGGCAAAAGAGTTTGAAATCTCCACAAAATTCGTTATTCCTCCTTAGCTCAGTCGGTAGAGCGCATGACTGTTAATCATGATGTCGCTGGTTCAAGCCCAGCAGGGGGAGCCATCAAAAACCCTTGAAAGCACTACGTTTTCGAGGGTTTTTTGTTTTTCCTAATAAATAGTTAGGAGCCTTTCTTTTAAGATAACCGTTATAGTTTTTATCCTGTAATCGATTATCACCGAACAACTGTAACCTCTAAAAGCATTCAAGTTTTTATTTATTTTTCAAATCAAACCCAAAAATTGTATTCTAAAAATTATACGAGAAACCGCTAACTGTTTTCAGTTAACAATTAGATGTATCGCATATTCTTTGCTTGCGTTCGGTTTACAATTAGGGGAGGATAACCTCATTTTGATACTTGTTAATAAAGCGTTTTTTTGAAAAATTATTTGATTATTTTGAAGAAATATATGAGAAAGGTAAGTATATATTAATTAACACTCAGACATGAAGCATCAATCGCGTATTCTGGGTTGAATAAGTATAAAGGCGTTCTATACACTTTTGCCCTGTTCATTTCGCACCTTTGCCTAAAATCTGCTGCTGAGGTATAATAATGGTACAAAGGATAAACAGGGAGGTAATAGCGATGAGAAGAACCATCAAAAAGTATAAGTTGACTCGCTACGAGATTTGCGTAGCTATCGACGCACTTAATGCCAAACGTCTTAATCTGAAATCAAGGGGAGAGAATAGCTGTGCCGTATCGGAGCTACTTCTTCGCTTCATTGATGCTCTGGAGTCCTAAATACATACGGATAAGCAAGTGAATTGCAAAGGCCGACTTTATGACCACTACTTTAAGTGGGAATAAGGCCGGCTTTTTTTATTTTCCGTACTTTCGACCAACAGGAGGAGAAAATGTATATTGAAATGAAAAGGTCAGGAGTTAACGCTGGAGATATGATTACCAAGCTCCAACAAAAGAAATCAGAGGGTGCGGTATTCCCCTATCGAGGATTTGTCTGCCGATGCGGGAACTGCCGGTACTCATCGCAAGGCAAGTGCGCGCTGAAAGAGTGCTGCTGTATGGATGAGCGTATTCGTGCGCACACCTGTACTTTGGCGGAAATGATGAAATATAGTTTTTCGGGCATGGAGAACAGCACATTCCATTTTCGGCTGCAGAGGATTATCGATCGAGCAAATAAATCCCAAAGTTGTTTTATAGACGCTGGACACCGAAAGCGCTTCTATGAGGGGCTTTCCTATACGAGAAGAGCAAGCAATAGGCTTGTTGCGCAGATCTTCTTGCTTTCTGCTCATAAAGAACTGTGGGACGAGGTAAGAAAGGTATTGGAAACAGATGGCATTGTGTATTCTGCGTTGGATATTTCTAACCAGGACATAGACTTTGATCCGTATCCACTTGTCGCTACTGCGTTGAATCTCGCATACGGCTCGCTGTATTCCAACTCGGAAGACCTTACTGACGATGATTGCGTGGATATTGATTTATTTCAAGTAATCTGTTATGCCGTAGTTATCAGTAATTACGGGATGGACGTTATCAAAATCAGCGAAAAGCAGAGAGGAGTAAATAGGCAGAGAAAGGGGAGACGGAATAATGGGTGAGCAGGTGGATGAGGCCAAGCGCGAAAAAGTTCGAGTGATACCTCTTCATTGTATTGATGATTTTCCCGACCATCCTTTTCTTGTCAAAGACGATGAGAGTATGGAACAGCTTATGCACAGCATTGAAATGAATGGTGTTCTCAATCCCATCATAGCGCGCAAAAAGGAGGGGGAACGGTATGAGCTTATCTCCGGTCACAGACGAAAGCACGCCTGTGAGCGATTGGGGATCAAGGTCATTCCCATTATCGTTCGTGAATTGAGCCGAGAAGAAGCCATTATTGAAATGGTGGACTCCAACCTTCAGCGTGAATATATACTACCTTCGGAAAAAGCGCGTGCATATAAGATGAAGATGGACGCGTTGAAGCGACAGGGAGAAAGAACGGATTTAACTTGTGCACCACTGGAGCACAAGTTGGCTGGAGAGAAAACTAGAGATGTTGTTGCTAGAGAAAACAATGAAAGTAGGGAGCAAGTTCGAAGATATATCCGCCTCAACGAGCTTACGCCCGAACTGCTAGAGTTTGTGGACGAAGGCAAGATCGGTATGCGACCTGCGGTGGAGCTTTCTTATCTGCAGGAAGAGGAAATGCGGGATGTAGTGGATTTTATTGATAACGAGGGCGTTTTCCCGTCTCATGCGCAGACGATTAGGATGAGAGCATTGAGCAAGGAGGGAAAATTAGATACAGAGGCTATCAACGACATTATGTATGAGGAAAAACCGAATCAAAAGCCGCGCCTTAAGATAGCAGTGGAAAAAATTGAAAAATATTTTCTTCCAGGCACTTCGCAACAGCAAATGGAGGATACCATAGTGAAGGCACTCGCACTGTATCGTCAGCGGCAACGGGAGAGCAGGGATGCGCGATGAAACAACTAAATACGGAAGTCAAGGGGTAAAGGGTAACAGAAACATCTGAACTTTACCCCTTTTTTATGTCAACGAAAAAGGAGGTGGTGCCTATGATCTGATTGAAGTTTCTTCGAGGACAAACAAAAACAGGAGGTAAGCCGTTTGGTGAAAAAGTTTCTCGTAAAAGCAAAAGCCGTTCTTGAAGATCAAGGCGGAGAAGGCTACGTTGATACGGCGGTAACGATGATTATTGCTGTCGTCATTGGCGGCCTGCTTCTCGGAGGGCTGTATTATATCTTTAACGGTATGATCCTTCCGGGACTTGCTGAGCGTATTCAATCTATGTTCAGCTAATGGTAGCACATCGCTATCGATACGACAAAAAGGATGGTTGGCGGTGAACCATCCTTTTTCATTCTTCACCGCAGAAATATACAATCAAAAAAGAAAGAATGAGGTAATTCAACTATGAAGAATTTTATGAGCAAGGTACAGAACAAGGTAAACTCTCTCGCAATCAGAGGCAAGGCGACTCTGGAAAACGTCAAGGGTGAGGGCTATATCGATACGGGCGTTAAGATCATCATTGGCGTCGTTGTCGGCGCCGTTGTCCTCGGCGGTCTTTACGCGCTGTTTGATAACGTAATTCTCCCCACCCTTGAGACCCGTATCGACGGTATGTTCGATTACGCGGGTTAATCCGTAAACCAATCCACAATCAATAACAAAAAGAAAGAATGAGGTAATCAAACAATGAAGAACTTTATGAACAAGATCAAGGCTAAGGCCAATTCCCTGGCTATTCGCACCAAGTCT
>JAZQUX010000137.1:0-3307 GCA_045631585.1 Eubacteriales bacterium | reverse complement strand
TCCTTGAAGATTGCCCAATTTTCTTTGGGATTCTCAACGCGGGTTTTATTGCGGAAGGATTTGGAATAGCTCTTGAAGTTGATAATATCTCCACAATACTCCTGCTGCTCAAGCATCTTGGCTATTGTTGTCTTACACCACTTGTACGGATTCGGTTGCGTTTTCTTACCGCCCCTGCTCATTCCCTTGCTCTGCCAATAAGCTTGCGGTACAAGAACCCTATCATCTTGGAGAATTCTTGCAATAGTCTCGTTTCCGTTACCTTCAATACAAAGTCGGAATATTCTCCTCACAACCTCTGCCGCATCGGGATCGATGATCCACTTCTTTTTGTTCTCGGGATCTTTCACGTATCCATACGGCGGTGGTGCCAAGGGTTCGCCCGCATTTCCTCTGAGACGGTGAGAAGAACGCACTTTTCTGCTAATATCCTTCGCATACATCTCGTTCATTACGTTACGAAACGCACTAAAATCGTCTTCGCCGTTTTCGCTGTCAATGCAATCGTTGATGGCTATGAAGCGAATATTGTGCTCGGGAAAATAATAGTCTGTGTACTGACCTACTTCAAGGTAGTTTCTTCCAAAACGGGATGAGTCCTTGACGATGACCGTTGAGATATATCCCATCTCCATATCCTCAAGCATTTGCTGAAAGCCGGGGCGGTTGAAGTTGGTTCCCGTGTATCCGTCGTCCACATAGAACTTTGTGTTGGTGAATCCGTGCTCCTTGGCGTATTTGGCGAGAAGCTTTTTCTGATTGGCTATCGAGTTGCTCTCACCCTCTGCACCGTCATCACGGGACAGACGGCAATATAGCGCGGTAATACCTATAATGGTTTCATTCTGTTTGGCTGCTGTTTTCTTCTGCATTTTGCTCCTTTCTATCCGAAATCGGATTGGCAGCCGAAACATATTCCGTCGTTATTATATCACCTTGTGTTTCCGTTGACAAATCTGTGGAATTATTTTTTATCAGCCTTTCAAATCGTGAACGCAGGGTATGCGCATCTCTGCTCTGTGCCTCAAATCGGGACGAAACGATATATCTCACACCATTGACTTTATATCTGCTCTCACCCGGCATCATATCAACGATCCAAGCGTTCTCGTTCTTTTCACCTCGCATCACGGTTCTCCTTTCTGCGCATCTGCTCCAAGTGTCGCTTATGGAGGAGATTCTTTATGTCCGTCGCAATATCCCTCGGAAGAATATTGCGTGGATAATACTGACGTATATCGTCCATATAGATCACAATTCGCTCCCGCTGATTGGCTTTCTCTTCACTCATAATTTCGCGAACAGCTTCCTCACCGAGTGTCCCCTCATCTGCAAGCTTTCTCATACGGACGGTTTGCGAATAGGACGGCGTTAGGTCATCCATATCGCAGATTTCGTAAATGAGCCTTTGAGTGAGATGATGGAGCTTGGAAAGCTCTACCGCAGGCGTCAATGCGATTCTCTCCTCATCCACCATCTGTAGGAGTTCGGGGATTAAGCGCGTGAGGCTGATATATCTCTGCACTTTTGATTTGCTTTCATCGCTCTCGGCGGCAATCTTTTCCACCGAAGTCAACCTCTGCCCAAGTTGGGCAGAAGTCAGATCGGTGCGCTCGCCTTGGCGCTTGATGGCATCGAGCTTCATCTTGTAGGCGAAGGCTTTTTCGGATGGGAGGATGTGGTCTCGGTGGAGGTTGGCATCTACCATTGCGACGATTGCTTCTTCATCGGTCATATGGCAGACGGTAGACGGGATTTCCGTCATACCGAGCTTTTGACACGCTCTGAAGCGGCGGTGTCCCGAGATGATCTCATAACCGCCCTCGTCTCTTGGACGGACGATAATGGGGGAAAGCAATCCGCTTTTGCCTATGCTCTCACACAACGCGTCCATCTCCACATTGTCCTCAACCCTGTAAGGATGATCCTTAAACGGGTGCAACTCAGAAAGAAGTATATTTCTGTTGGTTTCTTTGTTCAATAAGTTTTAACTCCTTTCGTTTGTAAAAATGATTTTGTTATCTGTCACCGCGATCGTTGTCGCGGTATTTGCCACCTGCAAAAAACGGCTGTTTTACCCTGCTTGCGGTACGGCGCTCTTCTTCCTTCTGCAAAATACTCTGCACTTCGTCCTCGCCGAGCCTGTACTGGACGATACGGAATTTGCGGACATCCTCACGCAGAGCATCATTTTCGCGCTCCAGATCTTGGCAACGCCAGGCATAGTGACTTTTCTCCTTTAATGCTCTTCCCCACATTTTGGATATCTCAACCACGTTGACAATGAGCTTTCGTATCACGTCCTTGAGTTTAGAGATCAACGGCTCTGCGATCTTGGCGCGGTAGGTCTTGGCGCTCATCAGGGGCGGCGCTTCAGGCAACTCCCATTCCTCGCCCATGTATTTGCTCATTTCAAGATAGATACCCTTTTTGTCCTCGGTCAGATCGGACAATTCCTCCTTGAGGTCTTCAAGGCTCTCTCGAATCGATTCGTTGGACTCTTGCAGCATCTGCGCCTGCTCGGTCAATTCTTCCACCTCGCGTGCTCGTTCTTGCTTTTTGTAATCCAGCACGGATAAATGTTCCCGGTGCCCTCCCTTATCTGCCCGCTCAATACCATACCGCTCCATCACAGCGGCAAGATGCTCCTTTTCGGCATTGATAAATTGATTCCACTCGGTATCCTGCTTTGACTCCCCCACAAAGCCCAACGTGCTCAGTGCTTTCTTGAGCGACACACGAGTATCCAGCCCTCTCGTGCTGCCGGTAACGTACGGCACAAAATCAATGTGAATATGCGGCGTGGCCTCATCCATGTGCAGATGAGCCGAGAAGATGTAAAGAGACTTGTTTCGTTCTACAAACCCACGGTAATATTCGTCGAGTATCTGCATCGCAAGCTGCCCGTTCTCGCTATCTACCCCCATATCCTCCCGATTGCCCACTTGCAGAATGATCTCGTGAAACGGCTTTTCCTGTTTCCCTGCCCGTATCTTTTCGTAGTAGTCGGCGATCCGTCGGTCCGCGCGCTTTTGCTTGGCGTTGTATCTTTCAAGAGCTTCATCAAAGAGCTTGTGGTACACGTCCTTGATCTTTTCATTGCAATAGCACACGTTCAGATGCGAGCGTTCCGCATTGACGTTCTCGGCGCAAAACTGCCGGCTGTTGTGGTTGAGCGAGCCTTTGCCCATCATTCCGCTCACGGTTCTTTGTATCTTTATCCCCCCATTCTTTGTGCATGGCGTGCCTATTCCTATGCGAGCAAGGCGAGCGACTCGGTCCTTTCTTTTTGTTACTTTTGTCAAAA
>JAZQUX010000136.1:0-2973 GCA_045631585.1 Eubacteriales bacterium | reverse complement strand
CTCTTTCGCGACAGAGACCGGAGAAGTTGTCCCAGCAACGCTCCTGTTTCTTCCTTATACGTTTTTGAGGGGTGCAGGGGGACTTTTTTCAAAAAGTTCCCCGCTCGCTCTCCTTTATTCCCACTCAATCGTGCCGACAGGCTTGGGAGTAAGATCCAAGAGAACGCGGTTGATGCCTTCCACCTCGTGCGTGATGCGGTCAGTAATGTGGTGCAACACGGCGTAGGGGATTTCCTCAATGGTAGCGGTCATGGCATCGGTGGTATTGACGGCGCGGATGATCGCGGGCCAACCCTCGTATCTCTGATGGTCACGGACACCGACGCTCTTGAGGTCGGGCACAGCGATGAAATACTGCCATACCTTGCCGGCCAGTCCGTTCTTGTCGAATTCCTCGCGCAGAATGGCATCTGCCTCGCGAAGTGCGTGCAGACGGTCGCGGGTGATGGCACCCAAGCAGCGAACGCCCAGACCGGGGCCGGGGAACGGCTGACGGTAGACCATGGCGTGAGGCAGACCCAGCGCTTCGCCAACCACACGGACCTCGTCCTTATACAGCAGCTTGACGGGCTCGACCAGCTCCATTGCCATATCGTCGGGAAGTCCTCCGACGTTGTGGTGCGACTTGACGGGCTTGCCGCTTTCCTTTGCCTTGATGCTCTCCAAAATATCGGGGTAGATGGTACCCTGCGCCAAGAAGGAAATGCCGTCCAGCTTTGCGGCTTCTTCGTCGAATACCTTAATAAATTCACCGCCGATGATCTTTCTCTTTTGTTCGGGATCGGCCACGCCGTCGAGCAAATTCAAAAATCTGTCCGTTGCGTCAACGTAGACCAGGTTGGCATCCAACCCTTCGCCAAAGACCTTGATGACGTCTTCGCTCTCACCCTTGCGCATCAGTCCATGATTGACGTGAACGCAAACGAGCTGTCTGCCGATCGCCTTGATCAGCAGTGCGGCAACGACAGAACTGTCCACGCCGCCGGACAGGGCAAGCAGTACCTTTTTGTCTCCTACCTGTGCGCGAACGGCAGACACCTGCTCGTCAATAAAAGCATTGGCCTGTTCGATCGTTGTAATACGCGCCATATCATCGGGGCGCTTGTTGGGATCGTACATATATTTCCTCTTTCCGCCCGTGCGGGCTGTCAAAATCAGAGTGCCGTGAGCTTTGACTCCTCGTCAAAGCCGTTGGTTTGGCTCTTTTGGCCTGTCCGATGAGACATTCCGTACTATTATATCAAATTTTCTCTCGTTTTGCAAGATATATAAGCCGCCAAACGCAAAAAAATTTATTTTTTTTGATATTTTTTCATCAAAAAAGCTGTCTTGGCACCAAACGACAGCTTTCGTCATATTCTGTAGTAAGCATGGCTGATGGGCAATTTTTCCATACCCAATTTACCGCCCGAGTGTTTAAGAAGGGGGGGCGGCGGGGCAAAATATCCCTGTAGGCAACACATACCCAAGGAGGGATGGTAAAACAGATGAGCATCAAACGCGGAGATATTTACTACGCCGATCTGAGCCCCGTGGTCGGATCGGAACAAGGGGGGCTTCGCCCCGTACTGATCATACAAAATGACATCGGCAACCGTTACAGCCCCACCGTCATTGCCGCCGCCATTACGTCAAGACTGAGCAAGACCCGTCTGCCCACCCACATCGACGTCTTTGCCGACCGAGTGGGTCTGGTCAAGGATTCCGTCATTCTGCTCGAGCAGGTGCGGACGCTGGATAAGCGTCGATTGAAAGAAAAAATGGGACATTTGGACGACGGCGTCATGGCTGAGGTCAATCGAGCCATTGCTGTCAGCGTAGGCCTTGGCGACTGGCAACCGAGCGAGCGCATCGTTCCTGCCACGGCAACCATGCCCGCGGCCGCAACGTTTACACACACCACGTCGCCCACGGACTCGGAAGGTGCGGCGGCGGCCGTTGCCGCCATCGACGTCCAAACAACGCTCGGATAGGCGAAATTGTGCAACAGCCCTTGATTTTTTCTTCTCCATCTGTTACAATAAATTATCAAACGACAACCGTGGCAGTGCCACGGTACATACAAAGGATTGCTCTCATGATATATCAACAACAACTCACCGCCCGCTGGCACGACACCGATGCCACGCTTGCCGTGCGCCCCTCGCAGGTGTTGGTTTATATGCAAGAGATGGCTTTTTGCCATCTCAACGCTGTCGATCGCAATTTGGACAAGCTGCGCTTTGACGAAGGCTTGGCTTTTATTCTCACCCGTCTGACGCTCAAATTTTACGCGCCCATTCGACCGGGCGAGCAGATCACGTCTCAGACGTGGATCTCCGAAGGAAAGGGGATCAACTTCCCCCGTTATTTCCGTGTGATCGGACAGGAGGGTGCCGTTTGCGCCGAGGGAGCCAGCTCGTGGGTGTTGTTGAATTTGAACACGCATCTGCCTCAGAGGGTGAGTGAGTTTGACTACGGATTTCTCCCTGAAGAGCCGTTGCCCTTCGCCACGCCCCGTCGTTTGGTTGTTCCGGAGGAGATGGTTGAGGTTGGAAGCCGAAAGATCGTATATTCGGATATTGACTACAACGGTCACATGAACAACACGCGCTACCCTGACATGGTTTGCGATTATTTGCCGGAGGAGACGGTATCGCGCATTCACACCATGCATCTGGAATTTGTCCGTGAGGCGACGTTTGGTTCGACGCTGCGTGTGGAGCGCGGATGTCGCTGTGATGTCGAGACGGGCGATACGGTTTATCTTGTTCGGACGTTGAATGAGGACGGGCAGGTGTGTTTGAATGCGGAGGTTTGGGTGAAGGAAACTTAAATTTCGCACATCTTCTTTTGACGCGCGCGCGGGCAATTTCATGTGTTGCTTTCCGGAATGTTTGGTTTACCCGCGCCCTATTTCAGCAAAATGTTTTGCTTTTTTACGCCTGCCGCTCGTGGTGGATATGCGGCGGGAGATGTAGAGAAACTAAATTT
>JAZQUX010000135.1:0-7170 GCA_045631585.1 Eubacteriales bacterium | reverse complement strand
AATAACTATTTTTTACTACTTCGTAGCCGGACGCGCGTACAGCTTCGCGCCGCGCGGAAGGTGTTTTTATGTTACTTCTTGTCGCTCGACAAGAAGTAACCAAGAAACGAGCCAAAGGCCTGCGGCCTTTGGAAACCGCTCCTTTGCCGCTCTGCAAAGAGCGTTTAGGAGAAAAACATAAAAGTTTTTAGTGCATCGCTCGCCACGCAGCCACCACGAGCGGCAGGCGTGGAAAAGTGAAAAGTTTTGCAAGAATGGGGCGCGTAGAACAAGAGCAAAAAGTTTTTGCAAAAGAAAGTTGCGTGACACTTGAGTGAGTGCGGCTTTCTTTAAGCCGCACTCGCAAAAGCTGAAGATGTTTGTTTTCGCGAAAAAATGAGTGGAGCGGCAGCGGAACGGTTTTCGCGCTGCGGGGTTCTAAGGGGCTTGCCCCTTAGTGCTCTTTCTTGGTTCGTTCTTTCTCGCATGAGAAAGAATGAACATACACTGCACAGCGCGGCGCGAAGCTGTACGCGCGTCAAAAGAAGAAGACGTGTAAAATTCAGTTTTACATCATCTCCCCTACAAACAACAAAAACATATTTTCCCTCGTCGAAAAAAACACCTTGCACTTTGCAAAGAAATATGCTATAATAAACCCAAATAACCGCGCGGAGGTGATCCAATGGCTGAACTGAATATGCTCAAAGACGCCGACTTCCGCCGCGAAGTCAAAACCGCCCCCGCACCGGGCTATCTCCTCTTCGGCGAAGAGGACTACCTCAAAAACCTCGCCGTCGCCTACGCTCGCGAAACCCTGTTGGGCGATCCCTCGTTCGCTTGCTTCAACGAAATCATCATCGACGCGCTGGATTTCCACCCGGAAAAGTTGCGCTCCGCCCTGATGTCTCTCCCCATGATGGCCGACCGCAAGGTCATCCTCTTGCGCGGATTGGACCTCACCGCCCTGCGCCAAAGCGAGCTGGACGCCCTTTGCGAGGTGCTGGAGGATCTGAACGAGTACGATTACAACACCGTGCTTTTGCCCGTTGCTTCGGGCGGTCTTGACGAAGGGTATCTTCCCAAGAAGCCCTCGGCCATGCTGACCAAGCTGTGCGCCACCCTGCGCCCCGTCCGCTACGAACGATGTACCCCGCAAAAGCTGATCGGCTGGTGCATTCGCCATTTCGAGCACAACGGTGCCGCCGCCACCCCCGACGTCTGTCAAACACTGATTGACAGCTGTGGCCGCAACATGATGACGCTGGCCAGCGAGATTGATAAAATCAGCTACTATGTGCTCTCGCATAACCGTAACACCGTCACCGCAGACGACATCAGCACCGTTGCCTGTTACACCACAGAATACGACGCATTCGCCTTCACCGGCGCCCTGATGGAACGAAACGCCGCCCGTGCGCTGGATATTTTATCCGAGCTGAAGTTCCGCCGTACCGAGCCGTTGTTCGTTCTTTCCGAGGTCATTCGTACCGGGTGCGATATGCTGTCGGTGCTGTTGCTCACCAAGGAGGGCAAGACCCCTGCCGAGGTGGCGGCCACGCTCAAATTGCATGAATACAAGGTTTCGCTGTATCGAAAAAGCGCCATGGCCGCCGGAGAATCGGCGGTTCGGCGGATGATCGCCGCCTGCCACGCCGCCGACGCCGCGCTCAAATTATCCGCCACAGGATATGCCCCCTTAGAGCAACTGATTTGCTCGCTTTGACCGCTTGGTTTGACTCCGATGTCGTAGTACGACAAGCCATGTCGTTGTTCAAAGCACAGAAAATGAAAAAACGACAATTTTCCTCTTGACAAGAGTTTTCCACATTCCTATGTACCGAACACCACGGAAAAATCCCCGACAGCGCCGAGGTTTTACACACTTTCCACAGAGTTTTCCACATTTTTTCTTGCGTAACTCGGTGGAGAATGTGGAAAAGTAAGTTTTTACCATTCTGCGCGTTTTGCACAAAAACTGACAAGACTCGGGGGGCGGTGACATCCTTCGTGTCGTACCAAAACGATCCGACAACCCGGTTTTCCCCTGTTCGATATTTCCCCCGAGAAACATCCATTTTTATATCAAAGGAGCGATGTTATGCCTAAATTCGATTTTTCGCACGAAGTGGAGAGCACCCTCTCTGCCCTGCGCCATCTGTATAAAAGAGCCTCCCGTCGGGTGCGTCAGCTTTCCGGACTGCCCGAGAAAATCCGCCGCGAGATTCGCGAGGATATCGATGCGGTACGTCAGCGCGACCCGGCCGCCAAGAGCGACATGGAGGTGTTGCTTTTGTCCTCGGGCGTTCACGCCATTTTGGCGTATCGCGTGGCTCACAAGCTGTATCTGTCCAAGCATTATTTTTCCGCTCGTTTGATCAGCCAAGTCGCTCGCGCGGCCACGGGCATTGAAATCCATCCCGGTGCAACCATCGGCAAGGGATTTTTCATTGACCACGGCATGGGAGTTGTCATTGGCGAGACGACTGTCATCGGTGACAACTGCTCTATTTATCAGGGCGTGACGCTGGGCGGTACGGGCAAAGACGTCGGCAAGCGTCACCCGACGCTGGGCAACAACGTCATGGTTGGTGCAGGCGCGAAGGTGCTGGGGCCTTTTACCATTGGTGACAACACCAAAATTGCGGCCGGCGCTGTGGTGCTCAAGGAAATTCCAGACGACTCGACCGCCGTGGGTGTACCCGCACGCGTGGTGCGCCAGCAAGGACGCCGCGTGAGCGATGACATTGACCATGTGCATATTCCCGACCCTGTCGCTCAGGAGATCGCACGCTTGGAGGCGCGGATCAAGGAATTGGAAGAGAAGACGAATCAATGAAATCACAAGGGGGAAAACTTCTTTCTGAAGTTTTCCCCCTTTCTCCCTTTTAATGTATATGTTTTTCTCCTCTATATTCTTTGCAGAGCGGCAAAGCAGCAGATTCCAAAGGCGTCCTATTTCGGCTTGCCGAAAGAGGTTTTTTGTGCCACTTCTTGCCGCAAAGCAAGAAGTGGCATCATTGCTTTCACCGAAATGGGCTGCGCGAGGCTGTAGGAAAAGTTGTTAAAAACTTAGCCTGCTCCTTCCCTCCCCTCTCACTGATACATTCCATTCGCATTCATATACTCATAAATCTTCTGCCCATGCTGTTGCTCCTCTGTCTGAATATGATTAAGCATATTTCTCGCCTGCACGTCCGAAAACTCAAACACCCCCGTGTTGTACAAGGCCGACACGTGCTTTTCGGTACTCAACATATCCGAACATAAAAACGTATCCTTCGCTTTATCTGCCTCATTCGCGTAATTGGCCTTGAGAGCACCGCTCCCGCTCGCCGAGGACGAGCTACCCGATGGCGTGCTCACCTTGCCCGCCATCATGTCACCAATGGTGGTCAAATGTTGTCGTTCCACATCCGCCAGCGCCGTAAACAGCGCCTTCAATTCGGGGGCGACGGCCTCCTTGGCATACTTATCATACTTTTCGATACACAGCTTTTCCTGCCCCTTCATATCTTTGAGCAGGTTGGTTTCTTTGGTGGTCGGTGTCATACAAAATACCTCCTTGTTTTTGGTAATTTCAGTATGGACGAAAAAAGACGGGACTATACATCCCGTCTTTTGTTCTTCGTTATGATCCGTACACGACCTTTTTGATTTCCGACCGCTCGATCTGCGTGAGCTGACCGTCAATATAGGCCTCGCTCTCGACGATGATATATCGGCTCACAGCGCCCTCCTCGGTAATCACAAGGTCGCGGAAGCCCCAAAAACTCCCCGCAACATCGGTTTCCTTGGTATAGGCGAAGTTGCCCGTCTGAGCGATCTTCAGATAGTTATATTGCTTGCCCAGCGCGATAGGGGTTGTCTGGTGAGTATGTCCCTGGAACAAGCCGCGAATGCGGTCGTTGGTTTTGAGCAGCTGATGGAATGCGTCGCTTTCCTTGTCCATATCAAAGTAATGGGCGATCAGCCAAACATCCTTGTCGGGATGAAGCGAAAGCTGTTCGTTGACGTACGCCATATCCACGCCGACGTATCGTCCGTCATGATGATAGTCGGGATCCAGTTCTCCCGAAAAGGTGTCAAGAAACAAGAACAGCTGATCTCCCAACACATAGGAGCCTTGCCGCTCGTTGCCCGTGATGTCCAGCCAATCCTGATCGGAATACTGCTCGTGATTGCCCGCCAGCATAAACAGGGGAATGTCACCCGGCAGCTGACCGACAAAATCCGACACAAACTCCTCCGTGGAGCTGTACCCCTCGTTGATATACGAGCCTCCGCCCTGATGCTCCCAGAAATCGAGCGAGACATCGCCCATGATGACGATCAGATCAAAGGGATCTTCCTCATGCTCTGCAAGCACGGCATCCACCCAATGTTGCATCCGCTCGCGGTAAGAAACTCCATACCATTCGAGCAGATGGGTACAATGAATGTCCGAGGTCAAAAGAATTCGGTAATCCTTCGGCTCGACGGGTGGTGGCGGCTCGACCGCCTCCGGCGGTTCGCTTGGGGCGGGCGGCGTGGGATCGGGCTCGCCGCTCGGGTTGGAGGGCAAAGAGTCCGACGGTTGTTCGTCGGGTATTTGAGGGTCGGCCGGCTTGCCCGGGCCGTTGGGATCCAGCGGGTACTCGGGCGTCAGCGGCTCGTCCGGGACGGGCGGCTGAGCGTTGGCGCATCCGCTCACGGTGAACAAAAGCACCAATAAAACAAAGGCAAATATCACACACAACAGACGGCGCATTCGGTACCTCCTTTCATCCAAAACATCCATCAATCATCAATATACGTTTCCGTTTTCGCGGTAACTTCTCCAAACGTTCTCAAAGAATCCGCCACCCTGCGGAAGGGGGCGAACCTCGCGCCATGCCGCGTGACACTCCATGCGTTGTGCATCGTAGTCCAGCGTCTGCGTAACGGCATCCAACGCCCCCTCGTCGAGCAAATAGCGGAACAGGCCGTCAGCTTCGTCCTCCAACCCCTTGGCCGCAAGTCCATCGGCCGCGCTGTACAGAGCAGAGCCGCGCGAGGTTCCGCCGGCTTTGACGTAGTCGATCATGGCAGACAGCACGGAAATTTGGGTTATGAGAGAGTCGCGCAACGAAAAGGCGCGGGCCAGACCGAGTGAGCCTGCAGCGGCCACACGGCTGTCAAACGAAGACAGCAGGGCGCGATTCTTTTCGATCAGGGCACGCATTGCTTTTATGTCACGAATGGCGGCGGCGCAGGCGCTCATATCGGCGCGATGCTCGTCAAGCAGCGCTTGGGTGTTGTCCCCCGATGTCAAACCGTTGGACAGTAGCTTTTCGCAAAGCGACGAAATCTCTTGGGCGGCACACAGAACTGTCTGTTCCATGGCCTGCGCCGCGTCCTCGGCGGGCAATCCGGCGCGATTGCGGATGATATACTGCGACGCACGCAAGGAACCAACCTGACCTGCGTTCAGCGCGCTTCCGCCGGGGCGGTAAACGCCGTGGGTACCGGCTACCTCGCCTGCGGCAAACAGACCCGGCACGCTCGTCTGCCACCACAAATCCACGTCAAGACCGCCGTTGTTGTGCTGGGCGCACAGGGCGATTTCCAGCATCTCCTTGGTGATATCCACGCCCTTGGAGGCGTACAGCTCGATCGCGGGGCGGTTCATGTGATCCAAGCGTTCGATGGGCGTGCCAAAGCAAGCGCCGGCGTTTTCCAAATACTTGCGCGCTTCCTCGTCCAATCGATCGTAAGGAAGCTCCTCCAAGCCGCAGGGATTGCTGCGGAAGTCGAGATAGACACGGCGGCCGCGGAGTTTGGTCTCGCGATAGACCAACAGGTCAATGACGGATGAACCGTCGCGGGCGCGGCGGCTGTCAAACGGCCACTCGTATCCCTTACGGAAGACGCGAGAGAGACACTCGCCGAGATCCGCAAAATATTCATTCAAAAATTCATATTCGTTGCCGTCGGAATCCACCGACACAAAGCGAGGCAAGACCTGCATATAGGTACCCGACACGTTCCAGCGGGGCGCGACGGAGGCCAGGCCATACTGCCATTCGGTCAGATTCTTGGCCTTGGCGCCGGCTTCCAGGGCAACACCGGTCGAGCCGACGTGGCCGAGGGGATAGACGGAATCGGCGTAAATGCCGGCAGGACCGCCCGTGGCCCAGACGATATTTTTGCAGACGACCGTCAAGAGGCGATCCTCCTTGCTCTTGGCGGCGGTATGGAGCGCGACAAAGCCTAACGTTTCTCCGCTTTGATCCTTCAAGATGCGAACGATCTGGCAGTGATCATAGACCGTCACGTCAAAGCGCGCGACCTCGCGGGCCAAGCATTCGGTCATCAATTTGGAGGTCAGGGGTCCTGCGCTGGTGGCGCGGCCTCGCAGGTCGTGGTCGGTTTGGTATCCTATACTCTCACCGTAGCGGTTAACGGGGAACGGAACGCCGAGTTCAGCCAGCTGATAGAAGCACTGCGCCGACAGGGAGGCTTCGCACAAGGCGTGATCGCCGTCAACACAGCGGCCTCCGAACAAATCGCGGGCCATGGTTTCGGGCGAGTCGGGAGCGGAGCCGGCGAGCGAAAGCTTGTAATAGGTTTGTTTATCAGAGCCCGTATTACGGGAAGTGCTGTTCATAACGCCCATGGTGAAGATGGCGATATTTTGGTCGCCCGAGCGGGCGAGGCGCAAAGCGGCGTTGTAGCCGGCAGCGCCGGTGCCGATGATGGCGGTGGAGAGGGTGATGGTGGTCATAGGGGATCATCCTTTCGGGGGTGGTTTTGGGGATATCTAAAGTTTGAACAACTTCGTAGCCGGATGCGCGGTGGAGAAAAACTAATTTTTTACAACTACTCCTAACCACGCTCATACTGCGCGGTTTCACCGCGCGCTGAGCTGTTCAGTTTGGATGCCATTTCTTTGCCTCGTCGCAAAGAAATGGCGAAAGAAAAGACGCCAAGGGACCCAATGTCCCTTGGAACCCTGCAACGCGCCACGAAAAATCACAGATTTTTCTGATTGTGGCGCGAAAATAAACGTCTTCAGCTATTGCGAACGTGGCTTAAAGAAAGCCACGTTCACTCAAGTGGCACGCAAATAGCTTTTGTGAAAATATTTTGCCTGTGTTCTCCGCGCCCTATTTCAGCAAACATTCTTGCTTTTTACGCCTGCCGCTCGACAATGTTTGTTTTACCCGTAGG
>JAZQUX010000134.1:0-1756 GCA_045631585.1 Eubacteriales bacterium | reverse complement strand
TGGCGTGGTTCCAGAGCCAAGAGCTCCTGCGTTCTCATGCCGGTGCCGAGCATCAGCCGGATGCTGAGTCCGATGCGGTTTTCGGGAAGTCTCTCCATGAGGATGGAGACTTCTTCTGCCGTGAACGCATCTTTCCGTTTCACCGGTTCGCGGTAGCGCATCTTCTCTGCGAAGCGCACCGGATTCTTGCGGATGAGATCGTTGGCCTCGGCCTTGTTCATGATCTGATACATCATGCCTCTGCACTGCGTGAGACAGGAAGTGGAGCGCCCGTCACGGCGCAGCTTCTTGAGCATCATTTCAATGTCAAAGGGTTTGATGTCGCGGATCTTCTTGTGAGGGAACGCGGCCTTGAGGATACGCAGCGTGTATTGATAGTTTTCCTGTGTGGTGGGCATGATGTTGTCCTTGTGGCTTTCGAACCACAGGTCGGCCCACTCGTCGAAGTAGTAGACCACATCAACCTCAATGCCTTCGGCCTTGGCGTCCTGGTACGCCCGGGCCTTTTGTTTTACTTCTTTCTGGGTCTTTGCGTAGAAGCTTTTGTACTTGCGTCTGCCGTCACTCTGGAAGCCGTCCATGAGGGTCAGTTCCCAAAGTCCGTTGGGACGCTGGCGAAGCGTTCCTTCGCCGTTAGATCTTCGTTTTGCCAATTGTACTCCTTTCTCTGGTACAAGGCGTTTCGCAGTTATAGCTTAACATAACCTTGTTGGTTTTTGAAGTGGGTTGAACCGCTGGAAGCGGAAAATTTACATTTGTAATCGCTTGTGATTTTGCTTGGTTTGCAATGGTTTCTGACATTTCAAAATCATTTGACGATTACATTCTTTTTTGCTACGCTTACCGTGTAATCGAAACAATAAGGGGATTGCTTATGAACAGACACGACTGGACTTATCTGGAAAATGAAATTTGCTGCAGGAGATTTTTTCAACATTTTGTGTTGGAGCATAGCGGCCTTTCGTCGAGCGATTTCATGCGGATGCTAAAACAGGAAATGCCTCACTTAAAGGAAACTTCTCTTCGGCGGAAAATCAGCAACATAAAATATCTTTCTATTGAGGCAGGTTTAGATGATTCGCTTAAGTGTGCATCCTCGGCAAATTACTCAATAGATAACAAAAATGCTTTCTGTGCTCTGATGCGAGAATACGGGTTGAAGTGAAGAGATCGGGATATGGTCGACGGGGCCATATCCCGTTTCTTTATTCTGTGACGATAGTGACGGTATCAGCACCGGGGGTCAGGGTATCGTCACTATCGTCATTGAGAATTCTCGTCAGATGCAGCGTGCGCTCCTTGCCGGTTCTTTCAAGATTGTAGAGGATACCATACTCGTACTGCAGAAAAGATTTCTGCGGATTGAGCAATCGGGTCAAGCTGTTTGCCGACTTGATTTGAATTTCTGTTCTGGCTGAAAGAAGCGTGAGCAGCTCCGTTGCCGTTCCGTGGAACGAGCCTTCGTCGTTGAGAAAGTCATTCACTTCGCTGAGCAAACGATCCCGTTTCTGGACACGCTCTTTGCCGCCGTATCCGAGGAATTGCCAAGTGGAAGATGCCCGGTCAAAGATGAGCTCCAGCTCCATATCCAGCGTGTCGCGACCGGTAATATAGAGCTTTGCCCGGTTGTCCATGCGCTCGTCTTTGATCATCACGAGCGATCCGTCCACGCCGCCGCTGAGTCCGGTTGTGCCGGAGATCATGGAGAAGGGATCGGCAGCTCCTGCTTTTCGGGTGTGATGAACGAGAAGGATAG
>JAZQUX010000133.1:0-8903 GCA_045631585.1 Eubacteriales bacterium | reverse complement strand
CCTCAAGGTGGGTGATGAAGCGAAGCTGACCGCTCGCGTTTCTTCCCGTTCCACCTCTCGCGCAGGTGACAAGATTGCAGTTGCATTCGATACTTCCAGAATCCACTTGTTCGACAAGGACACCGAGCGTTGCATCGCTCACTAATTCAAAAAATCACAGGGAGCTTTCTTTGAAAGCTCCCTGTTTTTATAGATTGTTCCAGTATTGGCGCGCCGAATGCTGCCATCGCATAAAAAACATCACGGAAAGCCTCCCTAAGGCTTTCCGTGATGTTTTTCTGTTTATTCTCTGAATTGCTCACGATACAATTTAGCGTAAGTACCTTCCAGAGCGAGCAGATTATCGTGCGTTCCCTGCTCGGTGATTTTACCGCCCGCAATCACCGCAATCTCATCCGCATTTCGGATGGTGGACAGGCGGTGAGCAACCACGAGCGTCGTGCGTCCTTCGCACAGCTCGTCCAAAGCACCTTGAATCAAAATTTCCGTCGTATTATCCAACGCACTGGTCGCCTCGTCAAGAATCAGGATGGCCGGATCCTTCAAGAAGACACGGGCAATGGACAATCTTTGCTTCTGACCGCCCGACAAGCGCACGCCGCGCTCGCCGATGATGGTATCATATCCATCTTCCAGCGTCATAATATAATCGTGAATGTTGGCTCGTTTGGCCGCCTCCACCACCTCTTCTTCGCTCGCATCCAAGCGACCGTAAAGGATATTGTCACGGATGGAAGCATTAAACAAATAGATATCCTGCTGAACAATACCAATGTTTTTTCGCAGCGATTCCATGGTGATCGATCGAATATCCTGTCCATCCAAGAGAATGCGCCCCGACTCGACCTTGTAGAAGTTGGGGATCAGGTGGCAAATGGTGGTTTTTCCACCGCCGCTAGGGCCAACCAAAGCAAACTTTTTGCCTTTTTCAATATCCAGCGTCACGTTGTCCAAGACATCCTTGCCTTCCTCGTAGCCGTAGGTGACACCTTCCAAGCGAATATGGCCTTCCAAGCGTCCCACATCGACAGCGCCCTCGCCGTCTTGCTCTATGGGCGTGTCCATAATTTCAAGGAAGCGTTCAAAACCGGTCACACCGTTTTGGAACTGCTCCATAAAGGAAATCATAGTCATCACAGGCGAAATAAACAGGTTGATGGAAACAACAAAGGTGGAATAATCCGCAAAATTGATACGGCCGTTGTACAAGAATAGGCCGCCCGCAATCAGGACGATAACGTTGAAAATATCCGTCACAAAAGCCGTTCCCGAATGGAAGCGCCCCATGGCATTGTAGGCCTTTTGACGTGCGCGGACAAACCATTTGTTGCCTTCCTCGAACTTTTCGCTCTCCTTTTGAGCATTGGTAAACGCCTTGGTCACGCGAATACCCGAGATACTGCTCTCCAGCGCCGCGTTGATTTGGGCGGTGGATTGGCGGCTCTCCTTGAACGCATCGCGCATCTTCTTGCGAAGCGAGATGGCGATGATCAGCAAAAACGGAACGCAGGCAAAGACGATCAGCGTCAGGTACGGATCGATGGTGAACAAATAAACGAAGGAGACGATAACAGAGATGGAAGAAATAATAATGTTTTCGGGACCATGGTGCGCCAGCTCGCTGACGTCCATCAGGTCGCTGGTCATACGGGACATAATCTTTCCCGTTTCATTGTTATCATAAAAGTGAAACGGCAGCTTTTCCAGATGGCGGAACATATCGCTTCTCATCTGCGCCTGCATCTTTACGCCCATCATGTGTCCTTCATACTGAATAAAGAACTGCAACAGCATACGGATCACATAGATAAACAACAGTCCCACACCTGCCCAGACGATCTGCTCATATTTTCGGTCCGGAATGAGAGTATTGAGCATGGTGCGTGTCACCATGGGATAAACGACCGCCAAAAGAGCTACCGCGAGTGCCGCCAGCATATCCAATACGAACAGCTTGGTGTGCGGCTTGTAATATTTCATAAATCGCTTCAGTAATTTCATATTTCCCGCCTCCGTTCTACCTATTTATTGTATCACATTCATAAATTAGTGTCAAGGAAAAAATAACAGCGCGCCGTTTCCCCTTGAAATCGACGCCGTTCCCTTGACTTCGCTTATCAAGTCAGCTACAATAAACGCATGTACACCAAAGCGAATGACGAGGTAACGCCTATGGAAATGCAATATTTCATCCACCAAATGTTCGCCAATCCCCTGCTGTTGATTGCCGTTGTTCTGACGCTGGGCGTCATTTTGGTCAACGGCTGGACAGACGCCCCCAACGCCATTGCCACCTGTGTCGTCACCCGCTGTATGTCAGCACGCGCCGCCATCATCATGGCCGCAATATTCAACTTCTTGGGTGTCTACGTCATGACCATGCTCAGCCCCAAGGTCGCTCAAACCATCACCAACATGGTGGATTTCGGCACCGATCCCGACAAAGCGATCATCGCCCTGTCTGCCGCCATGTTCGCCATCGTCACCTGGGCATCTGCCGCGTTTATTTTCGGCATTCCAACCAGCGAAAGCCACGCGCTGATCGCAGGTCTGACCGGCAGTGCCATCGCCTTAAACGGAAGCTTTGATGCCGTCAACGGCGGCGAGTGGGTCAAGGTTTTGTACGGCATCGGCATTTCCGTCACCCTCGGCTTCGGCCTTGGCTGGTTGGTCTGCAAGCTGGTCACCAAGCTGTTTTTTCACGCAGAACGAAAGAAAACCGAACCCCTGTTCAAATATGCTCAGATCGCCGGCGCAGCCTACTCTGCCTTTATGCACGGCGCGCAGGACGGCCAAAAATTCATGGGAATCATCATTCTTTGCCTGTTTATGTCGCAGGGACAACCCATCCCCGCCAACATGGAGCCTGCCACTTGGATCATGGTCGTCTGCGCCGTTATCATGGCTCTCGGAACTGCCATCGGGGGCAAAAAGATCATCAAGTCGGTAGGCATGGACATGGTTAAATTGGAAAAGTATCAAGGCTT
Organism: Eubacteriales bacterium; assembly: GCA_045631585.1. Taxonomy (GTDB): domain Bacteria; phylum Bacillota; class Clostridia; order Oscillospirales; family CAG-272; genus SIG644. The sequence continues at coordinate 5,916 of JAZQUX010000133.1, read as the reverse complement.
CTCCGCAGACCTTGCCGCCTCCTCTTCCCTGCTTCTTTGCTCGCTATTTAGCTTGCCCGTCTCCACCACCCACGCCAAAACCACGTCCATCATGGGTGTCGGTGCAGTAAAAAACATCAAAGCCATCAACTTTGGCGTGGTCAAAGAAATGTGCATGACCTGGGTTCTCACTTTCCCCGGCTGTGGCTTGATCGGCTTTTGGATGACCAAACTGTTTATGCTGATTTTTTGATATATTTCGAATCAATGACAGATAAAAGAAAGGATCGATATCATCATGGCAAACAAAGCTGACCGTTTCTATTTTGACAACTTCATCACGGCAAGCGAACAATCCTGCATGGCCGCTCGCTACCTGATTGAGTGCCTTACCGACTATGATGCCGACCGCCTGCCCCGAATGCTGGAACAAATGCACACCATTGAGTATGAAGGCGACATCAAAAAGCATGAGATGTCCGCAGCTCTGGCCAAAGCGTTCGTCACCCCGATCGACCGTGAGGATCTCGCTTCGCTTAGTCACAACATCGACGACGTCACGGATAAGCTCGAGGAAGTCTTACAGCATTTCTACATGGACCGTATCACCACCGTTCTGCCGGGAGCAATCGCATTCGCCAAAACGCTGGAAAGCTGTTGCACGCTGATGAAGGACATCATGGTCGAGTTTGTCAATTTCAAAAAATCGACCAAACTGCACGGCATGATTGTCGAACTCAACCGCGTGGAGGAAGAATGTGACCGCTTGTATTTGGAAGCGGTATATCGCCTGCGTGACGATTGCAGTGACGTGCTGGATATCATTTCTTGGCGCGAGATCTACGATTGTCTGGAGGCCTGCGCCGATGCTTGCGAACACGCAGGAGATTGCGTTGAAACCATCATTATGAAAAATACCTAACACATAAAAAAAATTTTGCCCGTTGTTCACGCAACGGGCAAAATCTCTTGACAAATCCGCCATAGGCTGATATAATAGTACAGCACGAGGTGTGGCGCAAATGGTAGCGCGCTTGCTTTGGGAGCAAGATGCTGCAGGTTCGAGTCCTGTCACTTCGACCACATGAAAATAATCCGAACATTCTCTTATTTGGAGAGTCGTTCGGATTATTTGTTTTATTTAAGTATCCAAATTTCAATAGCAAAAAATGAAAATAGCCTCCGAAACAGCAATTACTATTTCGGAGGCATTTTTCATTGAATTGATCGATGATCATCCGTCGCGGGATTGTCGATCAGTTCACCGTGTTCGGTGAAGCGCGAGCCGTGGCAGGGGCAATCCCAGGTGTGCTCGGCTTTGTTGTATTTGAGGGCGCAACCGAGGTGTGGACATCGCGGTGCGGTGGGTGTAAGAAGCCCAACCGTTGATTCAAAAGTATTGAGGATAAGCTGTGGATGAAGAACCGTGCGCGAGGGATCGAAAACGGCGGCATAAGGATTGGATTTTCCTCTGACAAGGTCGCAGAGAATGTCGGCGGCGACCATGGCATTTGTCATGCCCCATTTGTTAAATCCCGTTGCGACAAATACGTCGGGCGTGGATTTTGAATATTGACCGATATAAGGAATATCATCCAGCGTCATACAATCCTGCGTTGCCCATTTGCCGACGATTTCAGCGTTTTTGTAATGTTTCTTGACGAAGTCCTCAAGCTCTTGCCAACAACCTCCCTGCTTTCCCGTGCGGTGTCCACCACCGCCGAGGAGCAGGAGATCTCCGTAGCTTCGGAAGGAAAGTCCCGTGTCCGATTCGTCCACGCACATTCCATTCACGTTCTGCGCCCCTTTCAGCGCAATCACGTAAGAACGGTGCTGATAGAGCTTCAAGGGATAAAGTCCGTGCTTATTAAGCATCGGAAAATGCGTTGCAATGATCAGCTTTTTGTAGGTGATCTCGCCGTGATTAATTTTTGCCTTATATGGCATCAGTTCCACGACTTTAGTATGCTCGTAGATTGGCAGATCTTTTGCAATTGTATAGAGAAATTTCAACGGGTGGAACTGCGCTTGATCCGTCACGCGAACAGCCCCCGACACCTTGAAAGGAAGTTCTTCGGCGTCCGAAAGCTCTGCTTTCACACCGATTCGGTTAAGAGCGTTGACTTCCTTTTCGATTTTCTTGCGGTCATTTAAGGAGTAGACGTAGGAATCCCTTGCTTCATAGTCGCAATCGACGTTCTCGCAAAGTCGGGCGTATTCCTTGTACGCTTTTTTCTGTGCCTCTGCGTAAAGCCGCGCCCTGTTCTCACCAAAGCGACGTATCATCTTGTCGTAGATCAAACCGTGTTGCAGGGTGATCTTTGCGGTGGTATTCTTGGTGATACCTCCGCAAAGCTCTGTCGCTTCCACCAACAGACAATCCACACCTGCGTTTTTCAGCTTGTAAGCGCACAAGATTCCAGCAATACCGCCGCCAACGATCAGAACATCGGCACTTTTGCTTTCCTTTAATGTATTAAATCGCACTTGTGGTGCGTCGTTTTCCCAAATTGATTCCATATTTATCCTCCACACTTTAATATCATTAGTTTTTGTCGCTTTCATAACAGCTATACGCATATTGGGGTTCATTTTATCGCACACTAAAAAGAAACGGTTGGAGTTAAAATGGAAATAATCAAGGTCATACTAACGGCTCTGCTTTCGGTAGCGTCGTTATTCATCATTACAAAAATTATGGGGCACAAGCAGGTAGCACAGCTCGACTTTTTCGACTATGTCAGCGGCATTACTATCGGCTCGATCGGTGCGGAGCTTGCCACTGAGCTTGAAAAACCATATAAGCCGTTGATCGCTCTTGCTATTTACGGTCTCGCCTCGCTTCTTTTGAATTTGCTTGCACATAAAATTCCGCGCACACGTAAGTATATCAACGGAACGCCCACGATACTCATGAATGACGGCAATCTCTATCGAAAGAATCTCAAAAAGGCTAAGCTTGACTTATCCGAGTTTATGCTCCTTTGTCGGGAGCAGGGATATTTTGACCTTGACGAGATTCAGACCGCCATCTTCGAGCACAACGGAAAGCTATCGATCCTACCCAAGGCGGCAAACCGTCCCGCAACACCCGATGACTTGAAGATCACGGCAAAAGCGACGCACATAGGAGTTGAGGTTATTATGGACGGGCGCGTAATGGGTGAGAATCTTTCTCGAATGGGGAGGGACGTGAATTGGCTTACAAAGCAGTTAAATATACAGGGATGCAAGGATGCGAAAGAGATCTTCCTCGGCATCTATCGCCCTGAGGAAGATAAATTAACGCTATACAAAAACGAAGGGTGAATCCCTTTGCTGTGACCCTATCCTTAAAATAGTTTTAGCCTCGGCAAGGAAACTCCCTGCCGAGGCTTTCTCCATTACACTACATTACGCCGCTCCCGCTTTCTTCTTTGCTTTTTCTTCCTTCTCCAACCGTTCTTTTTCCTCATATTCCTCGCGCCACTTTTGAAACTTCGCCATTTCTTCCTCATTGTCGAAAAACTCGGTGATGATCGGCTCATACATACGCACGATCTTCAATATCTCGTGCTCGGGGACTTGAGAGCGGCATCGGTAACCGCCAACCTTGTTATCGAGGATAAAACGCGCCTTGCATAAAAACCATTTCCATCTGTTTATCTTTCCCAATAAATCATCCCCTTTCCGCATCGTCGCGGCGGCGAGGTGAAGGCATTGCACCAACCTCTCGTTTACGCTCTTCAAGAATCCGCACAATTGCATCTTCCATCTGTTTGGTGCTATAATTGGGAGGAAAGAAACGGGCGATTCTCTCGTAGCTGAATTTGACCGTCTCTTTCTGATTGGCTTTCGGCTTTGCCATAACATCCTCAATGGTATCCGCCGTCAGCTTGCCCTCGCTGTGAAGTCTTCTGAATCTTACCGTCTGCGCGTAGGATGGCGTGGCTTCGTCTCTCTCAAAGATCTCCACGACCTTGTCCTGCAACTCATGCGGCAGATAGGAAAGCTCCACGGCGGGGGTAAATGCAATTCGTCCGCTGTCCACAATATCCATCAGCGGCTTGATGAGATTGGTCAAGCGGATATAGCGGAAGACTTGGTCGCGGCTCTCGTTTGTCGCCTTGCCGATCTCGGTAGCGGCATCCCACTTTGTCGCAGGTTGCGACGAAGTTTGTCCGTATCGCTGACCTTGACGGTTCAGTACCTCCATCTTCGCCTTGTAAGCGTAGGCTTTTTCCGAGGGCAACAAATGCTCGCGATGCAGATTGGAATCGATCATACAAAGGGTAGCTTCATCGGGATCAAGGTCACGGACGATAACGGGAATGGTCTCCACACCAAGCTTTTGACAAGCGGCATAGCGGCGGTGTCCCGACACGATCTCATATCCGCCGCGCCTTGGTGTTACGATAAGCGGATTGAGGACTCCGTTCATTCGTATGCTTTCTACAAGCTCCTGCATTTCTTCATCGTCGCGGACTTGGAAAGGCTGTTCTGCCCTCGGGTGTACGTTACGCAGCAGATAATACTGCGTGGTTTCGGTAATCTGTTCTTTTAATTTCTTATACATGTTATCTCTCCTGTTCTTTGTGTTTTTGTTTGGTTCTATCCGGCACAAGACGCTCCTCGCAAGCCTTTTCTGCGGCTATGGCTTTGGCAAGTCTTATCGAATCGGATAAAATATCGTCCGCAAGGTTCATCTCCCTGCGGACGTTCGTGATTTTCTGTGTGATCGCGCTTCTCTCTGCGCTGTTTTTCTGTTTCTCATCGGGATCGGTAATACGACGGCGGCGGTTGTCAACCGTCTTTCTCTCGCGCTCCAAGCTTTGCAGTTCGGCTTTGCGCTTGTCACGGAACGCGATCACGTCCTCGGTAGTGTGAAGCTCATACCAACTCATAAGGCGAACTTCGCGGCAATAGCGGTCGTTGTTGATCGCCTCTTGTGCGAAATAGGGCGACGCGATCTCATACTTCGGCGGCATTCGCTGTTCCTTGGTGAACGGATCATCATACGGAATCCCCATCAGCTCAAAGAAGATCATAAACAATATTTCAATGGTGGAATACCGTTCAAGTGCTTTCATCTGTCTTTCAAGCTCACAAGCGACTCTGCGTTGCGGTTTGCGGATACGCGGCACGGGTTCTTTGTGGAGATTATCTCGGATTCGTCTCTCGATAGCTTCAAGGGTATAGTTCGCCCCCAAGCTATCAATGCGCACGGGCTTGCTCCATCCCTCGGTAATGACCGAGATGTGCTTATATTTGCTGTCTCGCACAACAACGTAACCGAGATATTCCAAGGCTTGCAGGAAATACTTGTAGCTGATATTGCTCCGTATGGCACGGTCGATGTCGTGGCGAAGAATAGAGGCGTGAGTAACCTTGCCTTGTTTCTCCGCAATCCATATCTGCCTTGGCACTTTCTTTGGCATTGGATTTTCAATAATGGATAATTGATGCTGACGGCAAAGCTCGTCCGAAACGCGGCGCAACTGTCGATAACTGCCTTTCTGCCAACGGTATTTCTTGCCGTCCTTGAAGGATACGCTGTTGATCACGAAATGGTTGTGCAGAGCCGACGAGCCTTTTACGTGGGTTGCCACGATGACCTCAAAGCGGTCACCCCACATTCGCTTGGCTGTCAGTACACCGATCTTGTGACACTCCTCTGGGGTTAGCTCTCCCGGCTTGAAGCTCTGATACCCGTGATATCCGACGATGCCGCCGCGCTTGCCAAATCGTTCCTTGGTTGCCGTCATACGCTCAAAGGCAAAATGTGGTGAGCAGTTCAGCCCCGTAACGTAATACTGCTTTTCGGTCTTGCTGCTGTCTGCGGCATAGGTCAGCACATTCTTAAGGTCATAATCGGGATTGGCGGTCTTGTTTGGGTCTTTGACGTAAGCCACCACGTCTCGTATCGTCCCTCTCACCGCCCATAGCGATGTTGTTGCC
>JAZQUX010000132.1:0-14053 GCA_045631585.1 Eubacteriales bacterium | reverse complement strand
TTGAAAAAAGTTTTTCCCCCCCGCCCCCTTTTCAAAACCTTTTTTGGCGGGGTTGGGGAACATTCCCCATGCCACCCCACAGGAGTATGCTATGGAATTATTCGATACCATTGCCGCCATCAGTACGCCACACGGAAAAGGCGGCGTAGCAGTGTTGCGCGTCAGCGGACAGGATGCGGTTGCGATCGCATCGCGTGCCTTTGTGCCTAAGAACGGAAAGACGCTGGCGGATTGTGCATCACGCATGGCGACCTACGGAGCCATCCTTGCCCCCGAAGGTGAGGAGTGGTTGCCCGTCGATGACGGCCTTGCGACGGTGTTTCGCGCACCGGCCTCTTTTACAGGCGAGGACGTTGTGGAACTTTGCTGTCATGGCGGCATTTTGCTCACGCAGACGGTGTTGTCGGCCCTGTTGTCGGCCGGTGCCCGTATGGCGCGTCCCGGCGAGTTTACCCGACGTGCCTTTCTTAACGGCAAGATCGGACTCGGCGCGGCTGAAGCCATCGGGTCTTTGCTGGAGGCGCAAAATCGCGGCCAAATGACTTTAGCGCTGGGCGGTTTACATGGAATTCTGGAGGCTCGCACCCGCGGTTGCTACGAACAACTGCGTTCCGTTTTGACCTCTGTTTTGGCTTGTATTGATTTTCCCGAGGAAGATTTGAGTGAAATGAGCCGAGAGGACATGACACAATCGCTGAGAGATACGCTGACCGAGCTTCAGGCATTGGGCAAAACCTACCGCACAGGTCATGCCATTGCGGAGGGAATCCCGACTGTGATTTGCGGCCGCACCAACGCGGGCAAGAGCTCATTGTACAATCGATTGCTTGGCAGAGATGCTGCCATTGTTACCGATATTGAGGGAACCACGCGCGATGTGTTGAGTGAAACAACGACGCTCGGACAGGTAACCCTGCGTTTGTTTGATACAGCGGGTCTGCGCGACACCACCGACGCGGTGGAGCAAATCGGCATTGACCGCGCTCGCCGCGCCATGCAGGAGGCAGAATTGATCCTTGCGGTGTTCGACCTCACCCGATCCTTGACCGACGAGGAGCGCGCTCTGCTCGACGAGCTGGCGGCTCGCGATGTGCCAAGAGGCACCGTGATCGCTCTGCTCAATAAATTCGATGCGGTCTGTGACACGCGCATCTCCTCCGAGGTGTGCGCCGCCGTCACGGCTAAGATTGCGCATTCGATGACCATCTCGGCCAAGACCGGGGCGGGTATAGAGGCGTTGGCCGATCTGGTCGATACGCTGTTCGTTGACGGCTCGATTTCCTTGCGCGATGATGCCGTGGTGGTCAATGCTCGGCAAATGGCGACGATCACCCGGGCATGTGAGGCGCTTGGCCGTACGCTGGATGCGCTTGATGCGGGATTGCCGATGGATCTTTGCTGTGTGGATTTGACCGCCGCCATGTCGGCGCTGTCGGAATTGGATGGTCGAGAGATCGGGGAGGACGTAGTCAACGAAATTTTCTCGCATTTCTGCGTGGGGAAGTGACGGGGCAGAGGGAGTTTAGCTAAACTTTTTACAACTTCGTAGCCGGACGCTCGCGTCAAAAGAAGAAGTCGTTTCAACTTCCCAATATACGAAAAAGCGAGGGAGATTTCCATTCGGAAATCTCCCTCGTTATATTTTAATAGTTTTCCGCGTTGACTTCGAAGTAGCTCTGAGGATGATCGCAGGTGGGGCACTTCTCGGGTGCTTTGGTTCCCACAACTATGTGACCACAGTTGCGGCACTCCCAAACCTTGACCTCGCTCTTTTCGAATACCTGGGCGGTTTCTACGTTGCGAAGCAGAGCGCGGTAACGCTCCTCATGATGCTTCTCAATGGCGGCCACCAGACGGAACTTCTTAGCCAGGTCGTGGAATCCCTCGGCCTCAGCTACGTCAGCGAAACCGGCATACATATCGGTCCACTCATAGTTCTCGCCGTCAGCGGCATCGGCCAGGTTCTGAGCGGTGTCGCCAATGCCGGCCAATTCCTTGAACCACATCTTTGCGTGCTCTTTTTCGTTTTCTGCGGTCTTGAGGAACAATGCGGCGATCTGTTCATACCCTTCCTTCTTCGCTTTGGATGCGTAGTAGGTGTACTTGTTTCTTGCTTGAGACTCGCCGGCGAAAGCTGCCTGCAGATTCTTTTCCGTCTGAGTTCCTGCATACTTGGTGGTCTTATCGTTGGCGATCACCTCTTCCAGCTTGTCACCGGTCATGCGGCAACGAGGGCATACGGCGGTCTCGCCTTCGGGTACTTGGAAAATTTCATTGCATACTTTACACTTGTAGGTCTTCATGATGGATTCCTCCGTTTTTTGAATTTGAATATCCTGTTGGATCAAACGTTGAAGTATTGCCTTTATTATATGGAAAAAAAGGGTGGTTTGTCAATAGGGTGCGGTAAATTTTTTGAAAAATCGAAAGACAAGATTCGATCACTTTCATGCCTTGTTTTGCGTATCGCGAGAGAGGAAACGATTTTGTGCCTCGCCCTCTTCGCGCACGAAAAAGCGGACGGCATCGGCATACGCTCGCTTGGCTTGTTGCATCGCAGCCTCGGATACGTTCTTTTTCCGAATGGCGCGGAGCATCACATTCTTGGGCGTTTCTTCCGGGTCGATCAATTCCAGCGCCGCGGTGGTGTAACCGTGCGCTTCGAGCAGTAAGAGTCGCAACGCATCCGTCGCGGCATCGCACAGCTTTTGACGCAGCATGGAGTGACGGGCAATGCAAGCAAGCTCAGGACAATCCAGGGTATGATTGAGCTCGTGGTGACAGCAAGGCGTGGACAAAATGACCTCACTCTGCCATTCCATTGCCTTTCCCAGCACCAGATCGGTTGCTGTATCGCAGGCGTGGAGAGAAACAACCAAATGGACGTGATCGCCTGCGGCGGGCTCGTACTTGGCGACGTCGCCGCAGATAAATTCCAATCCGTCAAAGCCCAAGCGAGCGGCGATGGCGGAACAATGTTCGATGACATCTGATTTCAGGTCAACGCAGCTCATGCGCACCGCTCGTCCCTTGACAACGCTCAGGTAGTGATATACGGCGAAGGAAAGATAGCTCTTTCCGCAACACAAATCGCATACGCGGATATCGCCCTCCTTCGGCAAGCGATCCTCCACGTCGCGCAACAGTTCAAGGAAACGGTTGATCTGACGGAATTTGGATTGCTTTTTATCATAGACTCGTCCGTTTTTATCGCTGACGTCAAGTGCCTGCAAAAATGGCTCGTGGCCGGAGAGAATATAGTTTTTTTGACGATCGTTCCCCATGGCGGATACTGCCGGTTGATCGGCGTTTTGCAACAATTGCTGGAGTTTTCCGCCGCGCAACAGCGTTTGCTTGCCGTCTTTGCTGCATTTGAACTCACAATCGCCGCCGGGGAGCATGGTCAACAAATTGATTTGCGCGTAAAGAGACAACTCCGTGCGAAGACTTTCGATGTTGCGGGTGTCTATGTTGAGGTGTTTGGCTTTATTGTCGGTATAAAACGTTTCGAGCTGAAGCATGGCTTTTCCTCCGACCTGACGGGGCGTCAGTGTCGCGCGAACGCGGTCATCCGCACGGGATTTGGAGGCCACCACGCGGCGCAGCACACCTTTTTCGACAGCCAGCGTCACCAAGGAGCATAACTGATCAATGGGCAACAGAGGCGAACTCATGCTTGTCCTCCTTCACCGCCGGAGGAGGATTCCTTTCCCTTTTTGGAGAAGGAAAGCTTGGATTCGTTGCCGTGGTACAGGCGCTTGATGTTTTCGCGGTGCATAAAGATGACAAGGGCGGAGGTCATCACACCCATTAGGAGCACCAGCCCCTTGCCGGTGGGAACGTCGACGGGGTCGGGATAAAACGCCTTGAGCAACAACGGATACAAAAATCCGGACGTGATTGAGGCAAGAGAGACAAACTTGGTCGTAGCGGAAACGAAAACGAAGCAACCCAGCATCACAAGGAAGGTCCAAGGGTCCATCATCAAAGCTACGATGCCGGTACACGCCACGCCTTTGCCGCCTTTGAAGCGATAGTACAGGGGGAACATGTGGCCGAAAATGCAGAAAAATCCGGCAACGGCAGCGCCGTTCATCTGGAAGATGAAAAAGCCGAGGACAGTGGCAATGGCAGCTTTGAACATATCCATCACCATGGTGAGCAGAGCATATTTTGTGCCGTAGGTGCGCAGCATATTGGTTGCACCGGCATTTTTGGAGCCGTACGAACGAATGTCATGATGGAAAAACAGGCGAGAGAGGATGATGGCAGAATTTAGACTGCCTAACAAGTATCCCACAATCATGGCCGCAACGATGCCCAAAAGTTCCGCGATAAACGCGGCATCTCCGGACCACTCGAAACGATAGCACAGGTAGTGAACTACATTCCAAAAGGGCAATAAACGTAACATAATCAGCTCTCCTTTTTCTTTTTGGTGCGAGCGGCCAAAGCGTGCAGGCGAGACGTAGCTCGCGCCAGACGTTCTTGCGTTTCGTCCGGTTTGGCAACAATGTCCGTTGCGTGATGCTCGTCGAGCAACGTAGCTTCAAATACCATGCCCTCAGGCAAGGTAGCAAGGAGTGGATGTTCGCTCAACGCAAAATCGTAGCTCGAACGAGGGGTATCTGTCTCCTCGCACAAGCAAACGGCTATATGATTCTCAATTCGATCCAAAACAAACTTCATAGGATCCCCTTACAGCTCGATCAGCTGCTTGTCACTGTGTGTGAAATTGTGAACGTTACCGTCGGGGGTGATGGCCACCATATCTTCGATGCGGCAGCCGTACTGACCGGGAAGATAAATGCCCGGCTCAAAGGTAACAACGTGACCTCTTTTCAGGACACTGCTCTCGGGAGCCACTTGGGACAGACGGGGATTTTCGTGGATGTACATACCGACGCCGTGACCAAGGGAGTGGCCGAACGCGCCGGCGTATCCGGCACCGTCAATGATATCGCGGGCGATGGTGTCGAGCTGCTTACAGCCTGCGCCTTCACGCGCGGCGGCCAACGAAGCCAGCTGTGCATCAAGCACCGTGTGGTACAAGCGGCGCATAGCGTCATCTGCCTTGCCGATCACGATGGTTCTTGTCATATCCGAGCAATACCCCTTGACACGCGCACCAAAATCCATGGTGAGAAACCCCTTTTCCAGCTTGACGGGGCGGGGCACGCCGTGGGGCTGAGAGGAGGCGGTGCCGGAGACGGCGATGGTCTCGAAGGAGACGCACTCAGCGCCGTGTGCGCGCATGAAAAATTCCAGTTCGAGCGCGACATCGATCTCGGTGCGGTCGGGGTTAATATAAGACAGAATGTGGGTAAAAGCAGCGTCAGCGATGTCCTGTGCCTGTTGCATCAGAGCGATTTCGCCTTCGTCCTTGTACAAGCGAAGGCCGTCGATCAGTGCGGATGCCTCGGGACGGAAGTTGACAATACCTGCCTCCTTCAGAGCCTTTTCGATGCGCTCACAATCGCGGATAGAAAGCGTTTCTTCTTCCAACGCAACGGATTTGATACCGGCATCACGCAACAGCTCGGCGATCTTGGCCAGCATACCGCGAGGGGTCAGCACCTCAAACTCGGCAGGATCAACCGCGGCCTTGGCGGCTTCCTCATAGCGGAAATCGGTGATCAACCAGGACTGCTTGGGAGTAACAACAACGTAACCGTCGGTAAAGGCAAAGCCGGTCAGATAGCGCTGATTGATCTCGCTGGTAACAACAACGGCCTCGAGATCTGTGCCCTTCATGGCGTCGATCATTCTGGATAAATGTGACATATCAGATACCTCTTTTCATGAATTTGACTTATTCGGGGCGAACAAGACCGCCCATGTCGCGGACACAATGCTTCATCCAAAGCGCGTCCTCGGCTTGCGTGCCGTCCGATTCGCAAATGATGCGGGGGGCCAACCGTTCTTGGATGATGGCCTCGGCCAGGGGCTCAAAGGCAGGGCCAAAGAGGGCGTCATCAAAGGTTAAGTGGCGTTTTTCGCCGGCATCGGTATATTCGATTTTGGAAAAATGGCAGTGGAGCGATTTGGCCACGGCATCGCCGCACCCTTCGGCCACGCGGTCAAAGACACGGCGATAGCTGTCGGTATCGGGGAAGGCCAAGCCGCGCTCGCGGCAGTTCAAATGACCAAAATCAACGACGGGAACAAATCTCGGATGCACGCGGCATTGCTCGATGACCTCGTCCAGCGTGCCCAACTGATTGAGCTTGCCCATGGTCTCAATGCCCAAACGGATGTGCTCATATCGGCCGTCCAGCGCGGCAATCAGATGCTCCAACGTGTCGCAGGACAACTTCATTGCTTCTTCACGGGAGATCTTTCCCGCACTTCCCGAATGAATGACGATGGTGTCAGCGCCCATCAGATCGGCCGCCCACAGCGACTTTTCGATATAGTCGATGCTTTTGAGGCGCTTTTCGGGATCGACACCCGACAAAGAAATAAAATACTGGGTATGAAGCGACAGACGAATGCCATGCTCGCGGGCTTTTTGTCCAAATGCGAGCAAATTTTCCTCGCTTGCGCTGATGCCGCGGGTTGCCTCGTATTCGAATGCGTCGAGTCCGACGCGATCCAACCAGCCGGGCGTTTGCAGCATAGATTTCATGCCGTCACGGCGGAACCAATCGCCGTTACCGCCGGGACCAAAGGTGGGATAAGACGGAAAGTCGATCATTTGTTTTCCTCCTTTGGATGTTTTTTGTAGTAGGCCTTCATATAGGGGCGCTCCAGCCAGCGCTTGAAGCGGACGAAGGCCGTTTTTTTGTCGCGGATGGGAGGGACAATCAGGACGGTCAGCCCCAGATGCTTGCCCGCCAGCGCGTCGGTCAACAGTTGGTCACCCAACACCGCTATCTGCTTGCGCTCCAACCCCCACCCTTGCATGACCTTTTTGAAGGTGCGACCAAAGGGCTTGCCGCTGTGCCAATAGGCCTCACGGCCGAGCGTGGCATTGAACCCTTCGACGCGCTCGCGATGATTGTTGGAAATGAGTGCGGAGCGAATGCCGGCCGCATCCAAAGACGCAAACCAAGCGGCGTGTCGCTCATCGGAGATGGACTGCTCATAGGGTGCCAAGGTATTATCAATATCAATCAAAAGACCGCGTACCCCAATGGAAGCCAAAAATTCGGGGGTGACATCATCATAGCGGTCGAATATATAATCGGGAACCAAATATTTGGAAAGCACGAAGTACTCCTTTGCTTGCACGTATATTTTAATACATCTTATATTGTACCACATTCTTGTGGCTTTCGCAAGAGGATTTTTTTCAAAGTCATTGTGGAAAAGTAAATTTATTTCAAAAAATCTATTGACAAGAAGGAAAAATTGTGCTATCATATACGGGCGGTTTGAAGCATACCACACGCGAGTGTAGTTCAATGGTAGAATTCCAGCCTTCCAAGCTGGCCGCGTGGGTTCGATTCCCATCACTCGCTCCATGCGTGTGCCTTTAGCTCAGTCGGATAGAGCAACTGCCTTCTAAGCAGTAGGTCGGGGGTTCGAATCCCTCAAGGCACGCCATTACATGGTGGATATGGCGCAGTTGGTTAGCGCGTCAGGTTGTGGCCCTGAAGGCCGCCGGTTCGAGTCCGGTTATCCACCCCATAAAAAAAGCACCTGCCTGTGGCAAGTGCTTTTTTTATTTTTTATCTGTGATTCCGCTGGCGTTTCTCAATTTGTTTCGTATGCGATAGATCGCATTGTGAATGGAGCGGGTGTCCTTTTTCAACTGGCGAGCGATATCGGGTGCGGTCATGCCGGCGATGTAGCGTTGCCAGATCCGATTTTCAAACGGGGAGAGAATGCGGGCGATGCGGCGGGACAGGGCTTCGTAGTCCTCCTGCTCGCGCAGACGAAGGGAGGGATCCTCTTCGCGGTCCGCGGGAAGAGAAATCATGGTCTCATAGTCAAGAAGATCGGCAATGGGGGCCAATTTCCGCAATGCGGAAATCAAAGCGTTTTCGATGCAGATTTTTGCGTACAGACCGAAGCTGACGTTCTGTTGCTCGGCGTTGTAGCTGAGCAGGGCGCGATAGAAAGCTAAATGTGCCTCTTGCCGCAAATCTTTTTCATCCTCGGGAAGAATATCGGGACGGCGGGCGCGGGCGGTCTGTATGCGGTGCTCAATCAAGGGGCCGTACTGTGTCAGCAGACTGTCAAATGCATCGGCATCGCCTTGCTTGGCCTGTGTGATCAGAACCAGCGTTTCGGGCGTATTGAAGATTTGCTCTTGTGACATAACCATCCTCCTTTGAGCGACGCGTGGGATGCGCGATTGGCTTGTATTTAAGTAAACAAATAATTCACGTTACCCGAGAGCAAGGACCACATTCCTTTGTAAATGGTTTCAGGGCGCGCGCGGAAATTTTCTTCCATTTGCTTAGCGCGAGCCAAAGAATCCACGTCTATGTGAATTTCGAACAGCGCCTGCCCGTTTTGCTCGACCGAACAGAAAAAGTCGGCGCCACCACCTGCCTTGGGCGTGACCTTGCAGTGTGTGGTAATGCCGCGACGGCGAAAATCCAGGTAACGAAGAGCGCAACGCAAGCTTTCGTCCAAAAGCGTGGGCAACAAGTCGCTGTGAAGCTGCTCCGCTACCAGGGCGCCTTTGGCGGAGACAACATAGCGAGGCTCATCTTCGGGTACGCCTTGCTCCTTGGGAATATCCACATCATCCGAAACCACGTCAATCAGCCCGTCGTCCACCAATTCGTGGAACGCCTCGGCCATATCCAAATACATGACGTAGTCGGTTTGCATGACCATATCGTTGAGTGTCGCGAAATCCAGAGGGATTCGGACGTTCTGCATTAAATATAACAAGAAAATTTTAACGTTTCGTTTGCCACCCATGGCGCTGCTCGGCATGGTATACCTCCTTTTGCCGTCACTTTGACGGCAATTTTTACTGGTTACTATTATCATATCATACTTTTTACATTTTTTCAAGAAAAATTGTTTACAAGTTATACCAAAATATGATATACTATATCTAATCAAATTTTCTCAGTATCCCGGGAGGTATTCCTATGGTAAGTAAACATCTGACCGTCGCACTGCTCGGCTTTGGCGTTGTCGGTAGCGGCACAGCACAAGTGATCACCGAAAATCAAGATCGCATCCGTCGCGCTACCGGCCGAGGGATCGACATTCGCTATATATTGGATTTGCGCGAATTCCCCGACAGCCCCTTTGCAGACCGGATTGTACATGATTTCGACGTGATCGTCAACGACCCCGAGGTGGACGTTGTCGTCGAAATGATGGGCGGCTCGCACCCCGCGTATGAGTTCTCTCTCGCGGCTCTGAATGCGGGCAAATCGGTTGTCACGTCCAACAAAGAGGTCGTGGCCAATTTCGGCACCGAGCTGTTGGCTCTGGCGGCCCAAAAGGGCGTCCGCTATTTGTTTGAGGCCAGCGTTGGCGGCGGTATTCCCGTATTGCGCCCGCTCGCTCAGGATATGGCGGCCAATCGCGTCCGCGCGATCGACGGCATCCTCAACGGTACCACCAACTATATTTTGACCCGTATGTTCGCAGACGGCGTCTCTTTTGATGCCGCACTGGCAGAAGCACAACAGAAGGGATATGCAGAACGCGATCCTTCGGCGGACGTAGACGGTTTGGATGCGGCTCGCAAAATCGTCATTTTGGCGGCGATGGCTACGGGACTTCGTGTCGATCCCAATGCCATTTCCGTGGAGGGTATCCGTAAGATTACCGCGGCTGACGTTCGCGTGGCCGAGCTTCTGAATTGCACCATCAAGCTCATCGGACACATGAGCTATGCCGATGACACGCTGTCTGTTTGGGTGGCACCTTGCATGGTTCCCGCCACGCATCCGCTCCACCATATCAACGATGTCTTCAACGGCATTTTGATTGATACCGATATGCTGGGTCAGACGCTGTTCTACGGCCGCGGCGCAGGTAAGCTGCCCACGGCAGGTGCGGTTGTTTCCGACCTGGTTGATATTGCTTCTCATCCGTTTGACGAGCAAACGGCGCCCGCATGGACGGATGCCGACGCGTCGCACCGGATGCCGGCAGACAAGCAAACCATGTCTGTTTGCCTTCTGTATGAGGGTGGTCTTGAGACGGCGCCCACGCAAAAGGCGGTGCAGGTTGTCACCACAGATACTTGCACGGCAGTTTTGTTGCCCGCGATGACGGCCGATGACATCGAGGCTGTGATCTGCACCAAAACCGCGCGTCCGATCGCACAGTACAGAGTGCTTCTGTGACCAAACGGCTGCGGGGGCATATACTGACAGTAGTTCCTCAAGCATTTTTGTCGTTGTGTGAGGTTGATCCATGAAAAAAATCAAAATCCGGGGCGGGCGACCGCTTCGAGGACAAATAGAGATTGGCGGAATGAAAAACGCCGCGTTGCCCATTTTGTTTGCAACCATCATCACGGGCGACATTTGTGTCATTGAAAACATCCCCCCTGTGGGTGACATTGAAGTGACGCTGGATATTCTCAAAACCATGGGCGCCAAGGTCACGCGTTTGAGCCCCACCGTGGTTGAAATCGATACCCGAGAGGTGCAGCAGGGAAGCTCTCCTGAGATGCTGGTACGCCGCTTGCGCGGATCGACCTATTTGATCGGCTGTGAGCTTGCTCGGTTTGGTCGCGCCAAGGTAGGACTTTCGGGCGGTTGTAATTTTGGCGCACGTCCCATAGATCTTCATAAAAAGGGGTTTGTTGCGCTGGGCGCCTCGGTCACGGATGACGATGGCTATGTTTCGGCGCAAGTCAAGGGGCGCTTGAAGGGTTGCAAGATCGTAATGGACAATATTTCGGTTGGCGCGACGGCCAATATTTTGATGGCCGCGTGTACAGCGGAGGGGTTGACAACCATTGAAAACGCCGCCCATGAACCGCATATTGTGGATTTGGCCAGCTTTTTGAACAGCTGCGGTGCTCATATTTCCGGCGCGGGTACCTCCGTGATCAAGGTGCGCGGCGTGGAAAAACTGCACGGCTGTCGCTATGCTATCATACCCGATATGATCGAAGCGGGAACGTACATGGTGGCCGCCGCTGCTACTCAGGGCGAGGTAACGCTGACGGGTGTGATTTCCCGTCACTTGGATGCGGTCAGCGCTAAGATGAAAGAGATGGGCATTGTCGTCATCGATGACGGAGACAGCATCACCGTGAAAACGACGGGATCGTTCGGCAGCACCAATATTCAGGCTGTGCCCTATCCCGGATTTCCTACCGATATGCAACCGCAGATTACCGCATTGCTGTCTTTGGCGGGCGGCATTAGTACCGTGACCGAAAACGTGTTCAAAAAGAGATTCCGCTACGTCGAGGAGCTTCGCCGCATGGGCGCTGCCATCAGCGTGGATGATCAAAATTCCACCGCCACTATCGTGGGTGTGCATCGTTTGCACGGTGCAACGGTGACGTCCACCGATTTGCGAGCCGGAGCGGCGCTAATCATTGCCGGCCTGGCCGCCGAGGGCGAGACCTGCATTTTGGCGGTTGCTGAGACCATCGAGCGCGGATATTGCGATATCGTTGGTAAATTGCGCGCCGTCGGTGCGGATATTGAGTTCGTAGATGAGGAATAAATATAGAGAAAACCGCTTGGCTCCGAGAGAGTCTCAAGCGGTTTTTCTTATCGGATTCGGATCAACGATTCCAGCCCTGCACCAAGTGCCGTCAGGAGCACGTCGATTTCTTCTTGTGTGCTGTCGGGGCACAAGCTGACGCGAAGAGAACAATCTGCCTCGCGCTCGGTAGCGCCGAACGCAATCAACGAAGAGCTGATATGGCGCGAGCGGGTAGAGCAGGCAGAGCCCGCCGACACACAGATGCCGCGCGCATCAAGAAAATGAAGCATAACCTCGCTTTTGATATTGGGCAAGGTCAAATTAACAATGTGCGGCGCACATTCACCCGACGGCTGTTTGACGCCGATGCCGAGAGACGCAAGGCCGGCGATCAATCGCTCGCGCAACGCTTTCATTTGAGAGATGTGCTCGTCCAAATGAGGGTACAGCGCGTCAACGGCCGCACCGAAGGCGGCAATGCCGGGGATGTTTTCCGTCCCCGAGCGAAGCCCGTTTTCCTGTCCGCCTCCGACGAGCCAAGGCACGATCTGCTTGGCCTTGAGCAGGGCGGGATTGATGTACAGCGCGCCGACACCCTTGGGGCCGTGCACCTTGTGGGCGCTGACGGTGACCAGATCCGCGCCCAGCGACGCGGGAGTGAAGCGATATTTGAGATAGCCTTGCACCGCATCCGTGTGAGTGATCACCCCGGGCGAACGGGTGCGAGCCAGTGCAAATGTCCGTTTGAGATCGTACAAGGCGCCGGTTTCGTTGTTGACCAGCATCATGCTAACCATGAATACGCGATCGGACAGAGCCTTGTCCAACTGTTCTTGATCCAGAGCTCCGCCTCGTGTGGCGATGCGGATGATTTCAAAGCCGTCTCGTTCCAGGCGTTGCATGACCTGCTCGACGGCGGGATGCTCCGAGTCGGTGGTGACAATACGGTTGGCCGTGCGGCGAGCTTTGGCATACGCGCAGCCCAAGATGGCCAGCGTGTTGGCTTCACTGCCGCAGGAGGTGAACACCAATTCTCCGGGGGAGAGTCGGCGCAGTCCAAGGGATCGCGCGATGGCCTCGCGGGCTCCGCTCAACAAAGCGGCGGACTGGCGGCCAAGCTGATGATAGGAGGATGGATTGCCGTAGCAATCCATCGCCTCCAGCATTTTCTCTTTCGCGGCGGCCGACAGGGCCGTTGTCGCGCTGTTGTCCAAATAAATGTGCTGCATGATTTAGTTTCCTCTGAATTGGAACGCGGCGAGAATGTCAAGATAGGTGTTGTAGTGGGTGTCAAATTGCTCCGCGAGCGCGGTGTACGTTACGGTATAGACCATGCCGCGATAGGAAGTAATGGCCTGTGCAAAACGGAACGTCACGCCCTCGATTTCGGCGGTATAGCGGTAAATTTTACCCTTGGCGCTACCTGCGCCGCCGTAGCTGAAGTCTTCGCTTTCCACGTCACCGATCACGGTCATGCCCGCCTGAATTTGCTCAAATGCAGACGCCCAGTAATCGTCGACAGACTCGATGTGATCGACCTCAGGCATATAAACGGTGACGTTGACGTTGGAGCGATCGCTCTCGGACACGTAGGCGGACGATGTGGGAACGTTGGTATCCAGCACCCAGCTTTCAGGAACGAAGAAACGGTAGGCAACGTCATCGTTGGAGGCCAGCTTCATTCCTGCAGGGGCTTGTACTTCGGGATTGATCACCTGCATCGGCTCCTTGGGGACGAAGGGCGTTTCGCTGAACGTGAAGTTTTCGCGGACGGTTTCAAAGACGCTCAAATAGCCCTCGTACAAATCGATGCGTGCGCAGAAAGACAAAACGTAGATCTTGCCGTTTCTGGCGCACAGCGTCTCAAGACCTTCATAAGAGACGGAATTGCGGGTTCCCTTGTAGTGGAAGGTCAGGGCATCCAGACCGCTGAGCTTGCTGTCAACGGGATCGGAGCATTCCACGCCTTTGCTCTCTGCGAAGGCGGTATTCAAGGCAGGCAACAGATTGGCATTCCAAAAGTCCTTGAGAGACAGCTTGTCCGTGTTGTCATAGGTTTTGACGTAAATGATAGCCTTGTTTTGCATGGAGGCGTATCCGCCGGAAAGACCGGTATTCGTCAACAGGTTCCAGTCCATCGGCAAAAACAGACGGTAATCGCTTCCTTCGACGGTCGCGTGTTGCATATTTTCGGGAATTTCGTCCTCGGCATCCTTACAAGCGACCAGCGGCAGGCAAAGTACCGTCAGCATAAGGAACAAGGCGCAAAGACGTGTCAGAGTCAATTTCATTTCGATCAATCTCCCTTGGTTGATGATTCTGCTATCAGTATAGCGTAAAGACATGACGAAAGATGATGTGATAAGTAAATTTTTCGTGTCTTTTGTTGGTTATCCTTCTTGGTGAAGTACGCGGTCAGCGGCGGCAAGAATACCGATCTTGGCGCTCTCGTAGGTCA
>JAZQUX010000131.1:0-3515 GCA_045631585.1 Eubacteriales bacterium | reverse complement strand
GCTGATTCAGCTGTATGCGGCGCTGCTGTTCAACGCCAATCTGAAAGGCTTTATCAACGGACAGATCTACAAAGGGCCGCTCAAAAACATCTGCACGCCGGGTTTGAATTGCTATTCCTGCCCCGGCGCATCGGGCGCGTGTCCCCTGGGTTCGCTTCAAAATGCGCTTGGCAGCAGTGAAAAAAGAACACCGTACTACATCTTCGGCATTCTTTTGTTGTTTGGTATCATTCTCGGTCGAACCATTTGCGGATTCCTTTGCCCCTTTGGTTTGATTCAGGAACTGTTCTATAAGATCAAAACGCCCAAAATCAAAAAAGGACGCATCACGCGCCTGTTCTCTTGGGTCAAATACGTCATTTTAGTCTTTTTTGTTGGTATTGTTCCCATCCTTTACGGCCTGCGGAACGTTCCCCTCCCTGCGTTTTGTAAGTACATCTGCCCGGCAGGAACGCTGGAAGGCGCCATGGGCCTGTTGTCCAATGAAATCAACGCCGGTAAGCTTTCTATGCTCGGCCCGCTGTTCACATGGAAATTTATCTTGATGATCAGCATTATCCTCGGTTCCATCTTTATGTTCCGCTTTTTCTGCCGTTTTCTGTGTCCGCTCGGCGCACTTTACGGTCTGTTCAACAAGTTTTCTCTGTTCGGTATCAAGCTGGAAAAATCCAAGTGTACCGCCTGCGGTCTTTGCACCGCAAAATGCCAGATGGATATCCGTCACGTCGGTGACCACGAATGTATCAGCTGTGGCGAATGTGTTGACGTTTGTCCCACGGGGGCCATTTCTTGGAAGGGCTCCAAGCCGTTCCTTGCACCGAGCGTACCTTCCATTTCCCTCGATACAGATCTTGACTCTGCCTGCTGGAATTTCCAAGAGCAAACAAAGAAAATCACCAAGCGCAACAAGGCAATCAAAATCACCGTTGCCATTCTGATGTCCCTTCTTCTGGTCGGCGCGCTGGTATATTTCAACGTGATCGACAAGCCTGCCCCCGTGGCTGTCGGCAACCAAGTCGGCGACGAATGTCCCGCCGAGGAGCTTCCTTTGTTCGATGAACATGGCTTGACGGGAGAAACCTTCAATCCTGCCAACAATGACGGAAAGATCACCATCATCAACTTCTGGGGAACTTGGTGCGGCGGTTGTGTCAAGGAACTGCCCTATTTCGACCGCATTGCTTCTGAATTCCATCAGAGTGTCACCGTTGTCGCGGTGCATACCGAGCTTGACTTTGACACCGCTCCTGCCTACGTCGAGGAGCATTACAAAGATTCTCAGATGCTGTTCGCCAAGGATTCTCTCATCGATCCCAATGACCGCTACGGCCTTGACCGCTACTACGCGGCGCTGGGCGGCGTGGATCAATATCCCATCACGTTGGTGCTGGATGAGCACGGCGTCATCATCGCGACGCTGATGCGCGAGACAACCTACGAAGAGTTGAAATCCATCATCGAAGCAAAACTTCAAAATTAACACATAAAACAAGACCGCGCCACTCGGCGCGGTCTTGTTTTGTCTTGTTACGACTTTTTGTTCAGTACAACGGTGATTTCGGTCTGACCGTCCTCGATGGCAATCTTCTCCGTGGGGTACTCATAACCCTCGGGGCTGCCACCTTCGTTGATCTGCAGAGAAACGGTAGCATCGCCGGGAGCATCCATGGTAAACTTCACCGTTCCGTCCTCACCCGTGACGTTGGGCTTCTTGCAAATATCGCCAACGCAAATCTGAGCTTCCACACCTGCGATGGGGTTGCCGTCCTGATCCTTCACCGTTACGGTGTAGGTCACCTTCTCGGGCTGAGCGGGCTCGTCCGGCTCATCCTTGCCGGGTTGCTCGACATCCCCGGGCTTCTCATCACTCGGCTGTTGCGTATTGCCGGGCTGTTCGTTCTGGTTGTCATCGGTTGCGGGAGCATCGGTCGATTGACCGCAGGCAACAAGCAATGTCAGTGTCAGCACAAGCGCCAACATGAGTATCAAAAATCTTTTCATGATCGTTCTCCTTGATTTGATTTATTTCGGTTTATTATAGCACCCGCCCTGCCGTTTGGCAAGACGTTTTTGAAAATTTCGTTGGATTATTCATCCGCATAGAGGAAATAACGCACCACAAATTCGCGTGTCTGATCGCTGTTGATCACAAACGTCGGCTTATCCTCGACCATCATAACCACAATCACGCCATCATCCGGAAGATACGTCTCTCCGCCATACGTCACGCTCAGGCCCGCCGCATCCTCGATGATCAGTTCCGTTCTGTCCGTCGCGCGGAATTTGACAGGCTCGCCCGCTTTGATGGCAACGTGCGCCGTCTTTTCCTCGGAGAGCGAAACCGTCAAGGTAATGGAAATATCTTTGCCGTAAGCGAACTCGTCCACGTAGCAGCAAGCGAACAAATACGCGTTGTCCTTGACCAGATTGGCCGCCGTCACTCCGGTGGGATTGCCGTCTTTATCTGCGGTCAAAACGCCGTTACCGGATGCATCAATATCAAACCAGCCCATCTGCTCGGCGGCATTCTTGATCATATAGATCAAATCCTCCGTCAGCGGAACAACTCCGTTGCTATCGCAAATGGCGGCATACGCGGCAATCATTTCGTTATAGCTTTCCTTTTTGACCAGTTCGCCCTGTTCATTATAGAACAACTTGTATATTCTCGTCGTATCACAAATTTCGGTGAACGAAGCCAGGTACTTGGAAGGCTCGCTGATGCGAACGTATACGACAGGACCGTCCTTCGATCCATAGTGGTACAGACCATCCGATTCGTTATACATCACCTTGACCGAGGCATCCGTAATGCTGATATCTACCAGCTCGTGATTTAAATAATCGGTGCGAGGAGAATCGGTAGGCCATTTCGTCGGAACATAATCGATCCATTCCATCACGGGAGTGGGATCACCCACACGCTCAATGATCAAGATGGCATCGTCAACCGTAGCCGAACCGAGGCCGATTACCATGCGGAACGTACCGCCTTCACCCGACGCACCAACACTTCCGTTCTGAACTTCAATCTCAAATGCGCCATCTTGCACGTGAGCCGCATTTTCACTGAGAACAACATTGGCATCGCCATAATATCCCAGCATCAATTCCGCATCCGCCAGATAGCTGATACGATAGATACCGCCCCTGTCAGGAGCAAAAATATAGTACGCCATATCGTCTCGGTCAATTCGGACATAGGTCGCGCCCTCGCCCACCGTTGCCGCATCATAGGCGACACGATCGTCAGGATCGGCAAAGCAAGCATAAATGGTCTGCTTATGATCCGCCATGCGATACAGCGTCACGCTGGCCTGCGTTTTTTCGCCGCTCAGCGTACACTCATCGGCATCGTAATAAAATTCTCCCTTCGCCGCCGTAGGAACAAAAGTATAGTCTCCGCGATCCAACTCAAAGCTGACGGATCCGTTGGCATCTGCCTTTTTCATTCCGACTGTCGAACCATTCTTTTGCACCTCAACGAGCACGTCTACCGACGGCACATGGCCCTG
>JAZQUX010000130.1:0-4225 GCA_045631585.1 Eubacteriales bacterium | reverse complement strand
GGGTACCGCATGTTAATTTGGTAGATTTTATTGCAGAGGGGCGAGACCTGATCTAATTTATAGGTTTTGAATGGAGGGCGGCAAGCCGAAGTTCGAGTTCAGCCACTCTGCCGACGGTTCGGGCAATTCCTTTATGCCTCGCATCAAACCGCTCAGCAAGGCGAAACTTTCAGATTCATGACAGGATGTACCGCCCGGCGGCGATACGTCATTCCGGTTCTTTACGGTGGAAGTGGCATTGCCGTAAGGCGGTGGGAGAATGATGCCAATGATTGGGATGCCGCTGTGTTTTACGGCGGCATTTTTACTGTCGTTTGTGTTTCCCTATACTGCCGAATCAGTTTTGCAATACTGGAGGATGGGTTTGGCAATACTGGATGTGAGGCGTTGGTCATGGGTGAAAATCGGGGTGGACATGGGTGTAAGGCGCGAGCGTATAGGGTGAAAGAACGCTGGGCCATGGGTGTAAGACCTTGATTTGCCGCCATTTCTCGTAGATTTGGCGGCAAATCTCGGAACAATGGCGGCAAACTTCGTCAAGATGGCGGCAAATCAAGACCTTACATACGCAACAGAGGGTTCTCTCATACGCAACATGCGCGGTTCTATCTTGCCAGACTCCTTGAACGTAAGGGCGACAGGGAAGGAAGTGGAAAGTTGCGCACTGAGATATTGAAGCTGTACCCAGATGCCCTCACGCACCGGGGTGGAAGAATGGCCGACAGTTTTCGTAAAGCCGAATAGTTTTGTGAACTATATCAAACTTTTGCCAAAACGCCGGACGGAATTGCGTTCGGATTTGAAAAGAGATATAATCCCATGACATGAAGATGAAATCTATCAAATTGTGCATCGTGTTTGCATTTGTGTGCATGGCGATGTTTTTTGCCGGATGCAAGACTGAGCAGATGAAGTCTACTCCTTTCTACGAAGGGGATGACATCAAATATGCCGGAGCAATAGAAAACCGTCTTAATTTGTGGCCGATAGTCTATTGGCGAGATCCGGCCGGTTCTGTAATATGGCCGATTGTATCGTTTACGGACGACCATTTTGCGTTCCGCCCCATTTATTCGCGATATAAGGACGAACATAACTTCCTGTGGCCGTTTGGACGGTACGATTCGACGACAGGAGATGCAAGATTCTTTCCCGTATTTGATTATGACGGGAAAAGCGGAGACGTCACGACTGCGCTCGTAGGCAGACATACATGGCAGGATCACATTGAATGGTGGTGGCTCACGCCATTGGTTGGTCATAAAAGCGGAGATACGTACGGGTTTTATTTTATTCCGGCGGTAAAGTGGAGATGCAATATCAATCTGGAGAAAATGGATAGGTTGATGAATGCCGAGAGGCTGGATGGTTCGATTGTCGGGAAGAGCAAACCCGAATTTGACCGCAAGAATAATGTTACGAATGAAGTCTTCCGCACAGAAAGCCGACATGCGCACGAGTCGTTGGGATTCCTCAGTTTCGGTTTGACGGAATTCTTCCAACGCTCGCGCTATTTGTATTGTCATGGCGGCGACAACGGGAGGATTTCAGGTCAGTCGTTTCGGGATGAAGTCAAGAAGGCGGCAGGCAACGACTGGCGCGAAGGTGACGTCCGGACTGTCGCTTTCACGGAAGAATACAAGTTTGGCGACGATTTGCTGTTTGGATTTAAGAAGACCAGAGTGGAGAATTTTGATTATGATTCAAAGGCCAAGGTCTTTGATGGAGAGGTATCCAATACCCGTTCTCTTTTGGGGATGTTGTGGTCTTGCCGTAACGAGCGGGTTGCCGGCGCCCGTGACTATTCCAAGCGTACGTTCCTATGGTATCTGTGGCGTCGAGAGGAGTTGAACGGTGATGTCGCAGTCGATGTATTCCCTGGATTTACCTATGATTCCAAGAAGAGCGGAGGCATGAACGTTTCGTTCCTTTGGCGCTTCTTCCGCTACAAAAGTGACACAAGCAGCGGTACTGCGGTCGACATCTTTTTCCTTCCTGTTTGGCGATAGCCTCCAAAACATAGAGTTCTTGTCTATGGTATTTTGAAAAGGAAGGGTGGGGGTGCATGACGGTAAGGCATTTGATGAGATTGATATGCGCGTACGGCTGATTCAACCGGAGACGCATCCAAGACCGATGGATACGTCGCTCAAGTCCAGGATGGCACCACATCTTGGATTGTTGACGATTGCACGAATCGTTGAAGAACATGGGCATGCGGTTGAAGTGATCAACGAGAATCTCGGTCGTGACATGCCGTCTGACGAGGTTGATCTTGTGGGGATATCGGCCAGTGTCGATGTCTTGCCTCGAGCAAAGGTTCTTGCGGACGAGTATGCAAGGCTGGGTGTCCCTGTTGCTGTTGGAGGAATTGGCGTGTCGGCGGATCCGGCAACGGCAGAAGGGATGTTCTCCACTATTTGCATCGGGCCTGCAGAAGGGCATTGGCCGGATATCTTGAAGGATGCGGCCAATGGTCGACTTGAATCGGTTTACAGGACAAGTCCGGACTTTTCGGGCGGCGATTTGCTGCCGCCATCGTTCGCTTCCGTCGATACGTCGGGCTTTCTTTATTCGAATGTCATTGCGGCAAGCCGTGGATGTCCCTTTGCATGTGATTTCTGCTACAACAGTGCCGTGAAAGGCTCGTGCGGTTACCGTCACCGCACTGTTGAATCAGTAATGGAGGAGATTCGCTCGAAAGCTACACGGCACATCATGTTCATCGACGACAATTTCATCGGAGATACTGCCTTTACCAGGGCTTTGCTTGAGGAGATGCGTCCGTTGCGGTTGAAGTGGAGTGCGGCGGTTTCGGCCAACATCACGGAAATGCCGGATCTTCTGGATCTTATGCGGGATACTGGATGCCGTAGCCTTTTCGTCGGTTTCGAGAGCTTGAGCGCTGAGGCGATTGCACAAGTCCATAAAGGGCAGAACCGGACAGCCAAATACGAAGAACTCGTTGAGGCGTTGCATTCCAGGGGAATAATGGTCAATGCAAGTTTTGTCTTCGGACTGGATGGTGACGATTCAACGGTTTTTGACTCTACTGTAAAGTGGGTCGTAAAGAATCGGATAGAAACGGTGACCTCCCACATCCTGACGCCGTATCCCGGCACTGTGTTTTACGAACGGATGAAAGCAGAGGGCCGGATTACGGACAACGATCTTTCCCATTATGATACTGCGCACGTCGTGTTTAGTCCAAAAGGGATGACGGAGCGTGAACTGTATGACGGATATTTGAAGGTTTACCGGGATATATACAGTTTCGGCAACATTCTGCGCCGTATGCCAAGAACGCCTTCGCAAATTCTGCCGTATCTGATGTTCAACCTATTCTATCGTAAATTTGGCCGATTGACAGAGCGGATTGGCGGACTGTTTTCATTCAGTGGCATCGGCCGTTTTGCGCGCAGGATCTCATACTGGATCAGTTGATCGCATGTTCATCTGATGGGCTTCGGTACTCCAAAGACTATTTCTTTAAGGCCGTAGCAAGGCGATGTTTCGGGCGTGTCTGGAACGCCGACATTGTTGGAGGAATGAAGGGTCAGAGCTTATTGATACACTGCTTCACTCAAGAAAGGGCTTAATGTCTTCTCTGTCACATTCCCCAAATCTTCGCCAAAGGGAACGACCTTTAACGACTTTTCTCTTTCCGTCCCTTGATTTTTGCGGGGAACATACGGGTGTGCCTGAAAGGAGATTGACTCGAAACATTAGGTTGTGATACCATACGGACAATTCAAAAGAGGGAGCCGTTTATCCTACGAAACGGCAGCATTTTTGTTATGATAGACAGGGAATCTTTTAGAAAGAAGTGCGGCGTGAAGCGGCTTCTTGATCTGCCGCTTGGCGAAGGGCGGATTGATGTTAAGCATCCGCGTACGGAACTGCCTTCGGTGCGTCCGGTTCTGGTGGTTACCGACAATCTTGCGTCTGAGGCGGCTCGTGCCCATGCCGAGAGCAGGTTCAGCATGGGGCTGCCTTATGCCTTTTTCAAGCCGGTGACTCCTGCGGACGGAAGCGTTGCCTCGTCAGTCAGACGCGCCGAGGAGATTTTAGATGCGGCGAGGCGTCTTTCGCACGCCAACGCCGGAAAAACGGTTGAAGTTTGCGCTGAAGGTAGCGCTATCGAACCTGCGGCGTGGATGTTCTTTCTTGAGCGGCCGTATTTCAGCACGTTTACCGCGTTAGGGGAGTGTGCCGACCGGCAGGG
>JAZQUX010000129.1:0-14906 GCA_045631585.1 Eubacteriales bacterium | reverse complement strand
GCCTTCAGAGCGGGCTTGTTAGCCTCGTCAGCAGCGACGAGAGCGCGGGACAGACCGTGGCGGATAGCGCCTGCCTGGCCGGAGAAACCGCCGCCGGTAACGGTAGCGATGATATCGAACTTGCCGGTGGTCTCGGTTACGCCGAAGGGCTGGTTAACGATGAGCTTCAGGGTTTCAAGGCCGAAGTAATCATCAATGTCACGACCATTGATCGTGATGACGCCGGTGCCGGGAACGATGCGAACACGTGCGACAGACTTCTTTCTTCTGCCGGTGCCGTAGAAATAGGGTTTTGCACTTGTATACATTGACTTAGTCCTTCCTTTCCTTCAATTAAAACTCAACAGCTTCGGGCTTCTGAGCCTCGTGGTTGTGAGCCGCGCCTGCGTAAACCTTCAGGCGGGTGATGGCAACGTCACCCAGCTTGTTGTGAGGGATCATACCCTTTACTGCCAGGGTCATAGCCAGCTCGGGCTTCTCAGCCATCAGAGTCTTGTACTGGATGGACTTCAGACCACCGATGTAACCGGAGTGATGACGATAGTACTTCTGCTCCAGCTTCTTACCGGTCAGAATTGCCTTGTCGGCGTTGATGATGATAACGAAGTTACCGCAGTCAACGTGAGGGGTGTACTCGGGAGCGTTCTTACCTCTGAGCAGGTCAGCTGCAACGACAGCAGTCTTACCGAGGGGCTTGTTAGCCGCATCCACAACATACCACTTACGGACTACATTCTCTTTTTTCTGCATGAAAGTAGACATGTTAGATTTTCCTCCAAAATAATAGAATTTTTCAGACTTGCATATTATAGCATTCACTCCTCTCTTTGTCAAGAGGTTTTTGAAAAAAAGTTTGATTATTTTGATTTAGATACCCAAATGCTCGCAAATGCTCCCAAAATCGCGTGAAATTGGGGGTATATCAAGGTAGCCGTCACATTTTTTGAGGGGTGTTAGAGGGAGAATTTTGTGGATATAGCATAAAAGAAA
Source organism: Eubacteriales bacterium (assembly GCA_045631585.1). Classification (GTDB taxonomy): domain Bacteria; phylum Bacillota; class Clostridia; order Oscillospirales; family CAG-272; genus SIG644. The sequence continues at coordinate 13,916 of JAZQUX010000129.1, read as the reverse complement.
TGGGGTGTTTTAATGCAAGATAACGAGGTGGGATTGGGTTTTCAACGACTTCTCCTTCGGCCTCGCCCAGCTTCGCGCGCTCGGTGTGCCGGCAAGATTGCCCTTTCTTTGTTGCTGAACAAAGAAAAGGCGTTTCCCCTTGGATTCCCCTGCAGCCCGCCGTTCTGACAAAGAACGGCGGTAATGTTTGTTTTGGCAAGCGTTCTCCATCTGCGGGGCATATATCCCACCCCGCAGATGGGGTAGCGGGCAAGATTTTGGGCGGTCGTGGATAGAAGCTTGTAACGAGTCTATTCTGTAGAGCAGGCGAATCGCTCCTACGAAGTAATTCTAACTCCCGTAGGGCGAGTGGGAGGGGGCCCACGAGCTTGCGGCAGCTATTCCTTGGAATAGCGTATATACGTCCCCACTTCGCCAATTATTTTCTCCCGTAAAGTTCTTGAAAGGGGCGTGGGGAAACCTTCTTCCAAGAAGTTTTCCCCACATACTTATTTCTCTAACAACCCCTTCAAAAATCTACCCGTATACGACTTGTCACACGCCGCGACTTGCTCGGGTGTGCCGGTCGCTACGACGGTACCGCCGCCATCGCCGCCCTCGGGACCGAGGTCGATGATATAGTCGGCCGTCTTGATGACGTCGAGGTTGTGCTCAATCACCAAAACCGTATTGCCGCTGTCGCACAGACGTTGCAACACCTTGAGCAATTTCGCCACGTCATCGGCATGAAGACCGGTGGTTGGCTCATCGAGCACATAGATGGTCTTTCCGGTCGGGCGTTTGGACAGCTCGGTCGCCAGCTTGACACGCTGAGCTTCGCCGCCCGACAGCGTAGTGGACGATTGTCCGATTTTGACGTAACCAAGTCCCACGTCGTACAGCGTTTGCAGCTTTTTCTGAAGTCTGGGAAGACCGTCAAAGAAGGCAAGCCCCTCCTCGACCGTCATATCCAGAACATCGAAGATATTTTTTCCTTTATATTTACATTCCAGCGTATCGCGGTTGTAGCGCTTGCCGTGACATACGTCGCACGTCACGTAGACGTCGGGCAAGAAGTGCATCTCAATACACTTGACACCGTCACCCTCGCAAGCTTCGCAACGCCCTCCCTTAACATTGAAGGAAAATCTGCCCGCCGCATAGCCTTTGGCTCGCGCATCTTGGGTGGAAGCAAACAGATCGCGAATGTCATTGAACAATCCCGTGTATGTGGCAGGATTGGATCTTGGGGTACGCCCGATGGGACTTTGATCGATGGCAATGATCTTATCCAGCTGATCCATTCCCTCGATCCCGTCGTGATCTCCGGGATAGGTCAGCGCACGATTGAGGTGCTTGGCCAACACAGGATACAAAATACCATTGATCAAGGAAGACTTCCCCGATCCCGATACGCCCGTGACGCAGACAAAACAGCCCAGCGGAATATCCACCGTTATATTTTTCAAGTTGTGCTCACGCGCGCCGCGGACAGTCAATACCTGCCCGTTGCCTCGTCTTCGCTCTGCGGGCACGCGGATGCCTTTTTTGCCCGACAGGTACGCACCGGTCAGCGAGTTTTCATCGGACATCACTTCCTCGGGTGTGCCGGCAGACACCACACTGCCACCATGAATTCCAGCACCGGGACCAATGTCGATCAAATAATCGGAGGCCCGCATGGTATCCTCGTCGTGTTCAACAACAATCACCGTGTTGCCCAAATCGCGCAGATTTTTGAGTGTCGCGATCAGCTTTTCGTTGTCTCGCTGATGCAGGCCGATGGACGGCTCGTCCAAAATATACAGCACTCCCATCAAGGAAGAACCGATTTGTGTAGCCAAACGAATTCTCTGAGCTTCGCCGCCCGACAGCGTGCCTGCCTTACGGGATAGCGTCAAATAATCAAGTCCCACGCTGCAAAGAAAGCCCAAACGTGCGCGAATTTCCTTGAGAATATCCCGCGCAATGGTCTGCTCGGTCGGGTCCAGTGACAGTTCATTGACAAAGCGCAAGGCCTCTGAAACGGAGAGATCGCAGAATTGAGCGATATTTTTTCCTCCCACCGTGACCGCCAGCACCAAAGGAGAGAGTCGCTTTCCAAGGCAAGCGGGACAGGGCGCGTCTTCCACAAACTGTTCGTAGTAATCTTTATTCATGCCCTGCATCATGCGGGCGCGGATCATCGGAATCAAGCCTTCAAATTTGACAATTTGATGATGCTCCTCCCCACCGAAATAACGGTGAATATCATACGTCTCGTCCCCTGTGCCTTGAAGCAAAATAGTCATCGCCTCAGGGGTAAAGTTCTCCAGCGGAGTATCAAGAGAAAAACCGTGGCGTGCACCGACAGCTGAAAACAGTGGGCCGTTCCAGCTTTCTTCCTCGAGCGACTTGAAACCATTGACAGCAATACCGCCCTCATGGAGAGACAGTTCTCGGTGCGGCAATATTTTATCAACTGACAAGACCTGCATATCGCCCAAGCCCGCGCACTTGGGGCAAGCCCCGGCCGGGTTGTTAAAGGAAAACATGCGTGGCTCCAACTCGCCTATCGATATACCGTGCTCTTCGCAGGCATAGGACTGCGAGAAAGAAAGTTCCTCCCCCTCGCTGCCGTCGCGTGGAACAGTAACAACACTCACTCGTCCATCCGCTGCGTGAAGTGCGTTTTCCACAGAATCGCTCAAGCGCGAACGAATATCGGGACGCATAACCAGTCGGTCAACGACAATCTCCACTGTGTGCCGTTTGTTTTTATCCAGTTTGATGTCTTCGGACAAATCATACAGATTTCCGTCCACGCGCACACGAACGTAACCCGACTTTTTGGCATCGGCAAACACCTTTTCCTGTGTACCCTTTTGGGCACGAACAACAGGTGCCATAACCATAAACCGCTCCCCTTCGGGCAATGTCATCAAGCGATCGATGATCTGATCCACGCTTTGTTGACGAATCTCTTTGCCGCACACAGGGCAGTGCGGCACACCAATACGCGCATACAGAAGACGCAGATAATCATAAATCTCCGTGACCGTACCGACCGTCGAACGAGGGTTTTTAGAGGTCGTTTTTTGGTCGATGGAAATGGCAGGGGACAAACCGTCAATGCTGTCGACGTCCGGCTTATCCATCTGTCCGAGAAACATACGGGCATAGGACGACAAGGACTCAACAAATCGTCGATGGCCCTCGGCATAAATGGTATCAAATGCCAAGGAGGACTTACCCGAGCCGGACAGTCCCGTCAGCACGACCAGTTTGTCGCGCGGAATCGAAACATCAATATTTTTCAGGTTATGGACGCGCGCGCCCTTAATATCAATAGATGATTGCATAAAACTCCTATTTTTTACGAAATTACTCTTCGTCAAGTCCACGGGCCAAAAGCGAAAGCTCATCCGCAAAATAAGCCCGTGTCAATGCCTTGTTTCCGTTTTTGTCGACCAGCACCAGGCGAACGAACGCCGTGGCGTCACGGCCGCCGCGATGAACATTTTGAAAATACTGTTTTAGATCAAACTCCGCCGAGGTCAATACACCGTCGGTCGCACAAAGGCGGCGAGCCACTCTCCGCTCGGTATGTAGGCTGATCTCTTTGACATCGCTACAAAACACGTGCAAAATACCATCTTCCAAATAAAGATCTTCCACGGCAGGCCCCCACGAAGCATAAAAATCGCCTTTTCGGTATGCCGCCATGTAATCGTCATACGTAAGCGCCGGCGCCTTGACGCAGATCCAACCTCCCAACGCCTCCTTAACAGCATGAACATCATCCGTCGCCACGGGAAAGACGCGCTTGCCAAGCGCGAGCATATCTTGAAATGCGTGCTCTGCGACATCCAGCGTATAGCCTGCGCGTACACACCCCGTGTTATACACCTCGATGGTGTGCAAGCCTTCCAAGCCGGCATAGTCGGGATAATGCTGAAGCGACCAGTCGGGATGATTGTAGGACACCAAAAAGCCGGCCGCGTTGGCCTGCGCGATCATGTCGTTTTGCCCTTCTACGCTATAGCGGCGCTGATAATCCCCCCTGTAGTAGTCCTGAACCAACGTCCGCGCGTTGCCCCAGGTATAACCGGGATTGGCACAAGGATAGAACGTTTCGTCGGGACGAAAAGCATAGAAATTCAGGTGATAAGTGGGCGTTCTGTCCCAAGCATCAAAACCGTCGGTGGGGCAGTTGGTTTCCACCTCGTAAGAGGTGATAGCCAAAAAGCTCTCGTCGTTCAGGTCGCTGTGGTCGATCATAATATCGTGGTCGGTAAACGCCACCACCGAATAGCCGTTCAATTGGTACAGCTCTTTGATCTGTTCGGGCGTCATCTGTCCATCCGAGCAGGTCGTGTGCGTGTGCATATTTGCTTTGTAGAAGCGCCCTGCTTCGGGAATCAAATACTGTCTCATGCTTCTTCTCCTTTACCGCCTTATTTTCCCGCCCGAAGCCGCGCAATCTCGTCGCGAATCCAGGCTGCTTTTTCAAACTCCAATTCACGGGCAGCGGCCTTCATTTCTCGGGTCATACGCTCAATGAGTTGTTCGCGCTCGGCCGCGCTCAACTTGCTCGTCTTAAGGGAATCTCCACCCTTTTTGCCTTTGCCTCGTCCACGCTTGCCGCCATCTTCCTCGCCCGCGCTCATGTCGATGATGTCACGGACACCCTTCACTACCGTTCGAGGGATAATTCCGTGGGTTTCATTATAGGCATTTTGAATGGTGCGGCGGCGATTGGTCTCGGAAATCGCAACCGACATAGATCTTGTCATCGTATCTGCATACATGATAACCTGTCCGTTGGCGTTTCGCGCCGCGCGGCCAATCGTCTGAATGAGCGATCGTTCGGCGCGCAGGAAACCTTCCTTGTCGGCATCCAAGATGGCAACCAAGCTGACCTCGGGAATATCCAAGCCCTCGCGGAGCAGATTGATCCCGACCAATACGTCGAACACACCCAAGCGCAGATCGCGAATGATCTCCATGCGCTCAATGGTCTCGACGTTGAAGTGAATATAGCGCACCTTGACACCGTTCTGTTCCAAATATTCCGTCAAATCTTCGGCCATTTTCTTGGTCAGCGTTGTAACCAGTACGCGCTCTTTTCGATCGACTCTAACCCGAATTTCACCCAAGAGATCGTCGATCTGTCCTTCAATGGGGCGAACCTCCACCACCGGATCCAAAAGCCCCGTCGGGCGAATGATCTGTTCCACCACCCGTTCGCTGTGCTCTTTTTCATAATCGCCGGGGGTGGCGCTGACAAAGACCACCTGATGGATGCTGTCCTCAAACTCCTCGAAATAAAGGGGGCGGTTATCGTAGGCCGACGGCAATCGGAAGCCGTAGTCAATCAAATTTTTCTTGCGAGCCGTATCGCCGCCGCTCATGCCCCGCACCTGAGGCACCGTGACGTGCGACTCGTCAATCAACATGATATAGTCTTCGGGGAAATAGTCCAACAGCGTAAACGGCGTTGACCCGGCAGGTCTGCCCGACAAAACACGGGAATAGTTCTCTACCCCCGAACAAAAGCCGATCTCACGGAGCATTTCCACGTCGTACAGAACGCGCTCGCGGATGCGTTGTGCTTCGATCAGCTTGTTCTGCGATTCAAAATACGCCACGCGCTCTTGCATTTCATGCATGATCTCAGTCAGAGCCGCTTCCTTCTTTTCATCCGACACCGCATAGTGTGTCGCAGGATAAATCGCGGCATACGTCAACAGGCGCTTGAGCTCTCCTGTGACGATATTGATCTCAGAAATACGGTCAATCTCGTCACCGAAAAATTCCACCCGCAAAGCACTGTCGCTCATGTTGGCGGGGATCACCTCCACCGTGTCGCCGTTGACGCGGAAGCAATCACGCGTCAGGGACAGGTCGTTTCTGTTATAGCTGTTGGCCACCAGCTTTCGAATAAAGATATCCCTGCTCATCTGCGAGCCTTGGCGAATGGCAAGTACCAAGCCCTGATACTCACTCGGGTCACCCAGCGAGTAAATGCAAGAAACGCTGGCCACGATAATCACGTCGCGCCGCTCAAATAACGCGCTGGTCGCGCTGTGGCGGAGGCGATCGATTTCGTCGTTGATCAAGGCATCCTTTTCAATATACATATCCTTGCCCGGAATGTAGGCTTCGGGCTGATAATAGTCATAGTATGAAACAAAGTATTCCACCGCCGCATCGGGAAAAAACTCCCGCATCTCAGAGCAGGTCTGAGCGGCCAGCGTCTTGTTCGGCTCCAAGATCAAAGTCGGACGATTGCAACGGGCAATCACGTTGGCCATGGTAAACGTCTTTCCCGAGCCTGTGACACCAAGCAGCGTTTGCATCCGCTCGCCCGATTCCAAGCCCTGCACCAGCGACTCGATTGCCTCGGGTTGGTCACCCGTCGGGGAAAATTCGCTTTTCAGAACAAAACGATCCATTCCACATCCTCCTCATTCCCTCAGATTTCTTCCATTATATCCTATATCACCCCGTTTGTCAACAAAAACGAGCGTCTCTGTGCAAAGATGATTTATTTCGATTTCACAATCAAAAAGCTACTTGTTTTTGACCGTATTCATGCCCTGTAATTAAGTAGTCAATGGATACGTTGAAATATTGAGAGAGTGTCACAAGCATTTCAATATCCGGGCTTCGCTTGCCTGTTTCATAATAAGACAGCGCCTCCCTGCTAATATTCAAGTCCATGGCTACTTTTAACTGGCTATAGCCTTTCTTCTTTCTGATGTCCCTCAATCCTAGCATTTCCATCTTTTTTTCCCTCGTTTCTTCTTTTTTTTTAAAAACTATTGACAATATGGTAACATTATGTTACAATCGTAACGTAACATTTTGTTACATTATGCCATTGGAGACGAACCATGAAGAAATTTATTAAATTTACAGTTATCGTTTCATCCATAGGTATTGCTTGCAATGTTTTACGCAAGCGCCTATTTAAGAGAAAACATCCTTAGTTTATCCTGATACAATAGCGGCACGTATCGATGGATTTTTCAAAAAAACGTGTCCTTTTGTATATATTTTCAACATCACGAAAGGAGTTCTATCATGGGAAAAGGTTTAGCTGTTGCGGGGTTTATTCTTAGTATCCTCGGTATCGTTTGCGGCTTCGGTTTCTGGAGTGGTTGGCTGTCTGTAGCCGGTCTGCCGATCTCTATTGTCGGTCTGGTTCTCTCCGTATCCGGCGGTAAGAAGCTGCGTGCAAACGGTCAGCCTGCAGGTCTGGGTACTGCCGGTATGGTCATCGGTATCATCGCCGTTGTCATCACCACCATTACCTTCTTCACCTGCGGTCTGTGCACCATCTGTGCGGCTGCTACTGAGAATGCCGTTGAGGATGCTCTCAATTCGCTCCTCTAATAACGCACCGGGGGATAAATACCAACGCGTTTAACGTACTCAAAACACGGGTTGCGTTTCTGTTTGAAACGCAACCCGACTTTGCTTTATTGAAGGAGATTCTTCCATGAAATCATATATCACATTATTCGGAAAGGAGATTCCTCTGTACGGAATCGCTTTTTATACCGGAATTTTACTGGCCGCCGCTGTTGCCTTTTTGCTGATGCGACGCAGACGAAATTTTCCAATGTATGACTTGCTTTGCTCTGCCATTTACGTCATGATAGGCGCCATTGTCGGTGCCAAATTGCTGTTCATCGCTGTTTCCCTGAAAGATATCATCCAAAGCGATATTCCATTTTATTATTGGATCAAAGGCGGCTTCGTATTCTATGGCGGGTTGATTGGCGGTGCGGCAGGATTATGGATTTACACCAAGCAATTCCGTATGCGAATCATGGACTTTGTCGATATCTATGCCGCCGTCCTTCCGCTGGGTCATTCCATCGGACGTGTCGGATGCTACTTTGCCGGTTGTTGCTACGGTATTCCTTACGATGGTCCCGGAGCCGTCATCTATCATGAATCTTTGACAATGACACCTTTGGAAACGCCTCTGTTACCCATTCAGCTGATAGAAGCCGCAGGACTGATGGTGCTGTCCATTGTTTTGGCTATCTGCTACTTAAAGATCTCTCGCCGCGGTGCCGTTGCCGCGTTTTATGTGATCGGGTATTCCTCGTTGCGCTTTGTCTTAGAATTTTTCCGCGGAGACCGCGCTCGTGGCATTTGGTTGAACGTATCCACCTCGCAATGGATCAGCCTTGCTTTAGTATGTGTGTTAATCTTCATTTGCATCATGGAATATCGCAAAAACCAAAATAACAAAGAAGACAGTTCAAAAACAGATACTGTTTAACACTCTCACTGCTACTCATTGATACACAAAGAGCTTCCGACGTACATTCGGAAGCTCTTTTCTCTGTTTATTTGACTTTTTGTTGTGTGTTTTTCTTGACATTTTTTCCGTACAATGTTATACTATATTTAACTTTTATTTATACACAGGAGGTTCGCAATGAAATTGCACACCACTCGCATTCTCTCGTTCGTCATCGCGCTCGTCATGATGCTTTCTATGGCTTTCACGATGATCGCTTGCAGCGAAGAAGAACCCAGTGACACTCCCCCCGTCAATGACACTCCCACGCAGGAAACGCCCGGTGAAGACAAGCCCGGCGAAGACAAGCCCGGTGAGAATGATCCGGAAACTCCGGACAATCCTCCCGAAAGCCCGGATACTCCTGAAGACCCCTATGCCGCTTACAACATTCCGGACAGCCTGCCCGAAAGATCCTTCCGCAGCGAAGGCATTGATGAGTTTGTGATCGCGTGCCAGGACGACATGGTACACTTTTTCTGGGTAGAAGACTACGACGGAAGCATCGTAGACAATGCGGTCTTCAAATCTGTCGCAGCCGTAGAACAGCGCTTTGATGTGTCCGTTAGTGCTTATCAGGCATCCAGCAACCAAACCATCAAGAACGGTATCACCACGCAGGACGGCTCATTTGACTTTGCCTTCTTGCTGGACGTCACGGCCAGCGGTTTCTCGCTCGAAAACCTTTTCACCAATTTGTACAATTTGGACTCTTTGGACTTTTCCAAGCCCTGGTGGCCTGCTCCCTCGATAGAAGCTCTGACGTATCAGGGCAAGATGTTCCTCGGTTCTTCCACCATGTCCTATCTGGGCCTTGGTCAGACGTTCTTGGTATATTTCAATAAAACTCTCTTCACCGACATCGAACTGGAGTACCCCTACGAAGCTGTTATGGCGGGTGAGTGGTACATGGAAGATATGATCGAGCTGAGCGAAAACTTTGGTTACTATTTTGGCAACAACGACGTCAAAGACCCCGATGATACATTCGGATTCCTGTGCCCCGACGGTTTTTACGGTTGGTTTGAATCTTTCGGTATCGAAATGGTAAAGAAAGACGGTGACGATCTGATTTTGAACGCTCACTGCGAAGAAGCGTATGAATTGATCGAAAACGTATATTACCTCCTGCATGATTCCGATTACGGTTACACCAATTCTGAAGCTACCGTCAACGAAATGTTCTCCAACGATCAGTCTTTGTTCATATACGGTAAGCTCAGAAACGCTTATGACGTATTCCGCTATCATGAGGTTGACTATGGTATTCTCCCCGTTCCGAAGTTGAATGAAGATCAAGTGGATTATCACTCCGCCTACACTGACCGTTTCTTCGTCATTCCTTCCAGCCCCGTTAGCGGCAAGAACGAGCAGGATATTGGTTTCATTTTGGAGGCACTGAGCGCCGAAGGCTACCGCACCATTTACCCTGCATACTATGAAGAGGCCATGCAGAACAGATACGCTACCGATGCCGAAAGTAAGCAGATTCTCGCCATGCTGCATCAATACCGCGTGATTGACTTCTCTTACATTTATACCAGCGGTATGTGCTTCACCCGCGCTTTGGTCACTCTCATGATTGAAAAGCAGAGCAAGGACTACGCATCTCTCTTGGCTGACGGTTTGTCTCAGGCAGAGGCAAAACTCATCGAGCTGGAAAATTTGTTTGCCGAGCTGAATTGATGAGAATTTTCTCTCAAATCTCTTTACAAATCACAAGAAAACAGTTATAATATAAACGACATATTTCAATCAAGGAAAGGAACCTGATCATGAAAAAAGCTGATATCGAAATTGCACGTCAAAAAGCTATTGAAGTATTTGAAAAAGCACATATCGTTCTGAGTGACGAGGAAAAGGCCAACATTGAGGTCGCAGACTTCGGTTTGAACGACGTTTACCATACCGGCCTTCTTTTGGTCACTTACATCAACACCGACCGCTATTGCGGTAAGGAAATGGTATTGCTCCCCGGCATGACCTGCCCTGAGCACATCCACGCTCCCCTGCCCGAGCAGAACTACATCGGCAAGCAGGAGACCTTCCGTTGCCGCTATGGTAAGGTTTATCTGTACGTTGAAGGTGAGCCCACCCCCAATCATCACTGCCACCCCGTCAAGGAAGACACTTGCTACACCGTCTTCCACGAGATCGTTCTCGAGCCCGGTCAGCAGTACACCATCGCTCCCAACACCCGCCACTGGTTCTCCACCGATACGGAGTCGGTCATCTCTGAGTTCTCCTCGCCTTCCTTCGACGAGCTGGACATCTTCACCGACAAGGATATTCAGAGAATCCCCACGATTGACGACTGATTGGATATATCATTCAGCCTGAATTTCAAGCAACCGTGTCCAATCCCAAGAATTCGCTAAGCGAATTCTTCCGGAATGAGCAAGTGAAAAATCAAGCAGGGAAGCAAACATTTTGTTTGCTTCCCTGCTTTTTCTCTATTCACTTCCCCGTCGAGCCAAAGCCGCCCGCGCCGCGGGAGGTATCGGTCAGGTCGTTGGTCTCCATAAAGGTCGCCGTCAGATAGGGGGTGATGACCATCTGCGCCACGCGGTCGCCGCTCTTGACCGTTCTTGCTTCGCCACTGTGGTTGTGGAGTGCTACGCAGACCTCGCCGCGATAGTCCGAGTCAACCACGCCAACCTTATTGGCGGGTGCCAAGCCACTCTTGGTCGCAAGACCGCTGCGGGCATAGATCAGCCCTGCAAAGCCATCGGGAATTTCAAACGCCCAGCCGGTTGGGATGACCACCGTCTGACCGGGGAGGATGATCACTTCTCCCGCATCGATGCAGGCATATAGATCACAGCCGGCGGCAAAGGCCGAGCCATACGTAGGGGTATGCGCACCTTCGCGCAGTTTTTTGATACGAACGTCAGCTTTCATGGTTTTGATTCCTTTCGATGCAACATCAACTCTGCCCATATTATACATGATCGAGCAAAAATTGTCAATGGCCTTCCCACTCCATTGACATTTTCTTTTTCATGTGCTACAATGGTGCTATCACCTTGCCATGGAGGAAAGCTTATGTGTAAAAAGGTTTTTCATTTGATCGCTCTGCTCTTAGTGCTGTGCCTGACGCTACCACTGGTGCTGATGGCTTGTTCGTCCAACGAGCCGACACCCACTCCCGACACAAACGATTCGCCAAACAACGAGCCCGGTGATGAACCCAGTGATGAACTCGGCGACGAACCCGGTGATGAACCCGGCAACGAACCCGGTGATGAACCCGGTGATGAACCCGGCGACGAACCCGATCCTTCGGCATCTCCTTACAAATACGTCGTTGTGCTGGGCGTTGACGGCGCCGGCGCATTCTTCCAACAGGCAGACACACCGTATTTGGATGGTATCATGTCATCCGGCGCTATAACGTACGGGATGCTCAGCGAAAATCCCACCATCAGCGCACAATGCTGGGGAGCTATGCTGCACGGTGTCACCTCTGATGTCCACGGGCTGACCAACAACATCGTGGCCGCCACCCCTTACCCCAAAGACTCCCGTTTTCCCAGCGTATTCCGTGTCATTCGCGAAAACAATGCGGATGCTATATTGGCTTCCTTTAGCCATTGGAATCCCATCAACCTCGGTATCATTGAAGACGGTCTTGGCGTATACAAAAGCACGGCCGACACCGACAAGCTTCTGACGCAGAAAATTTGCGAATATCTTTCCAGAAAAGCGCCCACGCTGCTGTTCGTTCAATTCGACGACGTCGATGGCGCGGGACATTCCGCCGGCTACGGTACTCAAACACACCTGAACAAAATTACTGAGATTGACGGCTATATTGCGGACATTTACAATGCCTATGATGATCTTGGCATTTTGGATGAAACGCTGTTCATCGTGACGGCCGATCACGGCGGCTCCGGTACGAGCCACGGCGGTCTGTCGGACGGCGAAAAGTACGTCATGTTTGCCGCCACCGGCAAAACCGTTGTCAACGGCGAGATCGAAGACATGGAAATCCGTGATACCGCATCCATTATTCTTTATGCGCTTGGTTATGAACAACCCGACACCTGGACAGGACGCGTTCCCTCCGGCTTGTTTGAGGGTGTCAACGCCCAAGATCGTCCCGTTTGGGTCGATACAGAGTCTCCTCGCTATCACGAAACACTCCCCACGCCCGAGATCGGTGCAGACAATTATATTACAACCATTCTCCCCGAAGCCCTCCTTAAAACTTATCTTACCTTTGATGGCACCTCCGAAGATGACATGAACGGTGATGTCGCCGAGAACGGCAAGCTGTACTTCATTGAAAACGGCTATTTCGGCGGGGCTGTCTCTATCGATGACGGTTATATTTCGCTCAAGGATTACAAGCTTGGCAAGGACAGCTTTTCCATCGGCTTTTGGATCAACACCAAGGGCTCTGTCTCCGATCCCCCCATTCTATCCAACAAGGATTGGGCGAGCGGTTACAACGCAGGATTTGCTCTAATCCTAAGAGACGGCGCCAACATCGTGGTCAATCTCGGAAACGGTGCCAACCGCCTGGACTTCAACTATCCTCTGCCCACCGATTATCGGAGCGGTTGGATGCACGTCCTTCTGATCGCTGATCGCGAAGCCGGCACCATCAGCTTGTGCTACGATTTCGGAAAGCTGATCACCATGGCCATCCCTGCACCGTTGCAAAACGCAACCTTTGACGCTCTGTCCGATCTGAATATCGGTCAGGACGGCACAGGCAACTATGGCAAAAAGCTGGCCGCAGACCTTGACGAGTTGATGATCTTCGACCAAGCGTTGACACAGGATGAGATTACGGCGCTGGCCGGCTACTACGGCAAAGACCGCGATCCGTCCGATTGGGAGGACGACTCCTTCCGCAATCATGAATCGACCGACACCCCCGACCAAAACGAGGACGGATACATCACCAACTTTATTCCCGACATCAAACTGAACACTTACCTCACCTTTGATGGCGGCGTAAATGACATCACGGGGAGCACCACCGTCGAAAAGAATGGAACCGTCACTTACGAGGATGGATTCTTCGGACAGGGCGCGGTTTTGAATCACGGCTATGTGTCCATCAAGGATTATGCCCCCGGTACTGACAGCTTTACGATTTCGCTTTGGATCAAAACCACGGGTGTAAGCTCAGATCCGGCCATTTTCTCCAACAAAGACTGGAACCACGGCGCCAATGCCGGTTTTATTCTCAGCTTGCGCCAGTCGCACGATATCAAGTTCAACATGGGCAACGGCTCTGACCGTATGGATAAGGAAATCCCCCTGCCCGCCGACTACAGCATTGGCTGGATGCACCTCACACTGGTCATGGACCGTGTAGCAGGGCAGATTCGCATTTCCGTTGACTTTGGCGAATTTGTCACCATCGCCATGCCCGCATCCATCAAGAATGCCTCGGCAGATGCCTTTGGCGTTCTTAACATTGGTCAAGACGGAACAGGCAATTATTCCGCCAAGCTGACCGCCACCATCGACGAATTTATGATCTTTGACGGAGCCTTTGAACAAAAGGATGTTTCCGCTCTGGCCGAATACTACGGCATCCACCCCTAACAAACAACCATCCGCCCGCCGAACATTCGGCGGGCGGATGGTTGTTTATATCTCTTCAATTTTGATC
>JAZQUX010000128.1:0-2166 GCA_045631585.1 Eubacteriales bacterium | reverse complement strand
AATTATCACTCTTTTCGGAATCTCACCCCAGTTATTTCTCCAATCCATATCTTTTGAAGCGCTAAAAATTATACCAAAAAGATATTACCTTTTGGTATAAAAAATGGATACACTCACTTCAGATCACCCCCTGTTCAATTATCACCACTAACGACCTTCTAATGAGAATATGGTTAGGACTAATTCTCACGCACAATAAAACCTCGCTATTTCATAAAACAACCCAATTCACAAGTGAAATTATCACTCTTTTCAGGGTCTCACCCCAGTTATTCCACTCTTTTCAGAGCATCACCCCAGTTATTCCTCAGGTGTAGGCAAGATAGCAATGGGAGCTTTCGCACGATGAAATGGCTCTTGGAACGTGTGAGACAGGTGTGACGTGTAGGACAAATGCTTGCAGGAACGTGCTGATGAGCTTCGCGTTGGGAATAATAGGCCAATGCACAAGTGCTTTGCAATTATCTATCCCTGCTATTGCATAGCTCTTCGCTCAAAGCAAATTTCTGTTAATTTAGTCACACTTGTCGCACGTGTCCCACTCGTCCCACATCACCCAAGCCGCCATTGAGCGCGATGCACCCCGCAGCGACTGGCGATTATCATCAAGCAACTTCCATTACCACCCCTCAAAAACACACCTACAAGAATTTGTAGTATGCTGCATGGCAATGCAAGCGCTGCGCCTGTGGTATAATTCAAACAAATTCATGAAATCGGTTTTATCCATCTTCTTTGCGCTTATCGCGTTCTTTCCGGCGGCGGGGGCTGTCCTCACGTCCGTAGGCAAGGCAAACGCAATTCCTCTTGAGAACATAACCGAGCCGATGGAGTTTGCTTTCACCGGCATCGTCCTAAGAGCAAATGGGAAATCAATCACTTTCGCAGATGAAGACGACGGAACGATTCTTTTCCATGTAACCGCAAAACACGGATTGAAGCTCTGGGACCGCATTCTTGCAAAAGGCAAAATGGCGATTGCCGATACCGACAAAACCAGGCGTTTCCTCTCCAATGAAATACAAGTGCTCGAACACGGAACCAAGCCATCAGTCGCCGAAGCTTCCGCAAGAGACATCATCATGGGAAAGTTCAATTTCAAACTGGTGAAGATCCGGGGCGTCGTATCCACCTGCATTCCCGACGAAGTTTCGCCGGAATACTGTTGGATATTGCTGAAAACCGAAACCGGCAACTGCTACGTCACCCTGTACAAACCCTCCATGCCCAAGATCGACCTTTCGGGAATCGTCGATTCCAACGTCGAATTTTCCGGGCTGATAATCCCCATCGCAGGGCTGAGGCAAAGCCTCGGCCGCCATCTGCTTGTGTACGAAACTGACGGAGTCAAGATTCTCGAGTCCGCCCCGGAAAATCCTTTCACCGGATATCCGCTCTCGGAAGATCCGGCGATTCTCCACCGGCAGCACATTTCCGGTGATGTCATCGCAGTCGAGAAGAAAAAATTCTTCCTGCGCACGGACATCGGGCGAATTATCGTCGCATACCCCGCGGCCAATGCGGAAATTCCGTCCGCGGGCGAAACGGTCGCCGTCGCAGGATTCCCCGAACACGCCCCCTACTGGCTGTGTCTCAACGAAGCACTCGTGAAGAAAACGGGCAGATCCACCCGTCCCCTCGACACACCGGAGAGAGCATCCATCAAGAGTCTCTTCGAGGATCCGGAAGGTCTGCGCAGATTCAGAACCAACGCCACGGGGCAGCGTCTCACCGTCCGCGGCAAAGTCGTTGCGTCGGCAAACGGCGAAATCGAGATATCGGATGGCGAGAACAGCGTATTCGTGGAACTCGCGGGCCTATTGGGCGCACCGCATCCGGTTCCGGAGAAAGGCGCCACAATCGAAGCGACGGGACTTTGCTGGACGAAATTCCAGACGAAAACCGATTCCGACATATTTCCGTCGTTCTTGAGATTCAAGATCTATCCGTACAGTGCAGACGACATCCGAATACTTGAACTGCCGCCGTGGTGGACGCCGTTCAAGCTCGTAGCCCTGATCGGGATATTGCTGGCCGTGCTTATCGGGCTTGGAATCTGGAATTTCATGCTCAACAGGAAAGCCGAACGCCGCGGAAGAAAACTCTACGAAGAGAGGATCGGAGATGGGCTGGCGAAACACAAGGTCGAGGAGCGGACGCATCTGG
>JAZQUX010000127.1:0-25369 GCA_045631585.1 Eubacteriales bacterium | reverse complement strand
TATCTGAATGGCTGCGACGGCCTGCCTCGCACGGTGCTGTATTCCATCAATCCTTGCGACAACGAGGCCATCGGCGCGCTGTGCGGTAGCTTCTGCAAGAACAACGACGGCATGCCTACGGTCGTGCAGGGAAGTGCGTGGTGGTTCAACGATCACATCGACGGCATGGATGCCCAGATGCGCTCCTACGCCAATCTCGCAGGCCTTGGCAACTTCCTTGGTATGCTGACCGACTCCCGCAGCTTTATGTCTTATCCCCGCCATGAGTATTTCCGCCGAATCCTGTGCCGCCTTGTCGGCTCTTGGGTGGAGGAAGGACTTGTGCCTGATGATGAAGAAATGTTACAAGAAATCATTGAAAATATCTGCTTAAATAACGCTAAACGCTATTTCCGATTTGATATTTAACAAAACAACCGTCTGCTTGTCTTTTATGAGAGAAGCAGACGGTTGTTTTTTAATTATCCGAAATTTCATCGCTGTTGCTCGGCGCAACTTTGGGTAACGGCTTCGTCTTTTTTGCTAAAGGATTCATTTCCATTGCGTTTTGCATATTTTCATCGCTGACGTGAGTGTAAATTTGCGTTGTGTTGAGCTGTTCATGCCCCAAAATGTCCTTCAGTACACGCACGTCAACTTGGCCGGACTGATACATCAGAGTAGCCGCGGTGTGCCGAAGTTTATGGACGGAATACCGTTTGGCTTCCAGTCCCGCCATGGTGAGATATTTATAGACAATGTGCTGTACCGTTTTGACGCTGATACAAGCGTTGAGCCTGGATAGAAATAGCGATTTGGTCTTTACATTGGCATATTTAGGGCTGCAACGCTCTTCGATCAAAGGAATCAAAACGGAGCGGCAGGCTTCATTCAAATAAATGATTCTTTCTTTGTTTCCTTTTCCGATGACACGCATCGATCGAAGCGCAGGATCCAAATCATTTAGCTTAATACCGACTAATTCAGATACACGCATCCCACAATTCAAAAACAAGGTCAGCATCGCGTAATCTCTGACTCTGTTTGGTGAGTTGACATCATTTCGCACAGCATCGAGCAATGCAATGCTTTCCTCCAACGTCAAAAATTTGGGTAGAGCTTTTTTAGCTTTCGGCGTTTCAATGTTTTGTGCCGGATTACTTTCCAGATAATTGCGTTTGTTGACCAAATATTTGTAAAGTCCTTTAATGGCAGACAGCTTACGGGCTTTGGCCGCAGACTGATTTCCTCGTATGTTGCCTGTGTACATCAAAAACTCATAAATTTGGCTTGTGGTGATTTGAGAAATGAAAGGCAAATCCACCGCACGGACATCTATTTGCAAGAAATCTTCCGAATCCGAGGGAATGCTGCGTTCTTTTGCCAACAAAAAACGAAAAAACGTACGCAAATCCAGCAAATACTCATCGACTGTCTTGGATGAGCATCCTTGAATGCCCAGTTTATACGAGGCAAATTCCCGGACAATTTCCGAAAACTCATTGACGGATATTTCGTTGCCCATGTTCATCTCTCCTTTCGACAAATACTTGCTATATGATTATAACACAAAAAACAAGCAATAACAAGAGTTCTTGATATTTTAGTGGATAAAATGTAAACAATTTGATAAAACGGTTGCAAATATTGCGATTTTCATATATAATATCCGTGTTGAAAATCACCGCGCTTGTTGCGCG
Organism: Eubacteriales bacterium; assembly: GCA_045631585.1. GTDB lineage: Bacteria > Bacillota > Clostridia > Oscillospirales > CAG-272 > SIG644. The sequence goes on along the minus strand of JAZQUX010000127.1, from coordinate 23,690 downwards.
ATTTTGAGGTATATATGTTGAATTTTTTGAAAGCTCGTTCTTACGATGCCGTTAAAATGTTTGTGACCCAGTGTGCCATATCCATTTTCGGACTGGTTCTTTCGCTTGCTTGTTTGATGGCGAAGAACGACGGATTGCGCTTGGGCTGCAGTATTTTTGCCATACTGTTTTATTTGTTCTTAATTTACACATCGGCTTGGGAACTCGGAAGCAAGGATCATATTCCGGTACAATACGGCCACAGACCCTACCGTCCTCATACCGGATTGTGGATTTCGCTCTTGGCAAACAGTTTGAATTTCTTGTTGGCCATTGGCTTTTCTGTCGGTGCAATGTTCAGCGCCGTAAAAGTTTGTGCAACAATTGGAACCATCAGCGGTACCATCGCCATGATGTCGCAGGGGATGTACGCCGGTATCTTGGCATTGGAAACTGGAAATGCGAGCTTCCCGATATTGAACCAATTTTGGTTGATGTACTTTGTGATTCCGCTTCCTGCCATGCTGACCTCTTGGCTTGGTTATTATTTTGGTATCAAAAATGTTAAATTTACCAAGTTCTTTGATACGAAATCGAATAACAAATAAATGGATAAAAAAGCCTTGACGCTGTCAAGGCTTTTTTTCTTCTTGCTTTACGTGTAAGTCAAAATCTTCTCCCGACAACGAAATGACGGCCTCGTCACCCGGCTTCAATTCGCCGATCAGCAATCGGCCGGCCAACAAATTTTCAATTTTGTCGGTGATTTCACGCCGCAGAGGGCGAGCTCCGACACCATGTCCCCTCGCCTTTTGGGCAATTCTCTCGGCCACTCCCTCCGCAAACGTAATTTGGATCCCTCGCTCTTTCATTCGCGATTGACATTTTGCTAATAATTTCTCCGAAATCTCAATGAGCTGTTGAGACTCTAACGGAGAGAACGTAATGATGGCGTCTAAACGGTTGAGTAGCTCGGGGCGAAACGTATTTTGAAGTTGTGTTTGGTGGCGTGCTTTGTCCGCTTTAATCCGTGCTTCTGCATCCGATAGGGAAGAGAATCCCAACAAATTGTTTTTTCCGTCTCTTTCGGAGCCAACGTTGGAGGTTAGAATAATAATTGTGTTGCGAAAATCCACGCGTCTCCCTTGTGAATCGGTCAGACTTCCGTCTTCTAAAATTTGCAGCAACAAATTGTAAATATCCGGATGCGCTTTTTCAATTTCGTCGAACAGAATCACACTGTAAGGGCGCCTTCGCACTTTTTCGGTTAATTGTCCTCCTTGCTCGAATCCTACATAACCTGGCGGAGATCCGATCATGCGCGATATGCTGTGCTTTTCCAAGTACTCGGACATATCCAATCGAATCAGCGCATCCCGAGTGCCAAACAGAGCATAGGCCAGCGCATACGACATTTCCGTTTTGCCAATCCCACTGGAACCAAGAAAAAGAAAGCTTCCGATTGGTCGGTCTGGATCTTTTAACCCGGTTCTACTGCGACGAATGGCGGATGCCAACGTTGAAATTGCTTCCGTTTGACCAACAATATGTCGTGAAAGTTCTTCCTCCAGCGTCAAAAGTTTTTGATTTTCTTCGCTCAGCAGTTCAGAAAGAGGTATCCCCGTCCATTGTGTGATAACATCTGCAATATCCCGCGGTTCTACGGATACGCTCGGTTTTGTGGTGCTGTATTGATCAGCTGCTTTTTGAAGTTGATCCTCACATTCCAACAATTGATCTCTCAAATCAGCCGCTTTCTCAAAATTTTGTGATATAATGGCTTCTTCTTTTTCATCGCCAATCCTTTTGATTTTCTGCTCCAATTCCCGTAACTGTGGAGGTGTTTGTTGGAGGCGAATACGTAAACGAGAAGCGGCCTCATCTATCAAATCCAACGCTTTGTCGGGGAGAAATCGATCGGGGAGATAACGGATGGACAGGTCAACGGCGCTTTGCATGGCCTCGTGGCTGATATTCACCTGATGATGCGCTTCGTATTTTTCGCGCAATCCTTCTAATATCATGACACATTCTGCTCGCGTCGGCTGTTGCACAAGTACCGGCTGGAAGCGTCGCTCCAATGCGGCATCCTTCTCAATATGAAGACGATATTCCGCAAGTGTGGTAGCCCCAATGACCTGCAGTTCTCCGCGCGCAAGTGCCGGTTTGATAATATTGGCCGCGTCGATTGCCCCCTCCGCAGCTCCTGCGCCTACAATGGTGTGTATTTCGTCAATGAAGAGAATACAATCCGGATGCTGCCCCACTTCTTTCAACACACTTTTTAGCCGCTCTTCGAATTCGCCCCGATATTTCGCACCGGCCAACAATGCGGCCATATCAAGACAAATGATGCTCTTGTTTTTCAAATGATCGGGGACGGTTTCTTTGGCAATCATATAAGCCAATCCCTCTACCACGGCTGTTTTCCCAACACCGGGTTCTCCGATCAGGCAAGGATTGTTTTTTTGACGGCGGGATAAAATTTGAATCAGCCGCTCCACCTCGCGTTCTCGTCCAATCATAGGATCCAGCTTTTGTTTTCGTGCAAGCTCCGTCAAGTCGCGGCCAAAGGAAAGCAATGCCCCCATTTTCTGTTTCTTATCATGCTCTGCCACTTTTGCTTGGACGGCGGCGTGTGCTCTCCCTGAGAGTTCAAGAAAATTCTGAACGTCATTTTTTAATTCACTTACCGATATCTGTAGCTTTCCCAAAAAATGAATAGCGACAGAGGACGGCTCCTCTAAAAGAGCCAGCAGAAGGTGCTCACTTCCAATTTTGAGCTGTCCTGCTTTTACGGCCTGCACGCCGGCCCCTTCAATAATCTTGCGTAATCTCGGCGTCATATCCGCGGGAGACAGATGTGTTGACTCTCCGATGCCGTCTTCTTTTGTTACTGCCTCTTTGATTTGCTCTGCTCGTACTCCTCTTGCTTCCAATAGCTTGGAGGAGATAGCATCTTGCACCTCGCACAGAGCGATCAGAAGATGCTCTGTGCCGATGTAAGTGTGTCCCATATTTGCCGCCGTGTCCAGCGAAAGATTTAAAATCTGTTCTGCTTTGGGAGTTAAATGATTGATCATGAACGGTCCTCCTTTTTGCGGTACCCATCTCTGCTGTCATATCTATTTTAGACCTTCCGCTGGGTGATTATACCACAAGATTTCGTTTAACTTTCCGTATATGAAAACAGGCGTCGATATTCTTTTGCGAGCGCATTCCAAGTGGTTCTGTCCACTCGGTCATTTTCGGCAAGGCCGTTGGCTCGTTGAAACGCCAGTACACCTTGTCTTGTTTCTTCATCGTACAATCCCGATTGGTTGTTTTGTGGGATACTGTCGTATATGACGCGTAGCTCATTTAGAATATACTGGATGACGTTAACAAGAAAGAGTCGCTCGTCGGGATAGACGGCGTAGTTCAACGGTGCGTCAGGAAACAGAAAAAAGCCATACGCCGCTGACTGCTGTTCCAGAGCATCTAAATACGCTTGATAGACACTCTCCCATGTCGCTTGGTCTGCTATGCCGGTGACAGGAAGGCCATGAAGCTGTTGATAAGTACGCAGAGATTGTTCTGTTGCTGTATCAAAAATACCATCGATGGGAGGGGACGAAAGCTCCGGTTCTGTAGCAGAGATGACTCGTAAATATCTTTGAAGATTCTTGATATATTCGCTTACATTTTGTTTTGTTGACATATTGCTTCCTCCGAAAAGTTACGTATTACTTCCAATCTCGTATCCGGGATACTGTCCTTCATTGACTCGACTACCGTTAAAAAGATCACTGTAGAGATCGGTAATTGCATTCCACGTGATGGCTCCGACAACGCCATTGGCAGGAAGATTCAAAAGATCTTGGAAGGCAATGACGGCTTCCTGCGTTCGATTACCAAAATATCCTGTTGGATTTACTTGAGGGATCTGTGGGAAAGATTGGGAGATATAGTTCAGATATTCCTGCAATACGCGTACCGCTTCGGATTCAGCCCCGATTCGCAACAGATACCCCGGATACGGAACAACGTTTCCCTCTGTGAATTGAATAGGAATACCCTCCAGAAGCCCCAAATACGCGTTATAGAGCGCGTTCCACGTCAGCTCCCCTACAACACCGTCCCCCTCAAGACCAAGCGTTTTTTGGGCATCCTTGACCGCCTGCTCGGTTGAAACCCCGAACACACCGTCAATATCAAGAGGGGGAATGGAATCGTAAAAGGCAGAGAGATAATCCAAAAAGTATTGAAGATTGCTCACACCGGCCCCGCGAGAGCCAAGACGGAGAACCTCGGGATATTGCTTGGTAACCTCTTCTAAGGTAATTCCTTCAGAATTTAATTCATTGAGTCGTTTCACACTACCGTAAATGCGCTCAATGGCATACCAAGTAGAACGTCCTACAATTCCGTCAGCGGGAAGATTAAATATTTCTTGGAACCTGCGAACGGCCGCCTCGGTGTCTTGCAGATAGATTCCGTCCGTTTCTACGATTTTGGGGATGGAAGGGAAGTTGTCGGATATTCTGTTGAGGCGAATTTGTACAGTCCTGACATCATCTCCCGAGCTGCCTACGCGAAGGAGAACAGGGGGGACAGAAGCTTCCACACTTCCTACCGGAACGTTCGTAACAATTTCCAGATTGTCTCCGTAGTAATTTTGCAAAATTTCGTAAGGCGTTAAATTTTGATTTGCCAAGGTTACGCTCCCCCATTGTGAAAGTCCGCCGGGGCAAACAACGTTAATACCGTCACAATATTGAGCAAATAACGGCTCAACGCTGCCGGGACGTCGCAAATAAGAATTAAAAATTTCAGACACGATTTGATCAATGTTCTCAAATATATCTCGCCCATTGACAAAATATTGGTCATAAGCTGTCGAGGATGTAATGTCAAACGGGTAACCTCGGGAGCGATAATATTCCGTATAGATGCGGTTCAATGCAAAGGAAATTTGGGCATATATGTTGGCCCGAAGTGCGTTTTCCGGCCAAGTCGGATAGATTTCACTGGATGCAACGTTTTTGATGTAATCAATGAACGGAATGGTAACGTTGGCCACCGACGAATCATTGGGCGCGCCAAGATGAACCGTGATAAAATCCGGAATAAATGGAGTTGATGCCGGCATAAAAACCTCCTGTCAGATATTTTTTGGACGTGGTTGCAAAGACGGATTTACGTTTTCCTCAAAATAATTCTCGTTATCGCCGATACCGTTTGGATATTTTGTTTGTGCGATTGGAACAAGCATAGACGGCTGAATGGAAGTGATGCCTTCATAAATCGGAACTCCATTGAAAAATTGACGGTAATATCCTTCTGCTAAAACATCTATGTTGTATGACGCGTACGGAAAAAAACTGCCCGGAGAAGTGCTGTTCAAAACAGCAGGGGCCGGAAGTTTGATTTTAGGAGTCAATCCATCCTTGTTGGTTGTAAGCGTGGCGATGACAGCCCCTCGATCATTGATCGAACTCATACCATCTCTGACGGTAACCGTCGCTCCTTCAACGGGAATGGCACCGAGCGCTGTTGTTACCCGAGTGACAAGATACCCCGTTCCCGTCATCTCAGAATTGTTGTTTTGTTCGTTCATAAATTACCTCCATAACAGATTATTCTCAGTATATGGAACAAAGGAAAAAAGGGAAACAAGAAAAGGGACGTCTCCGACAAAAACAACATTCCCACCGAATGAAATACTCGGTGGGAATGTTGTTTTTTATAATTGTTTTACGTTAACAGTGTTGGAGTTGCGTCAAAAAACGCAATGGCGTTTTGAATATCTTGTTCAATCGCAGCCTTCAATTCTTCAATGGAGGAGAAACGTTTTTCGTCGCGAAGGCGATGCAAAAATTCAACCGTTACAGGCTGGCCGTAAATTTCTTGATCAAACCCCAAAAGATGCGTTTCGCAATTCACAGGAGCATTATCATCAACGGTGGGGTGGTTACCTATATTTGAAATTCCGGAGATCCATCTGTCACCGATGCGGCAACGCGTAACATAGATGCCGCTCGCGGGAATGATCTTATCGATCGGAAAATACTGATTGATCGTAGGAATACCCATAGTTCGTCCCAGCTGTTTTCCCCAAACGACGGAGGATGTGATCGTGTACGGTTCCCCCTTCAGAAGACGAGCAATCTCAACTTGTCCTTCAAGCAAGGCCGATCGTACGGCACTTGAACTGATGACAGTTAAAGTAGCATTGTTTCCGACGGGCATACAGCAGGGAGCAACCGTTTGGCAATTTTGGTCGCCAAACACATTTTTCAACAAAGCCGGTGTTCCTGCTCCTTTTTTACCAAAACGGAAGTTAAAGCCGCAAACAACTCCGGAGGCGCGGCATACTTCTTGCAGAATGTTCGAAATAAACGTTTGCGGTTCCATGTCGCGCAACGTCGGGAAATCAGCCAAGAAAACATACTCAATGCCGCAATCAGCGAATGCCGAAAGCTTTTCTTCAAAGGACGACAAGTGTCTTCCGCCAAGGCTTACGTTTCCCAGAAAATCAGAAGAAGGAGGATCAAAACAAAATACCGCGCTGTGGCATCGGTCGAATGTTGCGGCAGTACGCACAGCGGCAGCCAAAAGCATACGGTGCGCGGAATGAACGCCATCAAAGTTGCCCAAAGCGATACAAAAATGATGCTCCGATGCAGGCATGACAGTTCTGTGTTTTAGGTCGATCAAACGTATTCCATAGGGTAAGTGAAATACGGAATTAACATCATTTTTTATCATTTTCGTTCAAAATAGAACCGTACAATTTCATGGAGAAGTTCGTCACGGTCTACCTTTCTGATCAAGGAGCGAGCATGGTTGTGGTTCGTAATATAAGTAGGGTCTTCCGTTAAGAGATATCCTACGATTTGCATGACAGGATTGTATCCTTTTTCACTCAGTGCCGTGTGAATATCGCAAAGGACCTGCTCCGCGCTAATTTCTTGATTTTCCGTTGTCGATGTGGAATGATTGTTCATAAAAATCACCTCATTTTACGATCTAAGTATATTATAACTTTTTTGAAATCAAATTTCAAGGGGGAAAGCAAATTTAATTTTCAGCCCGATTTTTCAACTGAACATCATAAGGAATAAAACTGTAAAACGATTGACAAAAACGCATTTTTCTGATATAATATACAGATACAAAGCGATCATAGGAAGGGGGAGAGACAAATGAATCGAGATCAGCGAGATAGCCATTCTGACGTAGATGATTTTTGGAATATCGAACATTTGATTCCCGAGAAAAAACAAAAAGCCCCCCCGTCCTTTTCACGTCCGGCCTTTCGTGTAGAAGCTACGGAGATTGAGTTTAGCTCCAAGGACAAGGAAACGCCTCCCTCTGTCCCGGCATCCGTAAGAATAGATACTTCTTCTGCGCCCCTACCAAGCGCATCGACAAAGGATGCTCCCTTAGCGCCGGAGACGGTGTATTCTCCCCGTCATCCGTTGATCTCTCAGGTGAGAATTTATCCTTGGAGAAACCAGTTCCATTTTTATGAACGTTTTTGCGAGATGGCGGATTTGTACTTTGATCGCAAGGCGGATGTATGCGATGCTGTGCCATTTTTCTCGTATATGCCTCAGTACGATCAGATGAACCGCGCCCAACTGAATTGGTATTTTTATTGGCGAGACTGCGTTCGAAAAGGTCAGTACCCGGATACCGATTACAGTTATATTTTTCTGTATTTATTTGAAATCATCAATTTGCCTGACCGCGTTTCTCCCTCGAACGGCCAAATATTGCTTTGCGAAATATGGAAACGCTATCGAAAAGCTTATCCACTTTTGAATCGATATTTGGCGGATTGGATTTGTGACTATAGCTTGATCCATCGCCTCTCACCTCCGAGCCAATATCTCTCCGAACTTTTATCCGTGATCGCCGAGTGTAGTACATTCAAAGAATTTTACGCTTGTCCGGGGTATGATGGCAGCATGGCCGACGCGATGATTTACCTTACTTTTTGTACCAACTACAACTATAAAAAGAGTAAGCTTTATCTCTCCGGCGACGAAAAAGCCATATCCATGGACACATGTATTCCCGGTGCAATTTCCCGTGTAATTGAAATGCTTGGAAAAGAGCGGTCACTTTTTTCTCGAACCAACATGCAAAAAGCTACCTTAAGCCGCGATAGCTTTGTAGGCGCGCTTTGCTCCGGACGAGTTAAACGAAGACTGGAAGTGGAATATTGTTCTTTCCATCGTTCTCATGAACTGAGATTTCTCATTACGGATATCATCAAATATGCTGAAAATAAGATTCGAGCTCAGTTCGGCATGAAGTCGAGACTCTCAGTTTATGCCTTGCCGGATACCGTCAAGCGGATTTTGGATGAGTATTTCGCGCAAATGTCCCCCCAAAAGAAAAAAACGGAACAAGAACGCCCGTCTTATGAAGCGCTGTATGATGCACCTACCACGGGAGTATCTCTGCACCACGCCGAGGAGATCGAACGCTCCTCTTGGCAAATGACCAAGGAATTGGTTGAGGCATTTGATGAGCCCATTTGCAATGATGTAACCTTGGCGCCAATCACGCCGATCACTGCGTCTGTCGTTGAAGCCGAAGTTTTATCTGCCAACGGATTGGCAACGGCACTTTCTGATTACAAAGCATTTTTGAAGGCCATTGATCAAAAAGATATCGCAACACAAAAAAATCTTGCGCGTCAAAAGGGCGTACTGCCTCACGCGCTCGTGGAAGAAATCAACCTGATTAGCAATGAGATCTTGGGCGATATACTAATCGACGAAGACGACAATGCGTTTGTCATCTTGGCAGACTATCGCCAAGAGATTCTATCACTTTTGCAAGAATAAAAGAATTTTCAAAACAAAACGGAGGTTACCATGTCATTCACAGCCAATCCATCTGTGCAACATCAAACGGTACCTAAACGAATATTATCTTCACTTTTAGCCTCTGTTTCTGCGGGGGTTGTTCCTCGCGCCGGTGCTCCTTATATTGCCATCGGAAGAACGGATGAAATCCATGCATTCCTTTCCGATTTAGAGGCAGTCAGCGAGGGAGCCGGCGGTATGCGCTTTTTGATCGGACGCTATGGAAGCGGTAAGAGCTTTCTGATGCAGCTGATTCGCGGATATGCACTGGAGCGCGACTTTGTTACAGCGGATGCCGACCTGTCGCCAGAGCGACGCCTGTATGGCACCGGGGGGAGTGGAGTTGCCACCTATCGCGAGTTGATGAAAAACTTGGCGACCAAAGCGTCGCCTGACGGTGGAGCTCTCTCCAAGCTGCTTGCAAAATGGTTGTCCGCTCTTCAAGGCGAGCTGATCCAAAAGGGCTATGCGCCGGAGCATCCTGAGTTTTCTCAGAAATTACGCGGACTTGTATTTGAGCAGTTGCGCCAAATGGAATTTTTCGTTGGCGGTTTTGATTTTTCTCGCGTTATTGCGGCGTATTTCGAAGCTTGGAATGATGCAGATGAACTTTCCTCCGAAGAAAAGAAAAGCGCTTGCTTGAGATGGTTGCGCGGGGAGTACGCCAACAAAACCGAGGCAAAACACGCCCTTGGTTTTTCGGTATCCGTTATTATCGATGACGATAACTGGTACGATTTTCTCAAGCTTTGGGCAGCATTGGTGCGCCTGATGGGATATCGCGGACTCGTTGTTTTTATCGATGAATGTGTTAATCTGTATAAAATTGTGCATCGTGTCAGCCGCGAAAACAATTATGAAAAAATCCTCTCTATGTTCAACGACACTCTGCAAGGGAGAGCTCCCGGCCTTGAACTGATTTTGGGTGGTACACCGCAGTTCTTGGAGGATACCCGCAGGGGACTGTTTAGTTACGAGGCATTAAGAAGCCGTCTTTGCGATAGTCGTTTCTCGGCAGATGGTTATAAGAATCTGATCGGGCCGGTTATTCGGTTGCGTCGCTTGAGTGACGATGAATTGCTTGCTTTGATTGTCCGCATTACACACTTGCACGCCCAAAATTATGGCTGGACACCTCGCATTACTCCCGAGCAAATGGAGCGTTTTCTACAATTGTGTCTGGCTCGCGCGGGGGCAGATAGCATGATCACCCCTCGCGAGATGTTGCGTGATTATATGACGATTTTACACATCTTAATGCAAAATGAGCAAGTAAAGTTTGAAGATGTGATCTCTGAGGCGGTCACGCTGAAAACCAATTCTCAAATTGAGCAGGAGAACACCCCCAAACTGTTGACTTCGTCGGAGCCTTCCGCAAGAACGGTTCAATTCTGCCCTGAAGATATTGATTTTTAATGGGGAGGGATCGTATGTTACACGAAACTCCCGAGAGGGAAGCGGCGCTGATCTTTGAGCGTTTTCCCGACTTTATCCGTGAGTTTATTTACCGTCATTCTTGGGATTCTTTGCGAGGCGTCCAAATTGCTGCGGCTCGTGCGTTGTTTGAAACGGATCATCACCTTTTGCTAACTTCTTCTACTGCCAGCGGAAAAACAGAAGCCGTCTTTTTCCCGATCCTGTCCGATTTGTGGCAGGATCCTCCCAAAAGTATCGGAGCGCTATATATAGCACCCTTGAAAAGCTTAATCAACGACCAATTTGCCCGAATGGATGAGTTGTTGGACGAATCGGGCATTTCCGTCACGCACTGGCATGGCGATGTCGCGGCCTCCCACAAACGAAAGCTACTGGACAAGCCGAGAGGCATTCTTCAGATTACGCCAGAGTCACTGGAATCCATGTTGATGAATCGTTCCAATGACATCGTTCGTCTGTTTTCAGATCTTCGCTATATTGTTGTGGACGAAATTCACACCCTAACCGGTTCTGACCGAGGAAATCAAATTATTTGTCAGCTGACAAGATTGTCTCGCTTGATTGGACATGAACCGCGTCGCATCGGTTTGTCTGCCACCATTGGAGATTCCGAACTAGCCGCACGATGGCTGGGCGGTGGATCCAATATCAGCGTAGATGTTCCGGTTCTTCCGGAAGGGAAACACCGCTGGCGACTGGGAATGGAACACTTTTACGTTCAAAATACAAAAGGGGATCAAACGGAGCGAGCAAGAAAAACGCCCCCAAAACCCACACAAGATACTTCTTTGGCCTCCCTTGATGCCGGATACGAATATATGTATGATTGCGTCAAAGAGCGGAAATCTCTTGTTTTTTCCAACTCGCGAGAAGAAACGGAGTATTTGACGGCAACTTTCCGTCAAATCGCAGCCAATCGAAACGAACAAGACATTTTCCTAATTCATCACGGCAATTTGTCCGCAGCGATTCGTGAGGAAGCCGAAACAAAAATGAAAGATGAAGATAGCCTTGTCGTTACCTGCGCTACTGTGACCATGGAGCTGGGGATTGATATCGGCCGTTTGGAACGCGTCCTGCAAAGCCAGTCGCCCCATTCTGTCTCATCCTTCCTTCAGCGTCTGGGACGTTCCGGACGGCGTGGCCAGCCTCCCGAGATGATGATGGTATTTCGTGAGGAAAATCCGCTTCCCAACACGCCCTTGCCACAGTTGATTCCGTGGGAGCTGTTGAGAGCCATTGCCATCGTGCAGTTGTATATTGAGGAGCGCTTTATCGAACCGCCGAATGTAAGACAAATGCCGATGAGCCTGTTGTTTCATCAGACATTGAGCATCTTGGCGGCCTCCGGAGAATTGACTCCTAAAATGTTGGCTGAGCGTATTTTGACCCTGCCGCCTTTTTACGGTGTCAGCAGGGAAGATTACCGAACCTTGATCGTATCCATGGTCCAGCAGGATTATTTGGAAATGACCGAGGAAAAAGGTCTGATTGTCGGACTCCGCGGTGAGCAGCTTATCAAGAGCTTCAAATTCTATGCTGTGTTCAAAGACAGCGAGGATTATACCGTTCGTTGCGGTTCGGATGAAATCGGAACCATTACCACTCCTCCCCCCGTCGGCGACCGCTTTGCGTTGGCTGGGCGTGTTTGGGAGGTGGAAGAATTGGACATCGCCCACAAATTGATCTACGTCAAAAGTGTTCTGGGCAAAATGGAAGTTTCCTGGCCCGGAGATTTCGGCGAGATTCACACCAAGATACAAGAGCGTATGAGGCGTGTTCTTGTGGAGGATACCATTTACCCATATCTCAAGGAAAATGCCCGCCAGCGGCTTGAAAACGCCCGTCACGTGGCCCGAAACACGGGAATGCTCCAACACTCTTTGATTCATCTTGGCGGATATAGCTGGTGCCTGTTCCCGTGGTTGGGAACGAGATCGTTCCGTACCTGCCGAAAGTATCTGAAACGGCATGCCAAAGAGCTCGGGATTTCTTCCATCGAATTTGAAGGATGCAATTACATGACCTTTAAGTTAGAGTCTCTCAACGCTGAAGATTGGCTGAGTAACCTTGCCGAAAAAGTGCGGAGAGAAAGCATTGACTGCACGGCCTTGATGGATGGTGGCGAAGTTCCGATATTTGAAAAATATGACGATTACATCCCGCCGGAATTATTGCGCCGCGCGTATGCGATTGATCGATTGCGTGCCGATGAAGTTATCACAAGAATATTCGAATGGGAACAAGAAGAATTTGAATCATAAAACAAAAAAGATATATGGAAAGGACTTAAAACCATGTGTAACAAAGTTATTATTGCCAGTGATAGTACGTGTGACCTCAGCCCCGAATTGATTGAGCGCTATCAAATCAAAATTCTTCCTCTCGTCGTCAATTTGGGCGACAAACAGTATCATGACGGTGTTGATATCAATCCCGATGAGATCTATCAGTATTATGAGAAAACGGGAGTTCTTCCCAAGACCGCCGCTGTCAATATTGCGGATTTTGATGAGTTTTTCGCACAGCAAAAAGATTTGGGAAATGAGGTTGTCATTTTCACCATCAGCTCGGAAATGTCCTCAACGTTCAACAACGCAAGACTTGCAGCGCAGGAGTACGATAATGTTTATCCCGTTAACTCCAAAAACCTTTCTACGGGTGGCGGTCTTTTGGTTGTAACGGCGGCCGAAATGGCAGCCCAGGGAAAAACAGCTAAAGAAATTGCAGAGGCTTGCCGCGCTCTGACTGAAAAGGTAGATGCATCTTTTGTTATTGACAATTTGGAATTTTTACATAAAGGCGGACGCTGCTCGGCGATTGCCGCATTTGGCGCTAATCTGTTACAGTTGAAGCCTTGCGTTATGGTCCGCGACGGCAAGATGTCTGTTGGTAAGAAATATCGCGGAAAATTCCGTATGACGCTGGAAAAATATGTAGCGGATCGCATTGGAGATGCGTCTGATATTGTCACCGATCGAATTTTCATCACACACGCAGGATGTGATGCGGATATCGTAGATCAGTGCTTTAAGCAAGTCGAGGCAATGGGAGTATTCAAGGAAATTTTCATTACTCGTGCCGGATGCACAGTATCTTCTCACTGCGGCAGAAACACACTCGGTGTTTTGTTTATCAGAAAATAAATTATAGAATAACGTGTGAAGAATGGGTATGCCGAATGGGGCACACCCGTTCTTCATCTTTCATAAGCGGCGGAACAGCCGATCTAACAGGATCGATCCGCCAATCAACCATAACAAAGAGATAGTGATAAATTCAACAGCGGGCAAATATTGATAAATCGTGCCGATGGGATCATGTACGATATACGTTTCTGCCAAGATATAGATGATGGATGTATATAACGTAATCAGCAACATTCCGATTTTGAGTATATAAGCCGGAATACGCGAATATGAACAGGAATGAAAAAATGCATTATTTGATTTGGGCATTATGACGGCTCCTTTCGTCAATATTTGATTTTTGATAAAAAAAGCATGTTTTTTCTCTTTAATTATAACAGAAAATCCTATATGTGTAAAGGGAAAATCTTATCCAAGTGCGGAAAATGTCGACAAAAAATTCTTGACGAAATTTGTAAATGTTTTGTTTCCAAACTTTGGATAAATTAACATTTGAAGCGTTTTATTAAAATGAAAACAGGCATTTGCTGGAATTATGTGCATCAAAAATGCTATCGATTGTTGATAGCGGTGGGGTGTTTTGTTGATACTATTCAAAAAAGAGGCGAATTTTGCTAAAAAAAGCAACCTGCAAAGTGTGGTATAATAGATATAGATCAATTTGAGTCCCCCCAACCAATTGACGATTTAGTACAACAAGGAGAACTTATCATGTCCCCAATCAAACCAAAGTTAATGAAAGCCCCCATTTGTTCCCAAGCCGGTGTTCATTATCGGCTTTACCGCATACTCGTTGACGGTCAGCAGAGTTATCGGATCACCGCACAATACTTACAAGACCGAGCGGAATGTGTTTTTCGTGCAAGCTCGGACGACCTTGCACGTGAAATATATTGGAAGATCGTAAACGGTCGAGTAACTCCATGCACGTTGAACGATGTTGTTGAGGATCTGACGAGCTGAGCATTTTTCGTCTTTTTTGTTCAAGTACAACAGAAAACATGGATAGAATTTTGTCAATCCGTGTATAAGCGATTTTCCCGGAATGTCTTTACAATTTTCTTTTGGTGTGTTATAATAGGTGAGGAGTTTGTACTCCTACCATGAAAAACACAGATACAAAGGGGAATGGACATGAGAGAAGACGGATTTGCAGAACTTAGTGTCATTTGTATGAAGGGCTGTGAGGAGTTCGCCCAGCAGGTGGACTATTACCTTAAGGAATGGCGCAGACACGATGGAGAAGAGACCTACATTGCGCGCGTGGATTGCCCCCGTTTTGGCACGGGCGAAGCCAAAGGAATGCTGTATTCCTCTATGCGTGGTCACGACGTTTACATTATTTGTGACATCTTCAACTATAGCGTAACCTACAAAATGTATGGCATGACGGTTCCGATGAGTCCCGATGATCATTACGCAGATTTGAAGCGTATTATTTCGTCTATTGGCGGTAAGGCCAGACGCATTACGGTCATTATGCCGATGCTGTACGAAGGCCGTCAGCACAAGCGTTCTTCCCGCGAATCTTTGGACTGTGCTATTATGTTGCAGGAATTGGTTCACATGGGTGTTACTGATATCCTCACTTTTGACGCGCATGATGCACGTATCTGCAATGCTGTTCCGCTCAACGGCTTTGACAATATTCAGCCCACATATCAGATGATCAAGGCTCTGGTACGCTCCTATCCCGATATTGAACTGGAAAAGGATCATTTGATGATGATCTCTCCCGATGAAGGTGCGATGCAGCGTTCGATGTACTATTCGTCCGTTTTAGGATTGGATATCGGTATGTTCTACAAGCGCCGCAACTATTCCATCGTTATTAACGGTCGTAACCCGATTGAAGCTCACGAGTATCTCGGCAGAAGCGTCAAGGGCAAGGATGTTATCATCGTAGATGATATGATTGCTTCGGGTGAATCTCTGATCGATGTAGCGCTGCAACTCAAAGAAAAGGGCGCGAAGAGAATCTTTAACTTTGCAACCTTCGGCTTGTTTACCGACGGTTTTGAAAAGTTTGACAAGGCGTATGCAGATGGTTTGATTGATAAGATCTTTACCACTAACCTTGTTTATCGCCGTCCCGAATTGGCCGAAAAGCCTTGGTACTGTGAGGTCAATATGTGTAAGTACGTTGCCTATCTGATTGATACGCTCAATCACGACCGTACTATCAGTAATCTTTTGGACCCCGTCAAGCGTATTCACACGTTGCTTGACAAGCATAAGGCAAACCTGACTGATAAGAAGCAGGGTTAATAGCAAACAAAAAACGCAAGGACTGAAAAGCCTTGCGTTTTTGTTTACCAATCAAGCCCGCTACGATGTAGCGGGCTTGATTTCTATCATTTCAAGTTCTTAATTACTTTATTGTCAATCCAATCAACGATGAGCGCCTCATCCTCGGGCTTGACAGATGCAAAGAAAGGCAGACCGCATTTGATGTACAGCACATCATCAATGACATTGGTGCCAGCCGTCTTGAGAACTTCTTTGACGTTGTTTGCATAAGTTTCCGTACCATCCACCAGCAATGCAACATTGGCGGCACGGTCCTTGGTTAACTCGATGCAAAAACGGCGGAGCGCATCCTCTACATCGTTTTTACCCGCGATAGCCAAAACGACAACACGCTCCTTGTCACAGGAGTACGCGGGGGGAACACAGTCAACGGAATTCTGGGATAGCTCGTATTTTCTCTTGATGAAGTTAGCGATGTTAATCATCTTTTTCTTACCGGTTGCGTACAAAACGCGCATTTTAATAGCCATTTGAAAGCCCTCCAAAATTTGTTATTACCATTTTACCACAAAATTTCAAAAAAGGGAAGAGGTTTTCATAATTTTATTTATGCTTATATCAGAAAATCGGGCCTTTCCATTGTTTTGTTTTTCTTTCTTTACAAATTCTCTTGCATTTCCACAAAATATGTGGTAGTATGATGAAAATAGACAAGGAACGAGGGGGGAGACGGATGCAAATTGGCAAAGGAAGACCGCTGGCGGTATGCTGCTGGTTATTAAGCATTGTCGCCGCCCTTTATGTTTGTCTTGATATTCCTTTAAATTGGCTCGGCATAGGTATGATCATTTTCTTTGTTCTATGCGTGTTACTTGTGATCGTAAGCTTTTTCACCCTCAAGCGTAAATATCTTTGCCGATATCTGGCTTTTTTGATGGGAGCATTACTGATTGGATCTTCCTGCGCCTTTTACAGAGAGTATGCCAAAATAATTCCTGCTGAAAATTATGCAACACAACACACAAGTGGCACAACTGAAATTACCGGTCTTGTCACGTCGGAAGAATTTTATAGTCATTACTTAACCTGCGTTGGCGTCCAAATGGATCTTCCCGACGGCAGAACAACCAAATTATATCTCAACCTAACAGGCGAACATGACTTGAAGATCGGTGATCGTTTCTGCGCGCAAGCGACCATCTACCCCGTGAGCGATGCTCCGGAAAACGAACGGACCGTCCGATTTATAAAAGCAGAGGGCTATGTTTTGATTGGTTATGTAGAAGGAATCGAACATTGCCAAACGCTGAGTCGAAATGAATTTGTTTGGCGCTCACACCTTTTTGGCCGTTTGCAAATGCGGTTTTCCAACCAACTTTCCTCCGCTGTAAAAGGGGAAGAAGGAAAATTATGCGCCGCACTTCTCTTGGGAACCAAAGAAGAATTGTCTGATACGACAACGCTCGATTTTCGCCGCTCGGGCGCGTCTCATCTGCTAGCACTGAGCGGATTACATTTATCCTTGATTGTTTTGGCAATCGATAAACTGCTCAGAGGACTCACGTGTCCTTTCTATCTGCGCATCTCTTTGCTAACTCTTGTTTCTATTTTCTTTTTGGCACTGACCGGCTTTAGCATATCCATGCTTCGCGCTACGTTCATGCTGATATGTCTTTTTGCCTCTCGTTTGAGAGGGGCGCCGCATGACGCCGTAACCCCTCTGTCTATCTTTTTGGGCATTACGTTGACAATTCAACCAACAGCGGCGTATGATGCAGGTCTTTGGTTAACTGTTCTTGCCACGTTCGCTTTGGTAGAGGTTGTTCCTGCGTTACTTGGGAGAATGAAAGCATCGTCATCAAAGAAAAACAGATGTCCCGGGTGGCTTTCCGTTCTTTGGCAACAGTTAGCGCTTCCGCTCGTGTCGACGCTTGTTATTCTGTTTGTACTGCTTCTCCCTATGGCGATCATTTTTGGAGAAATGTCTCTGTTGTCACCCCTTTCCAATATTATTTTGACTCCGTTGACCGCGCTGGTCTTGATATTCGGAATGTTGTTTTTCCCCTTTGCCACACTTGGATCTATATTTCCCATTCTTTCATTTATTCCAACGATCATTGCTCGAATTTTGCATGGATTTGCGGGAACGATGCTTTCCATCACCCAAAGCTTCAGCGATATGCGCGGCGCGGTTCTTTCATTGCGTTATTACTTTGTTCCGTGGTTACTGTTGCTTCTTGTAATTGCATTGCTTTCTTTCCTATTGCTAAAATGGCGCCATCCCAAACGATTTTGGTTTGTTATGGCGGGATGGTGCTTGATCTTTGCGGGATGCCTTTTGTGGACCAATTACGCTTCTGTCGGCCAGTGGCAATCAACATATATATCGGAGAAAAACAACGAACTTCTTTGTCTCTCTTCCAACAACGGCGTAGTTCTCTTTGATGTCACGGATGGCAGCTATCCCGTATACAGCGAATTCTTGGCAAACGGAATGCCTGACGGACAGACGGAAATCGAAGCGTTGGTACTGACGCATTATCATAATAGACATATCTCTACCGTGTACAAACTGTTGGGTGACATTCGTGTTCGCACCATTTGGCTTCCGATGAGTATGCGTGAGGTTGATCCGGATAAAGCTATTAAAGACGAGGGCAATCTGATCGCCATTCGACGATTGGCGGAAGAGCGTCGCGTAGAGGTTCGATATTATCTTCCCGATGAAGCAACGGATATTGTAAATGGGCTTACGCTTGAGCGACTGTTTTATGCGATGATCAAGCGCTCCTCACACCCGACCATCGGCTTTGAATTGAGCTATGAAAGATCGGATCATGGCGAACAGAAGGGAACGGTCGCTTTTGTCGGAGCTTCCTCGTGGGAAAGTGGTCATGCAGATGAGCTGATGAGGGCTGCAACGTCAAGTGAAGTTTTAATATTTTCCAAGCACGGTCCCATTCTTAAATCAAGCTTTGATTGGCGCGATTGGTCAAATATTCCGGACATCGTCTTATTTTCGGATGTAAATGTTTCGGAAGCAATTGAACCTTCCAAAGAAATGGGCATTGTTTTAAAGCGAGCGCGTGTTATTTTGGCTGAAAACGTCACAACGATTACTTTACCTTGATCCGCCATATTTTTTGTAAAACATCTTGACAAATAATATGCGTTGATGTATAATAATGGCACATCAAAACCGCATAAAAACAGGGGTGCTGAATTTTCGGCTGAGATAAGGTTGTAGACCTTGAACCCTTAACCTGATACGGATAATGCCGGCGTAGGGAGATTTTTGAGCACATCAGCGATCATCGATCATCGTTTGATGAGTTGCATACATGAAATTTACCGCACGGAGTTTTCGTGCGGTAAATTTTTTGGAGGTCGACTATGAAACTCACAAACAAAATCCGGCGCTTGACCGAATCAAGCATGATGATCGCTCTTGCCACGGCGATCTCGTTCATTTGCTCGCTGATCCCCGTTCCACCCTTTAATTTCCCGTTTGGCGGTGGAATTACCATTGCGGGCATGCTACCAATCATTCTCATTTCTTACTTTTACGGCGTGCGATGGGGATTTCTGACGGCATTTGTCTACTCACTTGTACAATTATTGTTGGGACACGCTACCGTTTCTTCATTGTTTTTACCTATTGAGGAAGGCGGAATGCAGATATATGCCGCGCTTTTAATCTGCTTGATTGACTATATTTTGGCATATACCGCGTTGGGATTGGGCGGATTGTTCCGCTCGTCAAAATCTCCGCTCAAAGGTTTAATATTTGGCTGCGTTATAGCTTTGGCGGCAAGATATATATGTCACATCGTGTCCGGCGCTATTTTCTATGGCCTTTGGGCAGAATGGTTTTTCACATTGGAGGGAATTTATGAGACGATAGGCAAGGGAATATTGGATACGTTCCGAGGTGGAGTGTTGGCGCTCTTGTATTCCATTGTTTATAACGGTTGCTATATGATTCCGGAAATGATCATCACGCCACTGATCGCTTTGGTGATCTGGCGAATTCCCGTGATCAAAAAGAGAGTACAATAAACAGCATACAAGCCAAAGCTTTCCGCAAAATTGTGGGAAGCTTTGGCTTGTTTTATTTTCTTTGCAAATTGCACATATCGTTTTTCCAAAGTTTTGATCGGCTTTTGTGATTTTTGTCTGTATTACCATGATATTTTCATCGAAATTGTGAAAATTGTGTGTTTGAAGAGCAAAATTTACAAAAAAACATTTGACAAATTGGATATTATGTTGTATAATTGTTTTCGCTGATATAACGAACAATATACAAGGAAAAGGAGGACTGCGATTTGCCTCGTTTTTTTGTGTCAAAAGAACAAATTTCTGATGATATCATAACTATTTCGGGAGACGATGCGCATCACATCGCCCGTTCACTCCGCATGGCAGTGGGAGAGCATATCACGGTTTGCGATATGCAAACAAGCGAATATGAATGCGAACTGATAGCCTTTGACGAGGATCGCGTGGTAACTGCGCGTATTCTGTCACAAAGAACGCTCGGCGTCGAGTCTCCTCTTTGTATCACATTGTACCAAGCACTTCCCAAAGGCGATAAATTGGATACCATTATTCAAAAAGCCGTGGAATGCGGCGTCAGTCGCGTGGTTCCGTTTGAAAGTGAGAACTGTATCGTTCGCGTCAAACAGGACGCTGAGAACAGAAAAACAGAGCGTCGTAACCGTATCGCCTTTGAAGCTGCCAAGCAATGCGGAAGAGGTATCCTTCCCGCGGTAGAGCCAACGCTTTCGTTTGATGCCATGTTGCAGCAAGCACTCAATGCCGATTTGGTGCTGTTCTGCTACGAGGGAGAAGATGCGAGCTCACTTCGAGACGTTTTGATGCAATATCATTCAACATCTGTTCCAAACGATGCCAGAAAAACGGTTGCGGTTATCATCGGTAGTGAAGGGGGGTTTGCTCCCAAAGAAGCGGAACAAGCAAGAATGGCCGGCTGTATGATTGTAAATTTGGGGCCTCGCATTTTGCGCACAGAAACCGCTTCCGCATTCGTTTTAAGTGCGCTTGCCTACGAATTTGAGCTTTAGGACAAAGTGCACATATTGATATACTATAAAATCCACAAAAAAAATCGAAAAAATTTATAAAAAAAATCAAAAACCCTATTGAAAAATAACAAAAAATAGTGTAGAATATAGGATAGTATATACAAATAGAATTCAAATTCAGTACATAGGAGAGAAATTATGTCAAACAGATTGTTCCAAGGCGTGATTCATCAGATGAAAGACGCAGTAGACCGCGTGATCGGCATTATCGACGAAAACGGCGTTATCGTTTCCTGCTCTGAACTTGTCAAGATTGGTGAAATTCGTCAGGGCGTGCGCGATGAACTCGCTTATACGTCTGAGATGGTAGTGAGTAACGGCTATACTTACCGTCCGATCGGTGGTAATGTTAAGCCGGAATATATCGTATTTGTTGAGGGCGAAGATAAAACGGCGGAGAAAACCTCTAAGCTGTTGTCCATTTCCCTGAGCAATATCAAGAACCTGTACGACGAAAAATACGATAAAGGTTCCTTTATTAAAAACATCATTCTTGATAATATCCTTCCGAGCGATATCTATATCAAGAGTAAAGAGCTGCATTTCAACACCGAAGAGTTGCGCATCGTATTTTTGATCAAGTTCTTCGGCAAGACGGACATGATGCCTTTCGAAATGTTGCAAAATATGTTCCCGGATAAATCCCGCGACTATGTAATCAGCGCAGGCGAGCGCGATATCGTTTTGGTTAAGGATATCAAGCCCGGCACCGATGCTAAGGAGATCGAAAAGATTGCTACCAACATCGCTGACACGTTGAGTACTGAGTTCTACACTAAGGTTTCTATCGGTATTTCTACCATCGTTGATAACATCAAGGATTTGGCTCGCGCATATAAGGAAGCTCAGATCGCTCTGGAAGTCGGCAAGGTGTTTGAAACCGAAAAGAATATTATCAATTATGAAAATCTCGGCATTGGCCGTCTGATTTATCAGTTGCCCACCACTCTTTGTGAGATGTTCTTGCAGGAAGTGTTCAAGAAGGGAAGCCTCGAGTCTCTGGACCGTGAGACCCTGATGACCATTCAGAGCTTCTTTGAGAACAACCTCAACGTTTCTGAGACTTCTAGAAAGCTGTTTGTTCACCGCAATACGCTGGTCTACCGCTTGGAAAAAATCCGCAAGCTGACCGGTTTGGATTTGCGCGAATTCGAGCATGCGATCACCTTCAAGGTTGCTTTGATGGTCAAGAAATACCTCGATTCCAAGACTACTAAGTTCTGATATTCTTCAGTATAACATATAGTAATTATATCATCACCGGCGCACTTGAAGGGAATTTCCTTTTGCGCCGGTTGATTGCCGAATTAAGACAGTTAGATGATCATCGATCGAAGTCAGAATTTTGATATTTAAGGATGTAACTATGTTTTCAAAGTTTCCCCATAAAAAAATTTCCGCTTTCCTTTTAGCGCTACTTTTGTTGTTCTCCTTGGTATCTTGCTTTGCCACCCCCGGTACGCAGGGTACCCAGACCCCCAATAACAAGCCATCCGTTGACATTGAGCAGGATGACGTTGAAAATTATGAATCCGCATTTCCCGAACTTGATCTAATACACATGCTGTTCCAACAGTTATCTGTGTACGACATCGATGAAGAGGCCATGACAGTTGCCATTCTCAAGGCGTATGCGGAAGCCACAGGCGACATTTATGCCGCATACTATACCGAAGAAGAACTTGAAGCATTGACCTCAGAAAACCAGGGTGAGATGACGGGCATCGGTGTCAGCGTCATTGACGATCAAATCGATTACAACGGTTATTCTTATTCTGTATTAACAATTATTAGTGTACTTGAAAACTCTCCTGCATTAAGTGCCGGTCTCCGCATGGGTGACCATATTTATTCTGTTGTCACCGAGAGCGGAGAAACCAAAACGGTTCACGAGTTGGGATACGATGCCACTGTTTCCTGCATTCGCGGTGAAGAGGGAAGCAAGGCATCCTTCACCGTCCTTCGTTCCGGCGCAAATGGTACGTTTGAGATCATTCCCATGGAGATTGAGCGAGTAAAGCTCACGACCGAGTCAGTCAAAGGTCGTATTTATGAGGCAGATCCCACCATCGGTATCGTCAAAATAACGCAGTTTGACCTGACCACCCCTCCGCAGTTCAAAAATACAATGGACTCTTTGATCGCCCAAGGTTGCACCAAGTTTATTTTTGACGTTCGTTATAACCCCGGAGGAGATTTGAGATCCATCGAGGCTGTTCTGAGCACCTTCTTGAACGAAGGCGATGTGATGATTACAACACAGTACAAAAATGGTGTTAGCGAGTCCGATCACGTGCAAGTTGTCACGGGGTTGACAAACGGATATGAGACTTGTAATATTACAAAAGAGGATATCGGTAAATATCGCGGATATTCTTTTGCTGTGATTACGAATGAATATACGGCCAGTGCCGCAGAGCTGTTCACCTCCAATTTGCGTGACTATGATCTTGCTACGCTGGTAGGAACGACCACATACGGCAAAGGTTGTATGCAATCTATGTACCCCTTGTCTTATTTCGGCGTAAGCGGTGCATTCAAATTGACGACAGCATGGTATTTGCCCCCCAGCGGCGAAAATTATCATGACATTGGAATAGCCCCGGACATTGAAGTCGAAATGGATGAAAGCTTGTTCGAAACGTACGGAAATATTTATTTGATTCCCGACAGCGAGGATCCGCAGATTCAGGCAGCTGTCAATTCCCTAAAGTAATATTAAATTTGTTCAAATAAAGAGGAGAAATTATCATGGCAAAGAAGCAAATGCTTTACACCCCCGATGGCTATAAAGCGCTGGTCGAGGAGCTGAATTATCTGAAGACAATCCGCCGCGAAGAAATCAAAAACGATATCGCTGTCGCTCGTTCTTTTGGTGACTTGTCCGAGAACGCAGAGTACGA
>JAZQUX010000126.1:0-1526 GCA_045631585.1 Eubacteriales bacterium | reverse complement strand
AAGCGTAGCGAGCGCGAGGACAGATGAAAGGAGAGTGCCTATGGTAAAGAAAATAGAATTACCCGATGTTCGTACCATCGTTGTTCGTGAACCTATCAATATTGATGAACCGATATTTTTGGACGAGCATATCCCATATCTTACACGCGACTCAGCTGCCATTCAGAACGCGCCGCTTGTTCATTATCCTTCGGCACTCAATTTCACAAAGCGCATCGGAACGGTCGATTACGTGGTCAACACCCATTTTTCCGAGGATGGTACAAGCACGTTGCTTTCTCAGTTTCGTGATCTAATCCTCACGCAAAAGCTAACGGATGATTTGCCGTGACAGAATTGCAAGGATGCGCCGGGCATTGTATAATAGGGCTACCTTACAGCAATGCTCGGCTTACAGAAAGGAAAAGGTGAATCATGATAAAACAAGCCGAGAATAAAATAACCGCCCTTTACTGCCGTCTGTCACAGGACGACGGGCGCGAGGGCGAAAGCAACAGTATATCCAACCAAAAAGAAATCCTTGCCCAATATGCGAGGGCAAACGGATTCCACAACACAATGTTCTTTGTAGACGACGGCATATCGGGTACGACCTTTGATCGTCCGGACTTTCAGCGTATGCAGCGGATGATCGAAAACGGAGAGATAGGCGTAGTCATTGTAAAAGACCTCAGCCGCTTCGGTCGAAACTACCTCGACGTTGGTGAATACTTGGAGATTAAATATCCTACACTCGGTGTCCGCTTTATAGCAATTCAAGAGAACGTTGATACTCTGAAGAACACCGGCACGGAGATGATGCCGTTCAACAACATCTTCAACGAGTGGTACGCAGCGCAGACGAGCAAGAAGATCCGTGCTGTGTGGAAGTCCAAGGCGGACAAAGGAGAACGAATTGCCGCAGCTATCCCTTATGGATATATCAAATCCCAAGATGATCCCAAACAATGGATTATTGATGAGGAAGCGGCGAAGGTTGTTCGCTATATTTTTGAATTAACGCTTGAAGGACTTGGACCCATGAAAATTGCCCGTAGATTGGAGGATGAACAAATATTATCTCCAACCGCGTATTATTTGGAAAACGGCAGAAAGTCCTCCAATGATATTTCGACTCGTGGGAAATACGCTTGGGGCACAAGCTCTATCCGACACATTTTGGAAAATCGTCAATATACGGGATGTACGGACAATTTCAAAACCTCACTCGTCAGTTACAAGGTGCACAAAACGGTTTATAATCCCGAGGAGGAATGGCAGATCATTCCCAAAACACAAGAAGCTATTAGCGATGAAGACACCTTCAATCGAGTTCAAGAATTACGAGACAGCCGTAGGCGTAATACCGCCACTGGTAGAGAAAGTCTGTTTTCGGGATTGCTCTACTGCGCTGATTGTAAATCTAAGCTCTATTTTTGCGCGGCTAAAAGCATAAAGCCAGAGCAAGAGTTTCACAGATGTTCTGCTTACAAAGAAAATAGAGGTTCTTGTTCCATTCATTTTATCAGAGAGGTTGTCCTTCGGGA
>JAZQUX010000125.1:0-1534 GCA_045631585.1 Eubacteriales bacterium | reverse complement strand
AATCGCCCCCGAGCATCTGGAATTGTGCATGGACAATCCCTTCGACTATCTGGACAGCATCCGCCACGCCGGCTCCATTTTCATGGGTCGCAACTGCCCCGAGGCGCTGGGCGACTACATGGCAGGCCCCAACCACACCCTGCCCACCAGCGGCACGGCGCGCTTCTCCAGCCCCTTGTCGGTCGATGATTTCGTCAAAAAGACCCAGTACACCTACGTGACCCGCGCGGCGCTGGAAAAAGTGGCCCGCGACGTGGAATATTTTGCCACCAAAGAGGGCCTGACCGCCCACGCCAAGAGCGCCGTTGTGCGCTTGGAGGAGGATCAATGAGCCGTTTCGGAAGCGCGCGCATGGCCACGCTTTCGCCCTACACCCCGGGCGAGCAGCCCCGCGACATGACATATATCAAACTCAACACCAACGAGTCTCCGTTTCCGCCCTCAAAAAAGGCACAAGAGATGGCGGCTGAGGCGGCGGCGAAGCTGCATCTGTACAGCGACCCGACCTGCCGCGTGTTGGTGGATAAGCTGGCCGAGATGTACGGCGTCGATTCCGACGAGGTGATTGTCACCAACGGTTCAGACGAGGTGCTGGATTTTGCCTTCCAAGCCTTTTGCGACCGAGACACCCCCGCTCTCTTTCCCGACATCACCTACGGTTTTTATCCCGTGTTTGCCGATCGCAACGGCGTCCCTTACGAAACGGTGCCCCTGCGCGACGATTTCACCATTGATATTGAGCAGTATTTTGACGCGAAAAAGACGATCTTTATTGCCAATCCCAACGCGCCGACGGGGCTTTCGCTCTCCCGAGACGAGATTGAGCAGATTCTGATCCGCAATCCCGACAACGTGGTCGTCATCGACGAAGCCTACGTGGATTTTGGCGGCGAGAGCTGTGTGCCTTTGATCAAGAAATACGACAATCTTCTCGTGACTCAGACCTTTTCCAAGTCGCGCTCCTTGGCGGGCGGACGTCTTGGCTTTGGCATTGGAAGCCGCGAGTTGATGGCCGATTTGCACACCATTCGCTATTCGACCAACCCCTACAACGTCAACAGCATGACGGCGGCGGCAGGCTATGGCGTCTTGTGCGACGAAGATGACACCCAAAAGAATTGCCAAACCATCATGGAACATCGGGCGTGGACGGCGGCGCAGCTCCGAGCGCGCGGGTTTGTCCTGACCGATTCCAAGACCAATTTTATATTTGCCAAGCACCCGCGCATCGAGGGCGGGGAACTGTACGCCAAGCTCAAAGCGCGCGGCGTGCTGGTTCGCCATTTCACGGCCCCCCGCATCTGCGCGTATAATCGCATCACCGTCGGTAGCAGAGAACAAATGCAAGCGTTCCTTGACGCGGTCGATGCCATTCTTCAGGAGGACCTTTAATATGAGAAGTGTTACCATCACCCGTACCACCGCCGAGACCGATATCACGCTCACCTTGAACTTGGACGGGCGCGGTGTGAGCGCCGTTCAAAGCGGCTGTGGTTTTCTCGACCACATGCTGACGCTGTTCGCCAAGCACGGC
>JAZQUX010000124.1:0-4103 GCA_045631585.1 Eubacteriales bacterium | reverse complement strand
ACTCTACCAGCTGAGCTATACCCCTGTACGTGTTTTTCACACAACAGCGATATTATAACACAACTGAACGAGAATTGCAAGAGGTTTTTGAAAATTTTTTTAATTCTTTTTCACGTTCAAAATTGAATCACGTTGCTCCCTTTCCTGCTCGACAACCGAATTTCAAATTGCGCAACCGTCGGAATCAAACAACGGAAGAACTTCGAGGTATTGGATATCCTGTCGATCTTTGGCGTCGCCTTCCGCCAAAACCGCCATTCGCCCGACAACGGTACCTCCGGCGCGGATGACGAGTTCTTCGATGGCTCTGAGAGAGTCTCCCGTACTGATGACGTCGTCAACGATCAGCACGCGCTTGCCGCGCATACACTCTGCATCCTTGCCATCTACGTAAAGCGTTTGTTTTTTGGCAGTTGTAATAGAATTTACTTCGCACGAAAGAATATCGCTCATGTAAAGCTTTTGCATTTTTCTGGCTACAATATAGTTATTCTCACCGGCTTGACGCGCCATTTCATACAGAAGAGGAATTCCCTTGCTTTCAGACGTAATCATAATATCATGTTCCGGAGCTTTTTTGAGAAGTTCGCGAGCGCAGGCGACCGTCAGTTCAACATCGCCAAACATGATAAATGCACCGATATAGAGTTTTTCATTCAACGGGCACAGAAGAAGATCTCTTTTTACGCCGGCAATTTCAATAGGATAAAACTTGTTCATAACTTTGTCCTCCGTTAAGCCAAAATGTAGCTACCACCATTGTAAAATAAATTTGACCGTATGTCAAGAATTACGGAGATAAAAAATAAAATTTTCCGATGATTTGTTCAGATTGGAGAAGATCATGGGATTTTCTGTTGATTTATACTGTCGCCTATCGATGTCATCATTCCCAGACTCCCACAAACATCAAAATCGGCGTTCCCCTTTTTCCCGTCCCATTGACATGCCAAATCAATTATGATACAATAAATGTAACGTAACATCCTACATCAAGGAGCGGATTCATGGAGTCATTTTTGTTCGCATTGGAAGCGGTTGCACCGATTATTCTCATGGTGGCGATCGGTTATATCATTAAGAAAATAAAACTTGCCAATGCGGATATTGCCAAGGCGATTAACCGTTTGGTGTTCCGCGTTTTTTTGCCGTGCATGCTGTTTTTGAACGTTTATAAAATCAACAGCATGGAGGATATTGACCTTGGCTATGTGGTGTACGCGCTTGTTGCACTGCTCATTATTTTTACGTTGGCCATCCCCTGTGTCATGCTCATAACCAAGCATAGCACCAGACGCGGTGTACTTTTGCAAGCGGCGTTTCGCTCCAACTACGCTTTGATTGGCATCCCACTGGCGCAATCTTTGTTTGGCGACGGAGGATTGGCTGTTGCTACCCTACTCTCAGCAGCGGCCATTCCCGCATTTAATATTTTAGCCGTCATTTCTCTGTCTGTTTTTCGCGACGGTAAGCAAACGGTGAGCGTCAAAAAAATCCTTTTGGATATCATCAAAAATCCGCTGATTTTAAGCGTTCTTTCCGGGATCATCGTGCTTGGCATTCGTGAAGCATTTGTGAGCGCGGGTATTTCCTTCCGACTGACCGATATTGCCCCTGTCTACACCGCGCTTGGCTATCTTTCAAGTCTTGCAACCCCGCTGGCCTTGCTTGTCCTTGGCGTTCAATTTGAATTTTCTGCAATCAAGGAGCTAAAGAAAGAAATCCTATTCGGCACTCTGGCAAGAACGGTAGTAGCCCCCGTACTGGCCATCGGTGTCGCGTATGCGTTTTTGAGACATCATTTTAGCGGAGCGCATTTCGCCGCCTTCGTAGCCATGTTTGCAACTCCGGTCGCTGTTTCCAGCGTTCCTATGGCACAGGAGATGAAAAGCGACTCTGTATTGGCAGGTCAATTGGTTGTTTGGACAACGCTTTCATCGGCGCTGACTGTATTTGCTGTCTCCTGGATACTCAAACTCGTCGGCATTTTTTAACATATTTTTCGCAATCAATCTTGTAATTTTCCTAATTGTAAGCTATAATATACACAATAAATTTGAAATAAAGGAACCATCATTTATGAGCATCAAAATTGGAATCATGGGATACGGAAACTTAGGTCGTGGCATTGAGTGCGCGATCGCCCAAAATCCCGACATGGAGTTAGTTGCCGTCTTTACCCGCCGCTCTCCCGAAAGCGTTAACATCCTCACGCCGAGCGTACCGGTGTATCATGTAGATGAGGCACTCATCAAAAAAGATGAAATTGACGTTCTCATCCTCTGCGGAGGCAGCGCGACCGACCTGCCCCATCAAACCCCCGAATACGCGCAATATTTTACTGTCGTTGATAGCTTTGATACTCACGCCAAAATTCCCGAGCATTTCGCTGCAGTTGATGAGATGGCCCAAAAAAGCGGGAACGTAGCCGTCATTTCCTGTGGCTGGGATCCCGGTATGTTTTCTATCAATCGTCTGTACGCCGGCGCGATTCTTCCGGAAGGAAAAGACTATACCTTCTGGGGCAAAGGCGTTAGCCAAGGACACTCGGATGCCATTCGCCGCATTGCCGGCGTGGTTGATGCCAAGCAGTATACCATTCCGATTGAGAGTGCCTTGAGTGCAGTCCGAAGTGGTGAAACTCCCGAGTTTACCGCAAGACAGAAGCATCTGCGTGAATGTTTTGTCGTCGCCGCAGAGGGCGCTGACAAAGAAAAGATTGAGCAAGAAATCAAGACCATGCCCAATTATTTTGCCGATTATGATACCATTGTGCATTTCATCACGCTCGATGAGCTCAAGCGAGATCACAGCGGTATTCCTCACGGCGGATTTGTCATTCGCTCGGGTAAAACCGGGGTGCATGGTGAGCATACTCACATCATTGAATACAGTCTCAAGTTGGATTCCAATCCGGAGTTCACCGCCAGCGTAATCGTTGCTTGTGCGCGCGCCGCTCTGCGCATGAAAAAGGAAGGCATGACGGGTTGCAAAACCATTTTCGATCTTCCTCCCTCCTACCTCTCTCCCATGTCGGGCGAAGAACTGCGTAAACAACTGTTATGATCATCCGTCAAGCAAGTAGTAACGATATTGACGCGCTGATGTCTTTGTTTGAAGAGGCGCGGGCAACCATCGCCACACTCGGCATCGATCAATGGCAAAACGGCTATCCGTCTCTGGAGGTTGTACAAGAGGATATCGCCCAAGAGCGCTCCTTTGTTGTTGAAATAGAGAGGACAATCGTAGGCACATTTGTCATCATCACAGATGGCGAGCCGACCTACGACCGCATTTACGACGGCGAATGGCTAACCAAAGACAGCCAGAGCTACATCGCCATTCATCGTGTAGCGGTCTCCGTTGCACGGCGCGGAAGCGGTATCTCAACCGCCATCATCCATCACGCCGCCAAGACCGCGGCCTCTCTCCATCGATCTTCCCTTCGCATCGATACTCACAAAGGAAATCTTGTGATGCGAAGAATGCTTGAAAAACACGGCTTTTCGCATTGCGGCAGTATCTATTTGGAAAACGGCGATCATCGCGTTGCCTACGAAAAGCTGATACCTTGAGGTGATTCCATGAATAAACAAGTATTCAATTATATCGTCTGTCCGTCCATAGTACCTGCTGACGAAGTCAGCACCGTTTGCATTCACCCTTTGGGCGAAAATACGGCCTTTATGGCAGGAGAAACGTATACGGTGGTCATCCGTGAGGTAGAGACCGCCCACGGCGATTATAGCGTATTTACAGGCGTGACGTATGAATGCACACCAAATGAAACGGGCGCTCTCGTCATCACTCACCGTTTCAGCGGCGAACAAAAGCACGTGCTGACCATTACTCGTCCAGAGGCGGATCTCCGCTCGCCGCATTATGACATCACTCACCGCGTCAAATACCGTGAAAACGTCACGGCGGTGCTGGGCGTGTATTCTCTGCGCTCCGATCTGTACGGACTTCGCGCCTTTAAGGGCGAGGTACACTGCCATACTTATGAATCGGACGGCACGCAAGACATTTGCCATACAGTCGGCAACTACCGCTCGGCGGGCTATGATTTCATGGCCATCACCGACCACTATATCAGCATGTCC
>JAZQUX010000123.1:0-8290 GCA_045631585.1 Eubacteriales bacterium | reverse complement strand
GGGCGGGCGGTAATCGTAGTTGGGAGCGGTGTGGGTCAGGTTGACATTTTCGATGAAAATATCGCCAAAGTTGCCTGCCATTACATCGGGGAACCAGGAGTTGATGTAGATCCGAAGGAGCGGTAGGTGCCCTGCACGTTGCGGATGGTCACGCGGTCAAGAAGACCCGTACCGCGCGACAAGAGGCGAATGGCTTGGTCGGCGTCGTCGAGGAACAGACCATCGACCAACACGTCGGTGATGGAGGACACGCCGTCGCCCTCGTCGGGGCCGATGTTCATGATATCGTCACCCACCTTGCCGCCGCAATCGCGGATGGTGAGGAACTGTCCGGGACCCCAGAAGTGGAAACCATCCTGATTCTGTGCCTGCATACGACCGGGAAGCTCCAGCCACACGCGATCCAGCGTCAAGTGGAGGAAGTTTGCCGTCATAAAAGCGTAGGTTCGGAAGTCGACGATGACAAGATCGCGCAACAGCACGTTTTCAACGCCGTAAAATTCCAAAGCCACCACGCCGCGAATATCGCCGTAGCTGTTGAAGGGGCGAGTTTCTTCGGTCACAGGCACGTCGTGCGCCTGATGAGCACAGTTTTGGTTGTACGTGCCTCCCTTGAGGGTAATGTTGCGAACGGTGCGCTTGGTGATGTTCCAACCTGCGTTGGTCACAATGGCACAGTTCGAATGTTCCTTTTGGAAAAAGCCGCAATCGGCGTTCAAGCATTCGATGGTAGTATTGGAGTATACCTCCAGATGCGAGACCAGCGCGGCACCGTCCATGATCAGATGGATGCCGCCCTCGTCGCGGGCGCGGTCGAGCACGGCCTGAAGGGCCTGAGTGTCATCCGTGCCACCGCCAAGGTAGACGTGGCTGTCAAGGACGGCCACCGAGCTGGCGTATACCGTAGAGATCTGCATAGGAGACTCCTTTACTGTGCGATGACATTGCTTTGAATGAGCTGTTCAATGTTCTCCTGCCCCTCGACAACCTTGGCCGCTCCGACCGAGAAGATGTCGCTGACGATGGCAGTGTTCACGTGGCCGCAAGGATAGACCTTGAGAATGTTGCCGGAACGGGCGACTCCCTTGTCCTTGACGGACAGGACGTTCTTGATGACGAGGTTGCCCACATCCCCAAACATTTGGAACTGCTCCATGCCCTCGCTCTGCTCGTTTTCCAGTACGGTCACGCCGTCGATGATGAGGTTTTGGATGAGCGGCTTTTTGCCCGAGGGGTAAACGTAATCAGCAATCGTTCCGGGCTGAGTGGAATAGAAGGGAAGGCCGAACTCACCGATGGCGCGCTTGTCGATGGGATATTCGTGGCGCACGTTTTGGATGGTCAGGCAACGAATGTCGCCGCCGACCGAGAACAGCATGGGCGGGCGGTAATCGTAGTTGGGAGCGGTGTGGGTCAGGTTGACATTTTCGATGAAAATATCGCCAAAGTTGCCTGCCGTTACATCGGGGAACCAGGAGTTGATGTAGAAGCCGAAGGAGCGGTAGGTGCCCTGCACGTTGCGGATGGTCACGCGGTCAAGAAGACCCGTGCCGCGCGAAAGTAGGCGAATGGCTTGGTCAGCGTCGTCAAGGAACAGACCATCTACCAACACGTCGGTGATGGAAGAGGTCTTGTCCGCCTCGTCCGGGCCGATGTTCATAAAGTCGTCGCCGACCTTACCGCCGCAATCGCGGATGGTAAGGAACTGTCCGGGACCCCAGAAGTGGAAGCCGTCCTGATTCTGTGCCTGCATACGCTTGGGCAGATCCACCCATACGCGTTCGAGCGTGACGTGGCGGAAGTTACCGATGGTAATGCAGAAGGTGCGGAAATCGAGAATCTTCAGATCTTGCAAAAGGACATTTTCAACACCGTAAAATTCAATGGCGAAGATCCAGTGATTGTCACCGAAATCTTCGGCGCTGACTTCCATCGGGTAGGGCACGTGGTGCTGTTGGTTGGGTGCGTCCTGATTATAGGTTCCGCCTTTCAAGGTAATGTTGCGGGTACGGATGGTTTTGCGATCCCATACCTTGGTAGAAATGATGGCGCGGTTGGATTGCGCGATCTGGAAAAAGCCGCAGTCGGCATTCATACATTCGATGGTGGTGTTGGAATAAACGTCAAGCCCCGATACAAGCGCGGCACCGTCCATGATGAGGTGCACGCCGCCCTCGTCGCGAGCGATGTCAAGGATGGATTGAAGTGCTTGGGTGTCGTCGGTGCCGCCGCCGGTGTAGACATTGCTGTCGAGCTTGGCATATTGGCTGGCGTAAATGGTGCGAATGTGTGACATAAACGTATTCTCCTTACTCGTTTTTCAAAATTCCTCGACGCTTTAAGTATCGAGCAGCGTCCTCCGCGTCCAAATCCAGAGCGTGAGGGTATAGACGGCCGCCGCGGTATTCAATGATACTGACGCCGGCGTTTTTGGTTGGCTTTCGTTGCAGTTCGGGCTTGCCATACAGGCGGACGAACACGGATTTGATGGCAGCGCTATGTGAGATGATGACGATATGTTTTTTGTCGTGTTGGCGGGCATAGCTCAGAAGCGTTCGCATCATGCGCTCGCGCACGCGATACAGTGGCTCCTGATGTTCGTTTCCGCCGCGAGCACGATATGCTTTGAGTTCGGCCTTGGTCATGCCGTCCACATCACCAAAATCGCGTTCGATCAACCCTTCCTCGGCGATAATATATTCTTTGGGAAGATGGAGGCACTCGGCAAAGATGGCGGCGCTGTCCATCGCACGGCTCAAGGGGCTGGATACCATCGTGTCAACCGGGAGTTGAGACAGCAATCGACCGCAACGCAGCATTTGTTCGCGCCCCGCGTCGTTCAAAGGGATATCGCGCCGTCCTTGACGCCGCTTTTGGTGGTTCCAATCGGTCTCACCGTGGCGAATGAGATAGATCATCATCCCTCATCCACCCCCTTCACGCCTTCCCTGAGAAGGGAGGTCTCTTCGTCGGTCAGATAGCGCCAATCGCCCCGATCCAAGGAGGGATCGAGAGAAAGCGGGCCGAAGGTGATGCGTTCCAGTGAGCGAATCTTATTGCCTACCGCGTCGAACATACGCTTGATTTGATGGTACTTTCCCTCGGTCAAAACGATGATTCCGCTCAGGCTTTGAGGTTCGGCGATGATGCGTGCGGGTTTGGTCAGATACCCGTCTTCCAGTTCCACGCCCGCCTCCAGGATGGCCATATCCTCGGGCGACAGGGGAAATTTACAGGTATAAGCGTAGCGCTTTTCGACGTGATGCCGTGGGGAAAGCAAGCGGTGAGACAGCTCGCCGTCGTTGGTCAAGAGCATCAGTCCCAGCGTGTATTTGTCCAAGCGTCCGCAAGGAAACAGTCCGATGCGCTGAAGCTCCTGCGGCAACAAGGTCAGGACTGTCGGATCGCGGCCGTCCTCGGTTGCGCTGACAAAGCCTTCGGGCTTGTTGAGCATGATATAGGTGTAACGGCGGTAAACGATGCGTTCGCCATGCAAGGTGATGGTGTCCGTGTCCGGATCGATATGGCGGTCGGCTTTTTTCTCTACGACACCGTTGACGGTGATCTTTCCTCCACGGGCGGCGCGCCCAGCATCACTGCGTGAGATTTTACCGGTGGAGACTAAAAATTTATCCAGGCGCATGCGTCTTTCCCCTTTCCTCAGGTATAGTGGTTACAGATAATTCAGTATACCACATTCTACCATTTTTGTAAACACTTTTGCCCCAATTCAGCTATCGTCAAAATCCCGAAATTTCAGTATAATATTTGGCGTTTTATATTTGACAAATGGGGAAAAATATGATAGAATATACTGTATTATTTTGCTCACACGGGCAAAAGGATCCAAAACGAGTCAAAGGAGGACGTGCTGTGGTACGCATTGTGGCGGTGGCGCCCCGTTCAAGAGCGGAAAAAGCAGGTATGTTGCCGGGCGATGTGCTGCATACCATCAATTTTCGAGAGATCCGTGATGTGTTGGACTATCGTTTCTATCTGGCAGAGCGTACGGTGCGTCTTTGCTTTACCCGAGGCGAGGAGCGACACGAGGTTGTCATCAACAAACAGGAATACGATGATATCGGGTTGGAATTTGAAACGCCCCTGATGGATGAAAAGCACTCTTGTGAAAATCGCTGTATTTTCTGTTTTATCGATCAGTTGCCACAAGGACTTCGTCAGTCGCTCTATTTCAAAGACGATGACAGCCGACTTTCCTTCCTCCATGGCAATTATATTACGCTGACCAATCTGTCCGAGCGCGATATTGACCGCATCATTCAGATGCACATCTCGCCCATCAATATCTCGGTGCATACCACCAATCCCGAGCTTCGCGTCAAAATGATGCGCAACAAGCACGCGGGGGAGGTGCTGTCTTATATGCGCCGTTTGGCCGATGCCGATATTCGTATATGCGCGCAGGTGGTTCTGTGCCGCGGCATCAACGACGGCCAAGAGCTGGATCGAACCATGAAGGATATGCTGGCGTACTTGCCTGCGCTGGACAGCGTATCCATTGTGCCGGCGGGGCTGACGCGTTATCGTCAAAAGCTGTATCCTTTGGAGCCGTACACGCCCGAGGAGTGCCGCGCCATCATTGAGCAAGTGGGGCGCGTGGGCGATGAATGCGTCAAAACGTACGGACGTCGCATCTTTTTCTGCGCGGACGAGCTCTATATCAAGGGCGGCGTCGATCTGCCGGACGATGACTATTATGAAAATTACTCCCAGCTGGAGGACGGCATCGGCATGGTGACGTCGCAAGCCTTTGAGTTCGGCGCGGAGATGACCTTTTTGGACGATGATCTGGAGTCATTCGTTGCGCCCAGAGTGCTGACGGTGGTGACGGGCGTGGCCGCTGAAACGAGCATTCGCCGCTTGTGCGAGCGCTTAGAAGCGGCGGTGGAGGGATTGACCATCCACGTGCGTCCCATCATCAATCATTTCTTTGGAGAGACCATTACGGTTGCCGGCCTTTTGACGGGAAAAGATATGGCCGAGCAACTCGAAGGATATGCGCTGGGTGACGAGATTCTCATTCCCGAGAACACATTGCGGGCAGACGGAGATTTGTTCCTTTGCGGTATGACGCCCTTGGAGCTTTCTTCGCGCCTTGGCGTTCCCGTTCGCATCAGCCCGAACGATGGCGGCGCCTTTTTGACCGCCTTGTTGGGCACCAATCAAGACACACCCATCTACGATGCCAAGTGTTGTAGTGAGGAGGAGGTAGATAGACATGAGTAAACCCATTATTGCCGTTGTCGGCAGACCTAACGTAGGAAAAAGCACCCTGTTTAACCGATTGATCGGCGAGCGTCGCTCCATTGTGGAGGATACCCCCGGTGTAACCCGCGACCGCATTTACGGCGAGACCGAATGGCGCGGCCATCAGTTGGTGCTCATCGATACCGGCGGTATCGAACCCAAAACGGATGATATTATTCTCGCGCAAATGAGAAATCAGGCA
The DNA here is from genome assembly GCA_045631585.1 of Eubacteriales bacterium. Lineage (GTDB taxonomy): Bacteria > Bacillota > Clostridia > Oscillospirales > CAG-272 > SIG644. The sequence continues at coordinate 2,820 of JAZQUX010000123.1, read as the reverse complement.
CAGATCGCCATTGATACGGCGGACGTCATTGTGTTCTTGTGTGACGTTCACACCGGCGTGACGGCCAATGACCACGATATTGCCACCATGCTCAAAAAGAGCGGCAAACCCGTCATTCCTTGTATCAATAAGTGTGACCGTACCGGTGCGCCGCCCTTGGAATTTTACGAGTTTTATGAGTTGGGCTTTGACCACGATCCCATTGCGGTTTCGTCGGTTCACGGTTCGGGTACGGGCGACCTTTTGGACGCTTGTGTCGAGGCGTTGCCTGAGCAGGAATACGAGCCGGAAGAGGACGACAGCATTCGCGTTGCTGTCATTGGTAAGCCCAATGCGGGAAAATCATCTATCATCAACCGCTTTGTCGGTGCTGAGCGTATGATTGTTTCCAATATTGCGGGAACAACGCGTGACAGCGTGGATACCTCGGTGGAAAATGAGTATGGTAAATTTACGTTTATCGATACGGCAGGTATTCGCCGTCCGTCCAAGATCAACGATAAAATTGAAAAATACAGTGTTCTCCGCGCCCACATGGCGGTTGAGCGCGCCGACGTTTGCTTGCTGATGATCGACGCAACGGAGGGTATTACCGAGCAGGACGAAAAGATTGCGGGGATTGCGCATGAATCGGGCAAGGGTACCATCATCGTCGTCAACAAGTGGGATTTGGTGGAAAAAGACAATAACACCGTCAAGCAGTTCACCGACCGTATCCGTACGGCGCTGGCGTATATGCCTTACGCGCCCATCATTTTTGTATCGGCCAAGACGGGGCAGAGATTGCCCAACATCTACAAGCTGGTTGCACACGTGCAGGATCAGCGCAATATGCGTATTACCACGGGTATGCTCAATGATATTTTGAGCGAGGCCATGATGCGTACACAACCGCCTTCCGACAAGGGCAAGCGACTCAAGATTTACTATATGACGCAGAATGCTGTCGCACCGCCTACTTTCGTGTTGTTCTGCAATTCCATCGAGTTGTTCCACTTCTCGTATCAGAGATATATTGAGAATTGCCTGCGGGAGACGTTTGGCTTTGAGGGAACGCCTATTAAAATGATTATTAAGCAAAAGGGAGATTGAGGGGAGTATAGCGAAAGCTTTTACTGCTTCTTCTACAGCCTCACACGCGGAACAGAGGTTGTCTGAATTTTTCACGGCTGCTTCTACGGATGCGCATACTGCTTCGCGCTGCGCTGTGTGCGCGTCAAAAGGAGAAGCTGCAAAAGCATTCTCCATCCTATTCTTCATGAAGGAGGAATTTCTATGTCAACCTTTATTGACCATGTCAAAATTGAAATCAAAGCGGGGGACGGCGGCCACGGTGCCATTGCCTTCCACCGCGAAAAATACGTTTCTGCCGGCGGCCCTGACGGCGGTGACGGCGGCCACGGCGGAAATATCATTTTCCGCGTGGACGAGGGGGTCAACACGCTGTTGGCGTACCGTTACCGTCACAAATTTGTCGCAGGCAACGGCGAAAACGGAAAGGGCAATAAATTCCACGGCGCATCGGCCGACGATTTGATCATTCCCGTCCCCCGCGGAACCGTCATCAAAGATGCTGAGACGGGCGCCGTCATTCACGATATGTCGGATGGCGAGGACTTCGTTGCTTGCCGCGGTGGCCGCGGCGGCTGGGGCAACCGTCATTTCGCAACAGCGACAAGACAGGTTCCCATGTTTGCCAAAAACGGCACCAAGGGCGAACACAAGTTCGTTCTCTTGGAATTGAAGCTGTTGGCGGACGTTGGCTTGATTGGCTTCCCCAGCGTGGGTAAGTCTTCGATTTTGGCGCGCATCAGTGCCGCACGTCCCAAAATTGCAGACTATCATTTTACCACGTTGTCTCCCAACCTCGGCGTTGTGCGCGTGCGCGACGAAGCCGGATTTGTGGCGGCGGATATCCCCGGCCTGATCGAAGGCGCGGCCGACGGTGCCGGTCTTGGTCACGATTTTCTGCGTCATATCGATCGTTGCCGTCTGTTGTTGCATGTGGTGGATATCTCTTGCTACGAGGGCAGAGATCCCATCGACGATATTAAAACCATCAATCAAGAGTTGCTTCGATACAGCCCGGCGCTCTCTGAGCGTCCTCAAATCATCATTGCCAACAAGTGCGATATTTTGGATGACGAATTGTTTGACGTTGCTGAGTTTGAGGAGTTCGTTCGTGAAAATGATTGGCAGTTGATGTACGTTTCGGCCGCAACGGGAGAGGGTCTGCGCGAGATGATCGAGACGGTATACGACAGACTTCAGACCTTGCCGCCCATCCTGACCTATGAAGCCGAAGAGGTAGAGCCGGAGGAGGTTGTTGGAAAGGAAACCATCATTCGCCGCGAGGGTGGCAGATTTGTTGTGGAAGGTCAGTGGATCTTCAATTTGATGAATCAGGTCAACTTCGACGACTACGAATCGCTTAACTATTTCCAGCGCGTGCTCCAAAGAAGCGGTGTGTTTGAACAGCTGGAGGCGGCGGGTTGCCAGGACGGCGATACCGTTTCCATGTATGAATTTGAGTTTGATTACGTAAAATAATCTATAGCGTTGAATATCCTTGCATGGGAGGTCAGGTATGAACATTTGGCACGATATGGATCCTTCTGCCGTCGCGCCCGGCAATTTTTCGGCCGTCATTGAGATTCCCAAGGGAAGTCAGTGCAAGTATGAATTGGATAAGCACACGGGACTGCTTCGTCTTGACCGCGTGCTGTACACCTCCACGCACTATCCCGCCAACTACGGTTTTATTCCTCGTACCTTCGCCGATGACGGTGACCCGCTGGACGTGCTGGTGCTATGTCACAT
>JAZQUX010000122.1:0-1563 GCA_045631585.1 Eubacteriales bacterium | reverse complement strand
TATCACATTGACGGATAGTGTTGTAACAGATTGCCACGGGAATAACAATATTTCGTATATGGCTAATCTCTACCGCTGCAAGATTTACGGTAACGAGGCGCAGGGCGGCTCTCTTTTTGAGACGATGAACGATGAAAACATTGTTCGCATAGTTAGTTCATGGATAGGACCGAATACGTCGAAGAGTAGTGCCTTTTATGGCTATGTTGGTTCAGACACAGAGGCTTGGTTCTCGACTCTTCTAGTTACAAATGGGCAAAGTGCGTTTTCGCAAAATGCCAAAATATACAACTGTATCGCCGTAGGAGGACAGTATGTGAAATCCTCGATGATATCAAGAGGTAATTTATTCTGGAATTTTGCCGAAGTTGATGACGCGGCGGTAGGTACGTTTGCTAATTGCGATCCGCGTTTATCACTTGATAAAATGCACGTCAAGATTGATTCTCCTGCTTTTTCCACAGGTATCGCGCCGAGTGAGGAGGGGTATGACTTCCTTGATGAAATATCACGTAAATGGCATTTCTATTCTTCGGCAGATGTTGAAGGGAAAATGTTGCACTTCGCCGCTGATAGTACGGCTATGTCGGGTGCGTCTCATGAAGCAGTTGCTATTCGTGGCATGGTTGTGATTTTAAAATAAAGTTCATTTGTCCGTAATTGACTTGTATAGGTAATATGAAATTTATTTTTATTTTCTTTGCATTGTTGCCACTTATATTGCAAGCAATGACGGATAGCTGGACTGATATCGGTTCAAGGCGTAGGATAACTGATTTTGGCAAAATCCTTTGGCGGGCGCAAGCTGATGCCGAGTTGTTCCAGATTTTGCGGATCAATGGTGCGGAGGGATCGGTTACATTCCGGGATGGTACTATTGAAATCGATAAGACGAATGATAAAGGGCTGATAGCACTTATTCCTAAAAATAAGCTTTCGTTTCCTCAAATGAAGCATCGTCGCTTTCGGGCATCCATCCAAATAGAATGTACTAACGCACAGATTTTTGCATCGGAGGCTTATCTTTCTTTTGATAGTCAGGACAAAACTTTTGGCTTAACGCCTCTTGATTCGCGTCAATGGGGACGCGGAATGCCTCGCAACAGAATGCTTCTTAATACAGCACCTGGGGTAAGAGAGATAAAGTATGCGCATGTAGAATCTTGTCTAACCGAGTTTTGATACACTCTCCCCTGCTCTTTTGATGTAAAAATCAAAAGAATGACCCGCCGAGAAAAGGCCTTTCAAGGCGGGTCTGTGGCGGTGAGGCTCTTTAGGGTCCAGGGGCAAAACCCTCTGGGTTAGCTCAGTCCACTGCCACTTTCGTCTAAAGGCTCAACAGTTGTATAGGTGTTTCGGGAGTCGTCTTACCTCTCCCGGTTCAACCTCAAGACAAGAACAGTATAGCATGAAATCAGATTCCGTGCACATCGGTGTCGATGTTTCAAAGGCGAAACTCGATGTTTATGTTCCCGCGAAGCAGGAGGGGCTTTGCGCCACAATGTTCGAAGCGGCAAATGACATTGCCGGCTTCAGAAGACTGCGAGACGTGGCAAGATTGGC
>JAZQUX010000121.1:0-1610 GCA_045631585.1 Eubacteriales bacterium | reverse complement strand
GTTTCCGCACTCCCGACATTTACAAGGACGGCTTTACCAAGGTAGGCTGCTCCGAGATGGGCGATATCCTTGCCGCAAATATTTGACCAAATTTATTTTTGAGGTATTATTTGGTTAGTCAATAAGATTTTGTGATGCGCTTGAAGCGCTCGCATTTTGATCAACTGAATAAGGAGGTGGCTTATGCTTTTTACTCTCAGAAATTTGCAGAGCCGTTCTGCCACAGCTGAAAACCGTGAAGGAGAAAAAGGAAGGGGCGGCATTGCCGGCAACGGTCATAAGGGCGCGCCGGCATTAAAAAATGTGCTGCCCGGTCAATTGGTTACCTTGATGGAAAGCGATGGCCCCGGAATGATTCGCCGCATCTGGATGACATTTCCTCACGACGGCGGCACGATCGGAAGAGAACTGATCTTGCGCATTTATTATGATAACTGTGCCGATGCCGGTGTAGAAGTTCCGATTGGTGACTTCTTTGGCGTGTCCCATGCAAGGCTTCGTCACTTTGATAACGAGCTGTTTGGCATCACATTCGGTAAAGGATACAATTGCCGCATTCCCATGCCATTTAACAAACATATTCGAGTGACCTTGGAAAACAAGAGCAATATCACACTGCGCATGCTGTTTTATGAGGTGGATTACACCCTGGGTGACCCTGTGGATGAGAATACCGGCTATTTCCATGCCCAATTTCGCAGATTGAATCCTTGTCCTTTTCACACCGATTATACCGTTTTGGACGGTGTAAAAGGACGCGGCGTGTATCTTGGCACCGTTCTGGGTGTTCGCTCACGTTGGAAAGACGCGTGGTGGGGGGAAGGCGAGTTTAAATTTTACATCGACGGAGATACCGACTATCCAACGATTTGCGGTACCGGTACGGAGGACTATATCGGTGCTGCGTGGGGATTGGGCGAGTTTTCAACACCCACCCAAGGTTGTACTCTGTGTGATGACGAAAACGGCTATTACTCGATTTATCGGCTTCATACGGCAGATCCCATTTACTTCCAGAGTGATCTGCGGGTAACTGTGCAGCAGATCGGATTCGGATATACAAAAGAAGCAGAAGAGCACTACGGCGAGGATTTTGTTAAGAGCCAATCTATAGGTCAAAATGATATGTCGGAGTTTTGCTATTTTGACCGTAGCGATGACTATTCCTCCGTTGCATACTGGTATCAGACCTTGCCGGCGGCACCCTTTCCTCCGTTTCCCGACATAGAAGAGCTGCGTTTGGATCTGATAGATGAAGAAGCCGTGAAGCGTAGCGATATTTAATGTGCCGATCATAATTAACTTATGATAGATAACGGTCATTACAACTTTGTTTGTATTGGTTTCAACACTGTATCACAGTTGATGACCGTATTCTGTATTTTGGGTGACAAACCATTTCCTGGGCTGGTTTTTTCTTATGCTATAAGACTTTTCACGTTTTGCTTGGGACTATTATTTTATAAAAAGAAGGTGTAAAACAATGCTTAACATTAAATATGAGCTTGTAACAGAAAAGAAAGCAAAGCCCGATTGGGATAATCTCGGCTTTGGAAAGCACTTTACCGACCACATGTTTATTATGGATTATGATAAGGGTCAGGGCTGGC
>JAZQUX010000120.1:0-7850 GCA_045631585.1 Eubacteriales bacterium | reverse complement strand
GGCGCCCAGCTCGACGAAGTCGAGGTGGGCTGTACGCGCGACTGTAGGAGAAGTTGTAAAAGATTTAGCCGATATTTTCCCCCCACCCCCCCGCGTCCGGCTTCGAAGTTGTAAAAAAATCAGCATCCCCCAAAAAACAACAAGAGGAGCTTCCATCGAAGTTCCTCTTGTTCTATTAGCATGATAACAGCTTGCACCACGTATCAAAGCCATAGCAAAGGTTTTCCGCGCGGTGGGTATCGCCCGACAGAATAAATTTGCCGCCTCGCTCACGGATATACGACAAAATCCAGGGAGCGGGATAGGGTGTGTCACGGTATCCGCGCGACATGGCGCCCGTGTTAATCTCAAAGTAGGCACCCGTGGGCAAAAGGCTATCGATCGCGCGGCGAACGGCGGCAAGGTATCGCTCGTCCTGCTCGTCAAAAAACGCGCCGTCGCGATTGAATTTGGTAATGAGGTCAATATGACCCACGATATCGAAATTCATCTGCGCCAAGCGCTCGTAGCCTGCAAAATAGGCCTCGATCATGGCATAGACATCGCCGCCAAAGTAAGCATCGCAATTTTTTCTCAAATCCTCGGGGCTGATATCGACAGCGAAGAAGTGTTCCCCCACCTTGACGTAGTGAACCGAGCCGATGATATAATCCAGCCCTTCGGGGGCGGGCGGCGAGTAGACGTCCTGCTCGATGCCGCACAGCACCTCAATGCGATCCCGATACTCCTCAGCCAGCGCACGGATCTCGGCGACATAGCGCGGGACGTCCTCCGCCTTCATGGCATAATCCTCGTCGGGACAGGGCGAGGGGGAATGCCCTGAAAAGCCGATGCGGCAAAGCCCTCGGGCGATGGCCGCTTCGATCATCTCGCGGGGGGTGTTTTTACCGTCGCAATAGGTCGTATGGGTGTGGAGATCCTGCTTGATGCCGTATTGTGGCAAAGAAACGGTGCTCATTTGGTCATTTTCTCCTGCTTGACCTTATGATCAATGACGTGGCGGGAGGCCAGTTCGCGGTGGATATCCTCCAAGGAAATGCCCTGCTGGATCATGAGCACCATGGTATGATAGACCAAATCGGAGATCTCATAGATGGTCTCGGCGCGGTCGTCTGCCTTGGCGGCGATGATGACCTCGGTGCATTCCTCGCCCACTTTTTTGAGGATTTTATCAATTCCCTTTTCGAATAGGTAGGTCGTGTAGGAGCCTTCCTTCTTTTCTGTTTTGCGGCCTTCGATCAGCTTCATCAAGGATGCCAGCGAAAATTCGTGGCGCTCGTCGCTCTGCCAAATGACGTCCTCAAAGCAAGAGTCCGTCCCCTTATGGCAGGCGGGGCCGTCCTTTTCAACCTTGACCACCAAGGCGTCACCGTCGCAATCGGCCGTAATAGAAACGATGTGTTGGTAGTTGCCGCTGGTCTCGCCCTTGAGCCACAGTTCTTGTCTGGAGCGGCTCCAGAAGCAGGTCAGTCCTTTTTCCATGGAGATGGCGAGCGACTCGCGGTTCATGTAGGCGAGGGTCAGGACCTTGCCCGAGATGGCATCGACGACAATGGCGGGGATGAGGCCATTTTGATCAAATTTCAGGGTTTCAATATCAAACATAGTGGTAGTTCCTTTCGTCGGGGGAGATATTTTAGTTTAGCTAAAGTTTTTACAACTGCGCAGACGGATAGGCGCGGCAGGGGGATAACTAATTTTTTTACAACTTCGTAGCCGGACGCGCGGGGTGGGGGAAAATATGTGCTAAATCTTTTACAACTTCTTCTAACCACGCTCACACTGTGCCTGCGTGCGCGGGGGATAACTAATTTTTTTACAACTTCGTAGCCGTACGCTCACACTGCTTCGCGCGTTCGCGGATAGCGTTTATGTCCTTTCTTTGTCGCTGAACAAAGAAAGGACGAAAGAAAGTCAGCTCGGACGTTCCCTCCGAGGCCTCCCTCCTTTGCCGCTCTGCAAAGAGCGTTTAGGAGAAAAACATAAAAGTTTTGAGTGCATCGCTCGCCGCAAAGCCACCACGAGCGGCAGATATGCCAAAGTGAAAAGTTTTGCGGGTTTCTTAAGGGCATTAGGTCCTTAAGTTCACTTTCTTGGTTCGTTCTTTCTCGCATGAGAAAGAATGAACATAAAAGCCGGTACAGATCAGCGCGAGCCATGAAATTTTAATTTCTATGGGAAGAATTTTGCAGAGCAAAATTCTTCATAAGCGGGTAACGAGACTTTAGATAAGCACCAAATAATAAGCCCGCGTTATGATCGTCAAAAAGCGAAGTCGTATAAAATTCAGTCTCACATGAATTGCATAAAGAGAAGGTCTGCATGGAATTTAATCCATGCAGACCTTTTTGTTCTCATATAAAACTGTCCGCAAAAGCCGTCGCCAGTGCGTCGCATCGCTCGTTGTACGGATGTCCCGTGTGTCCGTGAACCCATACGAAATCAACCGTGTGCTTCTCCAACAGTCCCAACAGCGTCTCCCACAAATCCACGTTCAACGCCGGGGACTTGTCTGCCTTTCTCCATCCTTTGGCGCGCCATGAAACAGCCCACCCTTTGGTAATGGCATCAATGACGTACTTGGAATCGGATGTCAGAGTGACATGACAAGGCTCGCGCAGAGCCTTTAGCGCCGAGATCACCGCCGTCAGCTCCATGCGGTTGTTGGTGGTTTCCCGCTCGCCGCCCGACAGCTCCTTTTCGATGGAACCGTACACTAAAATCGCGCCCCATCCGCCCCGTCCGGGGTTTCCGCGGCAGGCACCGTCGGTGTAAATATCCACGTGCTTCATTCCGCTCTCCTTACTGCGCAGGCGTGTAGGCCGCAATCGCCTTTTTGTCGCGCGAAGACAACTCTTCGGTCGTCACCTCTTCACCGGCCGGATCGTAAATGATAATCGTTCCGTAGGGCGGGGTGTCGTAGTTGATGCTACCAACGTAGTAAAAATCGACCGAGATGCAAATGATGTTGACCAGCCCCTCGGGGATGTTGTCAAATACCAAACGGCGATAGTTGTACATCGAGGTAGTGTCGCTCTCTACCCGAGACGCATGGACGCGAATGATCTCGCGATCGGCGGTCGTTTTGTTGGTGGGATCGGGATCGACCGCAATGGCCAGCGTGACGTCTACAACGTTATCCTCGCGAGACGGGGCTTGTTCCAGTGAAAAATCCTTTGCGATGTGGCCAAGGGTACTGTTGTTATAGCGAATGACCACCTGTACCTGGTTGGCATCGGGAATAAAGACGGCATCGCTGACCCAGAAATAGCCGGCGGTGGTATCCTCCATGTTGACCGGGTCAAACTCCTGCGTGTAGAGAAGCAGACCATCGCCTTTGTCCAAATATGCCTGATGCAAGCTGTCGGTCACGATTAGCTGCTTCATGCTTTTGGGAAGGCTTCCCGAAAAAAAGATGCGCCAACTTAGCAGTGCGAGGATGCCGACAATCAGACCGCGGAAGGCGTATTTGAGGCACTTTTTGAAGATGAGCCGTCCACGGCTCATCGCTGTTTCTGTATATTCTTCATATTCTTTCTCGTAATCCATAATAGCTCCTTTGATGGCAAGTCAGCAATGCTTCAGACGGTCGAGTGCGTTTTGCAGAATGATCTCAGCAGATAGCGTGTCGATCACCTGCTTGCGTTTCTGACCGCGGGTGTTGGTTTCGTTGAGATAGCGAGCGGCGGCCATGGTGGTCATGCGCTCGTCCAGCAGTACGATGGGAAGATCGGGCACCTGCTCGTCCAGCATGGCGGCGAACATACGGGCGTGCTCGGCTCGCTCGCCCTGCGAACCGTTCATGTTCACGGGAAGACCGACGACAATGCCTGTGACCTTATGGTCACGGGCCGCTTGAGCGACGGACAGCGCCGTTTTGGTCATACTGCCCGGTCGAATAGTGGCAAGGCCGGATGCCAAAAAGCGAGCAGCATCCGACAGCGCAAGTCCGGTTCGGACGTCGCCGAAATCCACGCCCAACAGCCGCCCCGTGGTTTGTTTCAATTCTTGGATTTGTTCAATCAGCATGCCTGTCTCCTTATTGGTTCGGAAGCTCGCCCGCCGTTAAGCGGATGAGCAACGAAAGATTGTCGGGTTGTACGCTTGCCTCGTGAGCGGCGCGGTTGCGTCCGATCTCGCCGCATTTGGTACAGCGGTGAATGATAATATAGCCGCGACGGCGGTCGGGCTCGACGCGAATAGGTTGCATAGGGGCGCGGCAGGTGTTGGCGCGGTCACCGGGGGAGACATCGACGTGCAATGACCACAAGCAGAAGGGACAGTGATTGCGAGACGTATAGCCCAACGGCTGAACCTCGCGGCCGCAGTGAGCGCAGACAAAGCCCGCGTCATTTTTGGTAAATCGTTTTTGTTCCAGCTCCATCTTCTTGCCTCCTGTGTGATCATCTCCTTTCATTTTATCATATTGCGCCTGGGTTGTCAAGACGAAAGGCGCGGAAGTTTGCTCGACAGTTTTCATCGCGGCTCTTGACGGAGCGCGCGCTTTGCGGTATAATGGTAATCAGAAAAGCAAAGGAGGGATGGCATGAAGCTGAGAGGAAAATGTTTGCAAGCGGCAAATTGTGACGGCCGATTTGTGACTTATCTGAATACCACCCGCAAACTGGGCGTGGCTTTGCTATCGTTTTTGCTGATTTATTCGTGCTATTCGCTGTTTCGCTCCCCCGTATATACGCTGCTCTATTTTCGCATGGGGCAAGATGTGGGGCAAGTTTTGATTCAGCTGCTCGACATGACCTTCTATACCCTTTCTTTTATGCTGCCGGTGTTGGTCTTTCGTTGGATGACGCCTCGGGGCAAGCGCATTCCCATGCCGACGTCTCCTTTGCTGTCGCCTCGCATTGGCCTTGTGATTGCCGCTTCGGTTGCTGTCATTTTTTGCGCGGCTCAACTCAATGCGGGCCTGTTGGATCTGTTCGGCATGATAAAGACGGCCACCTATGCGACGCCGGATCCGTCCATCCCGGTCGTTCAGGCGGTTCTTTGGTTCATCTCCGTGGCGGTTGTCCCCGCTTTTTGCGAGGAGTTTTTGTTCCGTGGCTTGGTGTTGTCGCAACTACTGCCCTACGGAAAGACGGTTGCCGTGGTCGGAAGCGCCCTTTTGTTTGGCCTGATGCACGCCAATCCCGCGCAAATGCTGTACACCACGGTCGCGGGCCTGGTGTTGGGGCTGGCTGTTGTGGAAAGCGGCTCTGTTTGGACCGGTGTGCTGATCCACCTGTTCAATAATTTGATATCGGTGACCAATGAAATTCTTTGGAATCGGTTGCAATATCCGACCGGATTTTATTTGCAGAAGCTGATTGAGGCGAGTGTGGTGGCGATGGGCGTCGTTTGTATTGCGCTGCTCCTTCGCAGAAAAGACCGCGACCAACGTCGTCCAACGTCGTCACCGTTGCGTGTCGGCGCGCCGCTCTTATGCGGTGTATACCGAGGATTTTTCACCTTGCCCATGATCGTATTTTGGGGCATCAGCATTGCTGAAATGGTGCTTGTGATTTGTATGAATGGATAGGAACTGTTATGACAAGAGACGAATGGTTTATGACGCAAGCGCTGGCCGAGGCGCGGCGTGCGCGTGAATTGGGCGAGGTGCCGGTGGGCGCTGTGGTTGTCAAAGATGACCGGATCATTGCCCGTGGATATAACCGCCGCGAGACGGACGGCGTGGCGACGGCCCATGCCGAATTGTTGGCCATGGAAGCCGCGTGTCGGGAGTTGGGGCGTTGGCGCTTGAGTGATTGTACCTTGTACGTCACGTTGGAGCCTTGTCCCATGTGCGCCGGAACGGCTATCAACGCGCGTGTGGGGCGTGTGGTATTCGGGGCGAAAGATGCCAAAGCAGGCGCGATGGGCAGTGTGCTGTCGATCAATTCTTATCCGCTCAATCACAAAGCGGAGATTGTTTCGGGCGTGCTGGGGGCGGATTGCGCCGAAATATTGAGCGAGTTTTTTGAAGCAAAGAGAAGAAAATGATCAGAGGCGTGATGGTTTGCACAAGTCCGTGAAAACGGACTTGTGCAACAGGTTCACGCCTCTGTTTTTATATCCGGTCAGCGATGTGTCCATCCCCTTTGTAAATGCACCGTTCTTTGACATACCCTCTGACCGAAAGGCAGGGATACACGATGCTTTCTCGCCCAATGATCGTGCCGGGATTGAGAACCGTATGGCATCCGATTTCTCCCCAATCGCCAATCAAAGCGCCCAGTTTGCGGCGCCCGGTTGCGATTCGATGCCCCTCCAACGTGCAAAAAACCTCGGAGCGATCGCTCTTGACGTTGGAGGTCACGGCCCCCGCCCCCAGGTGCGCTCGATGTCCCAAAATGGAATCACCGACATAGTTGAAATGCGGTACTTGCGCACCGTCAAACAGCACACAGCTCTTCAGCTCCGTGGAGTTCCCAATGACGGCTCCTTTGCCGATGATGACCTTGCCCCGAAGATAGGCGCCGGGACGCAGTTCCGTGTTGTGCCCGATGATGCAGGGGCCTGCGATGTGGGCGGCAGGAGATATGCGTGCCGTGAGGGCGATCCATACATTGTCCGACGGGTGCGCATATTCGTCCGAGGGTAAGACGTTTCCTATGGCGCGAATGATGTCCTCCAATTCATCCAATATGTCCCAAGGGTGGCACGCGGCGCGCAAATACGGAGCGGCCAGCGTGTTCTTTTCTGCGTTTTTCCATAAGCCGAACAAGATCTGCTCTTGCATCTTACACCTCCCCCGCCACTGCTTTCATGGCGAAAAGCACCCCTTCGGCTGCGATTTGGCACTGTTCTTCCGTTTCGGCTTCTACCATCAGCCGAACCAACGGCTCTGTTCCGCTGGCACGCAAGAGAATGCGGCCGCGATCGGAGAGTGTGCGTTCGGCCGTTTCCAGCGCCGCTACCACCGACGGGCGATGAAGGAGGGCCTCTTTTTGATCGGTTTTGAGATTGTACGTTCTCTGCGGATACAGCCGAATCCCCGCGGTTAGACGGGAGAGCGGCAATTTTTGGTCTACCATAACGTCGGCCAGCATCATGGCGGTCAAAAGACCGTCGCCTGTGTTGGCAAAGGGGCGGAGAATGATATGCCCCGATTGCTCCCCGCCCAAGCAACAGCCTTCCTTCGCCATGGCCTCGTAAACGTATTTATCTCCCACGGCGGTGGTGATTGTCCGCATTTCCATGCTGTCCAGCGCCCGCCACAGTCCCATGTTGGACATCACCGTCGTGACAACCGTGTCTTGCTTGAGCAGGCCTCGGCGTCGCCATTCCATCGCCAGGACATACAGGATGTGATCTCCCGTCACCACTTGCCCTCGCTCATCGACGGCCAGACAGCGATCCGCATCTCCGTCAAACGCAAATCCTACGTCCAACTGTTGCCGCCGGACCAACTCCGCAAGAGCTTCTATGTGGGTAGAACCGACGTTTTGATTGATGTTCAGCCCGTCAGGGGAGGCGCCGATGGGGAAAATCTGGGCACCAAGCGCGGAGAAGAGGGTTTGGGCGATGCGAAAAGCGCTTCCGTTGGCGCAATCCAAGCCCACGCGCAACCCGCGGAACGAGTGGCGGGGTAAGGAAAGAAGGTAGGCCAAATAGCGGTTTCCTCCCGCCGTGTGATCGATCACCCGCCCGATCTCCTCACCGCGCGCGGCGGGGAGCAGCACGTCACCCGGGTCGGGCGTATCCAAAAAATCTTCGATCTGCCCGATCAGCACGTCGTCCGCTTTTTCCCCGTTCTGATTGATCAGCTTGATGCCGTTGTCAGAAAACGGATTGTGAGACGCGGAGATCATCACGCCGCCCGCAAACCCTTCCTCTCGCGTGACGAAAGAGAT
>JAZQUX010000119.1:0-10579 GCA_045631585.1 Eubacteriales bacterium | reverse complement strand
CAGGTAAATTGCGCCACGAATTAACATTTGAGTTAAAATGTTGGGAAAAACAGTTTCAATTGAAATACCATCAACAACATTACTCATCAAGTTGTATATCTCAGTATAGTCGGTTTTTGCCGCCTTTTCCTTTACTATGGACTTCCGTGGAGCTCGTAGGGAAGGCCTCACGAGCTTGCTGTAGTGCCTTGGGAATAGCGCACAACCATTCCACCTTACGTCTTCTTATTACTGCTGAAGAGCCTGATCCAACCAGATCTCGCCCATGGTAAAGGCGTCGTGCAGGCCGCTGTAAGAGCCTTGACGAATGATCTTGTTGGGGTCTTTCGAATCGATGACCTGAATGATAATCTTATCAGGCAACTTCTTGCCCTCAACTTCCTTATAAGAGATGATTTCAAGAATCAAAATACACTTTTCGTTCATGTCACCATAGCAAATGGTGTCACCCTCGCGAACCAGCGGCTTGCCGCGGTATTCCAAATATTCTCCGTTGACCAAATTCAATCCTTCGTTTGCCATTGTATTCTCCTTTCGCCACAAAGTGGCTGATACGATCTTATCATATACCATACCAGTTTACCATAACTCAACACAAAAGTCAAGGGGCGAGGCATTTATTTTGAAAAATCCGGTTACTTTTCAATCGTTGGATGCTGTTTGATCAGATAAAAAGCGGATTTTGGAGTAGGATAGGTGAGCGTGACCAGTGCTTCCAAACGCTTTTCGATGGTGCGTTGGCGCGTTGCTTGTTCGGAATCGGGAAGATGAGCGGGTTTGGTTACAATGGTCAGCGGGCACGTTTTGCGGATAGAAGCAAGATACTCACACCCTGCGCGGCTGGCCGCCAATAGACGGACATACGCGGGAGGACGGCGTACATCCTCCGGTTCCACTCCGCACAGCCCGAAGAGCAGAGCTCGGCGCAAACGAGCAGTTGTGTATCGTTTGGTCGCGGCAAGGGCGAAAAGCTCTGACAAGGAAGTCGCATGTTGGGCAGCTTCAATCAAACGTTCGGCTAAGCCCAATTCCATATCAGCGCATTGCGCGAGTTCATCGGCGCAGGCCGTGCGATAAAACGCCAAAACAGCGGCGCTGAGCTTGTCAAATGACAGGGGAGCAAGCCCGTTTTCTTCCGCCCGCTCCATGGTTTCCAGCACTGGGGAGGGCAAATGGGGCCTGAGAGATTCCAATCCGCCCGTCTGCCACAGAGATCTTAGCGCGGTTGCGCTGGGATACTGGCCTGCCAAGGGGATTTTATCGTCGTTGTAAGCCTGTCCGCGGCGACGGATGGTCAAGGGAGTCACAGGGCTGTTCGTGGCTCTCAGCGCGTTTATATAAGCCATGGCGAGTAGGTCGTTGGAGCCGCTTGGTAGAGGGTGCCCGTAATGTTGCTGATATACCGTTTCTCGGCATTGCATGATACCAAGCTCCGGGTGTGTTTTTTGATATTCGGTCAGCGCCAGACAAAAATCGGGCGAATATAGCCGATCCGCCACGTCCCTTAGCGTGTCAATATCACCGCATTCGCTGCCAAAATGGATGCAATCGGCTCCAAGCGCATTCAAAATACGAACACCGCCCAAAGCAAAAAATTCAGCGGAGGCAGATGAGTAGGGAAAGGGGAGACCTACGACAATATCGGCACCACAGCGAAGGGCTGTCTCGGCGCGCACATATCCGTCCGCGACTGCCAACTCGCCCCGCTGAGTCGTGTGCTCGCTCATGACGGCAATGACAACGTCGGCTCCGGCTTCGCGGCGGGCGGCGGACAGTTGGCGAGCGTGCCCTGCATGATAAGGATTGTATTCACATATAATTCCGACGGCTTTCATGTGGGACTCCTTTCCGTCAACTTAGGTGATTGTTGGAATAATATCTTTTAATTGTGCCAAATTTTGAATCACGGCATCGGGCGCGGGATGCGTTTTTTGCTCAAGGTAGATACCTTTTCTATCCAGCAGGATTGCTTTCATGCACGCATTTTTGGGGCCGATGACGTCATCCGTCAACGAATCTCCTACGAACAAGGTCTCATGCGCATTCCAACCCATATAGTCAAGGATTGCTTCGTAAAATTCTTTTTTGGGTTTGTATATTCTCAACGATTCCGAGGTGAACACGTGGTTGATACGTAATCCTGCGCGATTTAAGTTATACACCAGCGGTTCGCTGTCGGTTGTGGAGCCGATGGCAATGTGATACGATGATGACAGATCGTGTATCGCGTCGCGTGTTTCGGGAAATAAATCGCGGCCGTATTGGGACGCGATCATGGGTTCGACGTCCACTGCTGCACAACTTGAAATGTGGTATTTATCGTAAAGCCTTGTCAAGTCGCGGATGAAGATTTCTTTTTCGGTGATAAACTCGGTCAACGTATCTATGTGACGGCGGTGGTGTTGCTTCCACTCGCGGTAAATATCTTTGGCATCTAACAGGGGTGCGTGCCGATGAAAAATGGCTTGCGTGGCTTTGACAGAGCCGTCACCGGTGGAAATCAAGGTTCCGTATGCGTCGAAAATAACGTTTTTGATCATACGCTTATTCATTCAGATACGCCGTTACACCGGCGGCTTTTTCAGGAGCGATCCGCTCCTCCAGTGTGCCGTCCTGTTCGGCGATAAGCAGCTCGTCAAATACCTCGATGGCAGCTAAAATGATGTCAAGACAGGGGCGCGTTTGGTAAAAATCGGCGGTTCGCGGTTGGCTGATGGGGGGGTGCGCTGCGTGCGGAAGATCTAACAGCTTGTAGCAGTAGATGGAGCCGACCTTGCGCTTGAAGGCCGCGCTGACGTATTGCGTCAGGCGGTAGTGACGGTCTTTGTTGGCGCCGGTTTGTGCGTCGCCGAGCGGATAGTGGCCAAAGTGCATACCAACTGCCATGAGAATTCCCGATAAGGCGCCGCACACCTCTCGCATACGTCCGAAGCCACCACCAAACGAGGCGGACAGCGCCAGCGCGTCATCCAGGGAAATTCCTGTGACATCACATAGCGCGCCAAAGGCAGCTTGTGCACATTGTGCGCCCGATTCAAATAGTTCTTTTGCCCGAATGTTGTGAGGAGTCATAACGGACCTCTTTCCTTTGGAATTATGCCCATTATACAGGAAAAGGGCGGATTTGTCAACGCTTGGCTCAAAGAATGGAGATTTTACTGTTGTAGGCCAAAAAAGTGAGAAAAAACAAAAAAGAATTTCATTCAAACTTCAAAAAACACTTGACTTTTTCAATATTATCCGTTATAATATATAGCGTCGCATTTTGTGTTCTTTTGATTTGTGACGGTAAAGTTCCAAAAAACGGTGGAGGTGAGCGCCATGAAGCTGGATATGCGTCCGATGCTGCGCGGCGAAGTTTCCCGTATTTCGGTAGATTACATGCTTTCGCCCGAACCCATCAATGGCGTGACCTTTGAGGGAGATGCCCATGTAACGGGCGTTATTACCAATGAAGCGGGTTATATGCGCCTGACTCTGCAGGCACAGCTTGCTTACGCAGGCGAGTGTGCCAGATGTCTGGCTCCTGTGAACGACACGTTTGCTCTGGAATTTGAGAGAACGGTTGCCAACGAGGGAACTTTGACAGAAGAGCAGCTGGAAGATAACGTAGACGAATACGTCATCATTGAAGGCGGCGAGCTTGATTTGGACGAAGAATTGCGCGAGGCGTTGATCTTAGCCTTCCCCATGCGGTTGCTTTGCGAGGAAGATTGCCCGGGGCTTTGTCCTAAATGCGGCAAACCACGCCGCGAGGGTACGTGCGGTTGCCCGACCCGTGAGATTGATCCGCGACTGGCCATTCTCGGCACGTTGCTGAATCAAGAAGAGAATGAATCATAATAAAAAAATATACAGTGAAGTGAGCTTAACCCTCACGAAATTTAAGGAGGTGTACGTCAATGGCAGTACCAAAGAAAAAGGTATCGAGCGCTCGCAGAGACAAGCGTCGCTCCAACAACAGCAAGCTGACCCTGCCCGGTATGGTAAAGTGTTCCAACCCGGCTTGCGGTGAGATGGTTCGTCCCCACTGCGTTTGCAAGGTTTGCGGTTACTACAATGGTAAGAAGGTTCTGAACGTCAAGGAAGAGGCATGAGCCTGATTCGCTTTGCGTTCAAAGGAAAGGACTCGGGACATCAGTGATGATGCGACGAGTCTTTTTCCTTATTTGAAACAATGATGATGTGTAAGGAAGGAAACACACAATGAAAGCAATGATGATAAAATTACTGACGCTTCTGTTGGCAATGGTGATGACCGTTTCTCTGTTCGCTTGTCAAACGCCCCAAGACGATCAAACACCCGAAGATTCTCCCAATTCCTCCGAAGGTGGCAACACGGAAGAGGGTGATCAAAAGGAAGAACAAAAGGACCCCGCCACCGATGGCGTGTTCGACTACAATGATTACGATTCCAAAAAGGATTACCAACTGCCCAATTATGCCGAGTTGAACATTACCGAGTACATCACGCTTGGCAAATATAAGAAATTTAAGGTGTCGATCGAGGAAGAGCGCTACACCATTACGGATGAATTGCTCAACAATCGTATCAACACCATCCTCGGTGAGCATCATCCCGATGCTAAAATCACAAATCGTGTTGTCGCATGGAAAGACGTAGTCGTTGTGGATTACGTTGGCAAGAAGGACGGAGTAGCGTTTGATCGCGGTTCGGCCCAAAATCAAACGATTGCTGTAGAAGAGGAGAATAGCTATATTCCGGGTTTTGTTGAAGGTTTGGTTGGTGCCATGCCCGGCACGACATTTGACGTTCCCGTGACGTTCCCGGACGATTATCCTGCGGCGGATATGGCAGGTCAGGATGCAGTCTTCACCTTTACAGTTCATTACATTATTGGTGATCCTCAACTGACGGATGAGTTCGTGACGGACTACACCGAGGGCGAATTTACCTCGGCAGAAGACTTTAAGGTTGATCTGAGAGCAGATA
This sequence comes from Eubacteriales bacterium, assembly GCA_045631585.1. Lineage (GTDB taxonomy): Bacteria > Bacillota > Clostridia > Oscillospirales > CAG-272 > SIG644. Next base: position 5,625 of record JAZQUX010000119.1, on the reverse strand, counting down.
TGCAACAGCAGGCCTACGATGCTTGCCTCCGTTCTGCATTTTGGAAAAAGATAGCAGAGAATGCTGCCGCTGAGAAGTACCCCGAAGATGCGGTTATGTATTATTACAGCTACTATTACAGTATGTACAGCTACTATGCTGCATACTACGGATGGCCCTTGGATTCGTATCTGCAGCTGCAGGGCATCACCTTGGCTGATTTGTTTGCGGCTTGCTGCGACGTTGTTAAGGGCGATATGGTGTATTATGCCGTGTTTGCCGCTGAGGGCTTCGAATATACCGAGGAGCAATATCAGAAGGCACTGGAAACCTACACCGAGGCGAATATAGACAGCCTCAACGAGCTGATGACGCAGGCCGGTAAGGAAACCTACGACTTCGAAGGCGCGAAGGCGTATTTTGATGAAAATGAGCGTGATCTTCTAGAATTGCAGACGCTGGAAGAAATTGCCTACAACGCGCTCATCGGAGATATTACGATTGAAATTATCCCGATCAAGACGGAAGAGAAACAATGATAGCAAAACAACAGACAGTAACAGAAAAGCTATACGAGGCAGACAGCGAGCAGTATTCTTTTGATGCCCGTGTTCTATCGTGTGAATATGTTGAAGGAAAAGGATACCTGATTGAGCTGGATCGAACGGCATTCTTTCCCGAAGGCGGCGGACAGTACGCGGATCGAGGAAGCATCCGCGGACTGGAAGTGCGCGATGTTCAGATGGAACATGACCGGATTCTGCATTACGTTGATTCGCCTGTGAAGGTCGGAGAAATCGTGCGTGGGGAGTTGGATGCCGCTGTACGCTTTGACCGTATGCAAAATCATACGGGCGAGCATATTCTGTCGGGCATTGCTCACTCCAAATGGGGACTGGAAAATGTAGGTTTTCATTTGAACGACGATGAAATGACCATGGATTTCGATGGAAAACTGACCGCGGAGCAACTGCAGGAATTGGAGTTGGCCGCCAACCGTGCCGTGTGGGCCAATACGGCGGTGACTGCCGTGTATCCCGATGCCGAAACCCTTTCAAATTTGAATTATCGCAGCAAACTGGATCTTTCCGAACACGTCCGCATCGTTACCATTGAAGGAGTAGATGCTTGCGCTTGTTGCGCCCCTCATGTGAAGCGAACGGGAGAGGTTGGACTGATCAAAGTTGTCAGCGCCATTCATCACAAAGGCGGTATGCGTCTTTGGGTGCTATGCGGCGGACGAGCGCTGTCCGACTATGCCCGCAAGCATGAAGATATTCTGACGATCACGCGCCGCCAAAGCGTCAAGCCTTGGCAGGCGGTAGAAAGTACGGAAAAAATGGCGGAGGATCTCATGACCACTCGCGCCGCTTTGAGCGCGACCAGACGTGAGTTGAGCGAGGTCAAATTGACTGCGGCTATTCCGGATGCACAGGGAAATCTGTTGTTCTTCGAGGCTGATATGGATGCCAACATCCAAAGAGGCATGGCGGATCGCGGTGCAGATCGTGTTCCGCAAGGTATTTGTGCTGTATTTTGTGCCATCGAGGGCGGATATCGCTACGTTTGCGTGAGCCGTCATCTTCCTTTGCGAGCTTTTGGCAAAGAATTGAACGCAAAGCTCACAGGACGCGGCGGCGGTTCGGATGCGATGATACAAGGAACCATTGGCGCGACCAAAGAGCAAATTGAAATCTTCTTTGCGCAGATTTGAGATGAAAAAGCACTGACGAACGTCGGTGCTTTTTCATCTTTTGGCGTATAATCTTTTCACCGATTGCATATATTGCATTGAATAAAGGCGATCCAGCATCGCAAACTTGCAACCAAGGGAAGGGAGATACAGCAAATGACGCCGGAACAATCAATCTATAAGGACATCGCCGCGCGGACGGGCGGGGAATTTTACATTGGCGTGGTGGGGCCGGTACGGACAGGGAAATCCACCTTTATCAAGCGTTTTATGGAGGCATTGGTTCTGCCCGGAATGGAGGAGGGCTATGTCCGCGACCGCGCACGGGATGAACTGCCACAATCGGCGGGCGGTAAGACCGTGATGACGACAGAACCGAAATTTATTCCCGACGAGGCGGTCACGGTGACGCTGACGGATGGAATCAGCGCTCGTGTACGTATGGTCGATTGTGTGGGTTATTTGGTTCCTGATGTGCTGGGAACAGAAGAAAACGGTCAACCCCGCATGGTTCGCACGCCTTGGCAAGAGGAGCCGATGCCCTTCGTTCGGGCGGCGGAAATGGGCACCCGTAAGGTCATTTACGATCATGCGACCATCGGTATGCTGGTCACGACAGACGGCACCATCGGCGATATTCCGCGGGCTTCTTATGTGCAGGCGGAGGAGCGTATCGTGAGTGAATTGAAAAGCATTGGGAAGCCGTTTGCCATCATTTTGAATACGGTCAATCCCTCTGCCAAGGACGCGATCGACCTTGCGTATGAGTTGGAGGGGAAGTACGGTGTTCCTGTGGCCTTGGTCAACTGTCTGGATCTCAACGCGGATGACATACGACATATCCTTGAAATGCTATTGCATGAGTTTCCTGTCTGTGAAATTGAAGTGGAGTTGCCTGAATGGTTGATTTCGCTGGATCAGGCGCATCGGGTTCGCCGATCGGTGGAGCAAGATGTCCGTCGGTGCGCAGAGAACATTCGCAAGGCGGGAGACGTTGGTATTGCGTTTGAAGCATTGAAGCAAAATGACTATGTGGACGATTGTAAAGTAGAACGGCTGGATTTGGGGTGTGGTCACGCGCATATTTGCATCACGCCTGCGCAGGGTCTGTATTATGGCGTGATCAGTGAGCTCAGCGGCCTTGATATCCAAGGAGAAGCCGACCTGATGAACCGATTGGTTGCATTGTCACAAATGAAGGTTGAATATGATAAAGTTGCCGACGCCCTCCGCTCTGCCAACGAGAACGGGTATGGCATCGTCATGCCTCAGGTTTCCGAACTTCATTTGGAAGAGCCGGAGATTGTCAAGCAGGCGGGCGGATATGGCGTTCATTTGAGAGCATCGGCCCAGTCCATCCACATGATACGCGCCAATATTGAAACCGAGATCAATCCCATTGTAGGAACGGAACAGCAATCGCAGGATCTGGTGAAGTATATGATGAGTGAGTTTGAGGAAGATCCTGCTTCGATCTGGCAGTCCAACCTGTTCGGCAAAACGCTGTACGAATTGGTCAATGAAGGACTGCACACCAAACTGGAGCACATGTCGGACGATTCTCGTCAGCGCATTTCCGAAACGCTGGAGCGCATTATCAATGAAGGAAGTCGCGGATTGATTTGTATCTTGTTATGAGAATATAAAAACTCGGGGAAACTTCTTGCAAGAAGTTTCCCCGAACTATTGCAAACGGGCAGGGATTGTGTTAGAATATAGATATAGAAATCAAGTGCTTCCGAGGAGGAATGGAATCATGAAAGACATTTCCCGCAATCTTACCATGCTGTGCGATTTTTACGAGCTGACCATGGGTAATGGTTATTTTGCTTCCGGCATAGGAGATAAGATCGTCTATTTCGATCTATTCTACCGTGACAATCCCGATGATGGCGGTTATGCTATTGCGGCGGGTCTGGAGCAAATTGTTGAGTACATCCGGGCGCTCTACTTTAGTGATGAAGATATTGAATATCTGCGCTCTAAGGGTTGTTTTTCTGAAGAATTTTTGGAATATTTGCGCACCTTCCGTTTTACGGGGGATATGTGGGCGATTCCCGAAGGAACCGTAGTTTTTCCCGGTGAACCTTTGATTACCGTCCGCGCCCGCGCGATTGAGGCGCAATTCATCGAAACTTACATTCTGATGATGATCAACCACCAGTCCCTGATCGCAACCAAGGCCAGCCGTCTGACCCGCGCGGCCAAGGGAAGAATGATCAGCGAGTTTGGTTCTCGTCGTGCACAAGGCGCGGATGCGGCAATTCTCGGTGCAAGAGCTGCCTATATCGGCGGCTGTGATGCTACCGCCTGCACCATTACCGACGAGGTGTTCGGTGTGCCTGCGACCGGTACGATGGCCCATTCGTGGGTGCAGATGTTCGATGATGAATATACGGCCTTCCGTACCTATTGTGAAATCTATCCTAACAATGCAACGCTGTTGGTAGATACCTATAACGTCTTGGAATCCGGTATTCCCAATGCCATCCGCGCCTTCCGCGAAGTGTTGCTGCCCAAGGGAATTACCAAATGCGGCGTGCGTATCGACTCGGGCGACGTCACCTATTTAACCAAAAAAGTACGCAAGATGCTCAACGATGCGGGACTGTATGATTGCAAAATCATCGTTTCCAACTCCATGGATGAATATATCATCCGCGAGTTGATCCGACAGGGCGCAGAAGTGGATGGCTTTGGTGTGGGCGAGCGCTTGATTACCGCCAAGAGTGATCCCGTCTTTGGCGCAGTGTACAAGCTGTGTGCGGTGGAAAATGACAAGGGCGACATCATCCCCAAAATTAAAATCAGCGAAAACGTTGGAAAGATTACGACCCCCCATTTCAAAAAGGTGTACCGTCTGTACGGCCGCGAGAGCGGCAAGGCCGAGGCAGATCTTTTGTGCCTGTACGACGAAGAAGTGGATGATAGCCAGCCTTATGAGTTGTTTGATCCCGAGCATACTTGGAAACGAAAGCTACTCACAGATTATGTAGCCAAACCCCTTCACGTTCAAGTGTTTAAGGGCGGAGAGCTGGTATATGATCTTCCCACCTTGGGAGAGATTCGTGCGCACTGCTTCCGTGAAATTGAAAGTATGTGGGATGAAGTTCGCCGCTTTAGCAATCCGCATAATTATTATGTGGATTTGTCGCAAAAGCTGTGGGACATTAAGCACGAAATGCTGCAGCTGAAACGAGGCAATTCGTAACAATATCTCAGTGATAAAATCAGCAAAACGACTTTGTGCGTTTTGCTGATTTTTTATCAGCCTTTTTCCGTCATGTTGCACAACAAAACGGCGATTTCTTTTGACAAATCGAAAAAAATGTGCCAAAGCTATTGCTTTTTCTGTGAAAACATGGTAAAATAACTTGCTATGGTGGGGAACTGTCCGCACCTTGTAAATTCGCTTATCAAAAAGAGAAACGGAGGACATATTGATGGACAAAAAACCTTCAAATGTCAATTTTGTGATCCGCTTAACCATCATTCTCGCATTTTTTGCGGTAATGATCTTTCCTATGGCTCTGATGGCAATGGACGGCCCCGACCAGGCAGATGCGTCCATGCAGGAGGATAGGATTGTATTGAAAGAACTGACGCCTCAGACGTATCTGGATGGCAGTTTTCAGTCGACATTTGAGTCTTGGCTTTCTAAATATTATCCCTTGCGTTCCAGTATTGTTTCTAAATACGGCAATATCAAAATTGATATAGAGAACTTTAAGCCGATATTGTCTGTGATGAATGCGCTCAAGGGCGATGCAGGACCTCAGATGCCTGAGTGTTTGGCTCATGCCGATGATGATTTTGACGGCGTGTGCGACCTTTGCGGCAAGCAAAATCTGTATGGTGATATTTTGGACAATGATCCGACCAATCCCGATCAGCCAGGTGCAGATCAACCCGGCACGGATCAGCCGGGTACAGATCAGCCCGGCACGGACGAT